>CALEXZ010000138.1 GCA_937926195.1 uncultured Actinomyces sp.
CCGACAAGGCCATCGACCTCATCGACGAGGCGGCCTCGCGCCTGCGCATGGAGCTCGACTCCAGCCCCGTCGAGATCGACGAGCTGCGCCGCCGCGTGGACCGCATGCGCATGGAGGAGGCCTACCTCCTGGAGTCCGAGGGGGCCGACGCCGACACGCCCGGCTCCGGTGACGCCGTCGAGAAGGCGGCCGCCACCGAGCGCCTGGAGCGGCTGCGCGCCGAGCTCGCGGACGCCACCGAGGCCCTTACCGCCCTCAACGCCCGGTGGGAGGCGGAGAAGGCCGGGCACAACAAGGTCGGTGAGCTGCGCGCCGCCCTCGACGAGCTGCGCACCAAGGCTGACCTGGCCGAGCGCGAGTCCCGCTTCGAGGAGGCCGGGCGCCTGCGCTACGGCGAGATGCCGGCCCTGGAGCGCCAGATCGCCGAGGCCGAGGCGGCCGACGCCGCCGCCTCCGCGGGGGCCGTCGAGCCGATGATCGCGGAGAAGGTCGGCCCCACCGAGATCGCCGAGGTCATCGCCGCCTGGACCGGTATCCCGGTCGGCCGCCTGCTGCAGGGCGAGACCGAGAAGCTCCTGCGCATGGAGGAGGTCATCGGCGAGCGCCTCGTGGGCCAGAGGGTGGCTGTTGCCGCGGTCGCGGACGCCGTGCGCCGCTCGCGCGCCGGGGTCTCCGACCCCGACCGCCCCACCGGGTCCTTCCTCTTCCTCGGCCCGACCGGCGTCGGCAAGACCGAGCTCGCCAAGTCGCTCGCGGACTTCCTCTTCGACGACGAGCGGGCCATCGTGCGCCTGGACATGAGCGAGTACTCGGAGAAGCACTCGGTGGCCCGCCTCGTGGGCGCCCCTCCGGGCTACGTCGGCTACGAGGAGGGCGGCCAGCTCACGGAGGCCGTGCGTCGTCGCCCCTACAGCGTCGTCCTGCTCGACGAGGTGGAGAAGGCCCACCCGGAGGTCTTCGATATCCTCCTGCAGGTGCTCGACGACGGCCGTCTCACCGACGGCCAGGGACGCACCGTCGACTTCCGTCAGGTCATCCTCGTGCTGACCTCGAACCTCGGCAGCCAGTTCCTCGGGGACCCGGTGCTCTCCCCGGAGGAGAAGCACGAGGCGGTCATGGGGGCGGTGCGCGCCTCCTTCCGCCCCGAGTTCCTCAACCGTCTGGACGAGACGCTCGTCTTCGAGCCGCTGAGCAAGAGCGAGCTCGGTCAGATCGTCGACCTGCAGCTGGCGGGCATGGCCCGTCGCCTCGTGGACCGTCGCCTCAGCCTCACGGTGACGCCCGCGGCCCGCGAGTGGCTCGCCGACGAGGGCTACGACCCGGTCTACGGCGCCCGGCCGCTGCGCCGCCTCGTGCAGCGTGAGATCGGTGACCGCCTGGCGCGCCTCATCCTCTCCGGTGAGGTCGCCGACGGCCAGGAGGTCGTCGCCGACGTGTCCGACGACGTCCTCGCAGGCCTGAGCCTCACGGCCCGTCCCGGTCGCACCCGCTCCGCGGCCTCGGCCCCCAGCGCCCCCAGCGCCGCCTGAGCCTCGGCGGGGCAGGGAGCCTGAGCCGGGCCCGGCCCGCACCATCGAGGCCCCTGCGGCCGGTCCTCCCACCGTGGGAGGACCGGCCGCAGGGGCCTCGGCCCGTGAGGCATCTGACCGGGTGTAACAATGCCTGTCATGACCGCAGACGTCTCCGGGCCCGTCGCCGACACCCTCACCACTCCCGCCCCGCCCCGCCGCGGCCCCGGGCGACCGCGCGCCGGCAGTGAGGACAAGCGTGAGCGCGTCCTCAACGAGGCCGTCGCCCTCTTCGGCGCCCGCGGCTTCACCGGCACCTCCCTGGCGGACATCGCACAGGCCGCCGACATCTCCAAGGCGGGGCTCCTGCACCACTTCTCCTCCAAGGAGCAGCTCTTCGCCCAGGTCCTGGAGCGACGTGACCGCGAGATGATCGCCTCGATGCTCCAGGACCCGCGCCTGGACGAGGACCCGTGGATGCTGCTCGACGCCTTCGTGAGAGTTGTCGAGCACAACTCCCGCCACCGCGACCTCGTCGCCATCTACACGGCCACCGCCGTCGCCGTCCTCGACGCCGAGCACCCCGCCCACAGCTGGGTGACCGAGCATCTGACCTCGACCATCTCCCGCCTGGAGCGGGCCCTCGAGCGAGGCAAGTCCAACGGCCTCGTGCAGCCGCAGACGCCGTCGGTGCTCATCGCCCGCACGCTCACCGCCCTGAGCGACGGGCTCCAGCTGCAGTGGCTGTGTTCAACAACACCCGGTTCCCAGGCGCCCGAGCTCCTCGACACCGGCATGGTCGAGGAGATGCGCACCTACGTCGAGGGGCTCAAGAGGCTCTACCACAGCTGAGCCCCTCTGACCGGCAGAGAAAGTGAGGCCTCGCACGGTGACGTGCGAGGCCTCGGTCGGGCTCGGTGACGCGGTCCCTGAGTCGCGTCGTTCCGAACGCTCCGGCAGGTCATCGGGGTCCCTGATCCCCTCGTGCTCGGTGCGCTCCGACGCGGAAATCATATCTGTTCCCGGGGAGAATCCTGAAATCGTGGATGCGGTCGGTGAAGACCCCCGTGACCCCCCAGTCGAAGAGCTCGCAGGCACGCTGCACCGAGTTCACGGTCCACACGTTGACGCCGTACCCCAGCGCCCTGATCTCCTCCACCCGAGCGCGCTCCAGGGTCCGCTCGCCGGGGTTGACCGCGACCGCGCCGAGCTCCTCCACGTAGGAGCGCCAGTCGTCCAGAAGCAGCCCGTTCTCCGTGAGCAGGGCGCGCGGTGCGGCAGGCCGACGGCGGGCCATGCGCTCCAGCAGCAGCGGGTTGAAGGAGGAGACGAGCACCGGTGAGCTGGGGTGCCTCTCCTCGTGCTCCTCCAGCAGGGCGCCGACGCCGTCGACCAGGCGGCGGCAGGCGGCGGCCCCCGCCTCGCAGGACTTGAGCTCGACGTTGACCCCCATCCCGGCCTCGCCGACGACCCCCAGCGCCGCGCCCAGGGTGGGCAGGGGCTCGCCCACGTAGGGACGCCGCCCCTCCTCGGTGACGAACCACGACCCGGCGTCGATGCACGCGAGGTCCTCGGCCGTGAGGTCGTAGTAGGAGCCGCGGTGGCTGGTCGTACGGTCCAGGCGCGAGTCGTGGATGACGATGACCGTGCCGTCACCGATGACGTCGACGTCGAGCTCCACCCAGGCGGCCCCCTCAGCTGCGGCGCGCCTCAAGGCGGCCAGCGTGTTCTCGGGCGCCAGGGCGCTGGCCCCGCGGTGCGCGAAGACCGTGCGGGTGCCGGGGGCGACCGGCTGCGGGCAGGGGGCGGGCGGGTAGGCGGGGGCGCTCATGCGCCCATCCTCCTCCCGCAGGGGACCGGGCGGTGAGAGAGCCCGACCCTCAAGGCTCCGCGGCCCCGTGCGAGACTCGGACCATGAGCACCGTTGCCGCCGACCGGCCGTCGATCGTCTTCCGCTCCGCCTACGACCAGGGCTTCGCCCGCGTCGCGGCCGTCACCCTGCCCGTGCGGCTGGCGGACCCGGCGGCCAACGCCGCGGCGGTCATCGAGCAGGCCCGTGCCCTCGGCGAACAGGGGGTGGCCCTGGCCGCCTTCCCCGAGCTCGGGCTCACCGGCTACACCGTGGACGACCTCTTGCTCAGCGAGGTCCTGCTGGACGAGGTCCTCGCCGCCATCGAGACCATCCGCGCGGCCAGCACCGAGATCCTGCCCGCCCTCGTCGTCGGCGCGCCCCTGCGGGTGGGCGGCCGCCTGTACAACTGCGCCGTCGTCATCGCCGGGGGTGAGGTCCACGGCGTGGTCCCCAAGTCCTACCTGCCCACTTATGGGGAGTTCTACGAGAGGCGCTACTTCGCCCCCGGGGACAGCGTGGAGGTCGACACCTGGATCACCCTGCGCGGGGTCAGGGAGCCGGTGGTGTGCGGGGGCGACGCCGCCGGCACCGACGCGCTGGTGAGCTTCGGCTCCGACCTCCTGTTCAACGTCACGGACGTGCCGGGACTGGTCTTCCACGTCGAGGTCTGTGAGGACATGTGGGTGCCCGCCCCGCCCTCCACCTTCGCGGCGCTCGCGGGCGCCACGGTCCTGCTCAACGTCTCCAGCTCTCCGATCACGGTCGGGCGCGCGCAGGACCGTGAGCTGCTCGCCCGCGCCTCCAGCGCCCGCAACCTCGCCGCCTACGTCTACGCCGCCGCGGGCGAGGGCGAGTCCTCCACGGACCTCGCCTGGGACGGGCAGACCTTCGTCTACGAGAACGGCACGCTCCTGGGCTCCACCGAGCGCTTCCCCCAGGGGCCCCGGGCCACGGTGGTCGACGTCGACGTCGAGGCTCTGGTCGCTGAGCGCCTGCGCCGCGGCACCTTCGACGACAACCGCCAGACCCTCAGCCGCTCCGGGGAGGTCGGCCGCGACACGGCGACCTTCACCGCCACCGGAGCCTTCCGCACCGTCGACATCGGCGCCGACCGCCTGAGCGTCCCGCGCACGGACATCGGTCTGCTGCGCACCGTCGACCGCTTCCCCTTCGTCCCCGACGACCCCGAGCGCCTCGCCCAGGACTGCTACGAGGCCTACAGCATCCAGGTCGCCGGCCTCGTTCAGCGCCTGCGCGCCATCGGCTGCCCCAAGATCGTCATCGGCGTCTCCGGCGGGCTGGACTCCACCCAGGCGCTCATCGTGGCCGCCCGCGCCGTCGACCGCCTGGGCCTGCCCCGCGAGCACATCCACGCACTGACGATGCCGGGCTTCGCCACGAGCGAGGAGACGAAGGCCAACGCCCTGCGCCTGGCCACGGCCCTGGGCTGCCACGTCGAGACCCTCGACATCAGGCCCACCGCCACCCAGATGCTCACCGAGATGCGCCACCCCTACGGCCTGGGTGAGCGCGGCACCGAGGTCTACGACGTCGCCTTCGAGAACGTCCAGGCCGGGCTGCGCACGGACTTCCTCTTCCGCATCGCCAACCAGCGCGGCGGCATCGTGCTGGGCACCGGTGACATGTCCGAGCTCGCCCTGGGCTGGTGCACCTTCGGCGTCGGGGACCACATGGCGCACTACGGCGTCAACGCGGGCGTCCCCAAGACCCTCATCCAGCACCTCATCCGGTGGGTCGCCGCCGAGGGCCTGTTCTCCGAGGAGGTCAGCCAGACCCTCCTGGCCGTCCTCGCCACGGAGATCAGCCCCGAGCTCGTGCCCGCCTCCCAGGGCCAGCCCATCCAGTCCACGCAGGCGCGCATCGGCCCCTACGCCCTGCAGGACTTCACCCTCTGGCACGTCCTGCGTCAGGGGGCGCGGCCCTCACGCATCGCCTACCTGGCCGAGCGGGCCTGGGCGGACGCCTCCACCGGCGGCTGGCCCACGGGCATCCCCGAGGAGGAGAAGGTCTCCTACGACCTGGCTACCATCAGGAAGTGGGAGCTGCTGTTCCTCCGGCGCTTCTTCTCCCAGCAGTTCAAGCGCTCCACCCTGCCCAACGCCCCCAAGGTGGTCTCCGGAGGCTCCCTGTCCCCGCGCGGGGACTGGCGCATGCCCTCGGACGCCTCCGCCGCTGCCTGGATCGCCGAGCTCGAGCGCAACGTCCCCGAGTCCTGAGAAGCCCACCATGTCTGAGTACAGCACCGCACGCGCCGCCGCCCAGCCGCCGTCGGCCCACCCCATCGGCACCCCGGAGCACCCCCGGCTCGTGCTGTCGTCAGACATGGACGGCACCCTCCTCTTCGACGGGCGCATGAGCGAGCGCGACGTCGAGGCCCTGGCCCGCTGGCGGGCCGCCGGGCACCTGCTCGTCATGAACACGGGACGCTCCAACACCGCGCTCGCCAGCGCCCTGGAGGGCACCGGCGTCGCCTACGACTACGCCGTCCTGTACACCGGGGCGGTCCTCCTCGACGCCGACGGCCGCGTCCTGGCTCAGCGCAGTCTGCCCGACGGGCTCGTCGACGAGGTCCTCGAGGTGCTCAGCGCCGAGGACCCCATCACGATCTTCTGCACGACCACCTCCGGGGACCTGCGCCTGCACCACACCAACAGCGGCGGCACCGAGCTGCTGACCCTCTTCGCGGACGCCACCACCGCACAGCTCGCGGGCCGCAGCGTCATCGGCATCCCCCTGCGGCTCGGGGACCCCTCGGCCGCCGACCGCATCGAGGCCATCGTCGCCGAGCGCTGGGGCGAGCACCTCGCCGGCGCGCGCAACCAGGACTTCATCGACCTTGTCCCCACGGGACTGTCCAAGGGCACCGGCCTGAGCGAGCTTGTCGGCATGCTCACGGCGCCCGGCGCGCGCTACGAGGGCCAGGTGCTGCGCACCATCGCCGTCGGCGACTCATGGAACGACATGTCCATGCACGCCGTGGCCGACGTCGCCGTCGCCATGGCGGGTGCCCCCGACGACGTCATCGCCGGCTGCGACGTCACCACGCCCTCGGTCGCCGCCCTCGTGGACTGGCACCTGGCCTACGAGGCCACCGGCGTGGTGCCCTACCGCACGCCCGAGGGGCTCAGCACCTGGCCGCTGGGCACCGCCTGATGGGCACCGCCTGAGCCCAGACGGTCCCGGCGGCCACGGATCACTTGCCTCCGCTGAAGCGGTAGACGTTGGTCTCGCGCAGCTCGAAGCCCGCCCGCTTGTACAGCCGGTTGGCGGCCTCACGCGAGGGACGGGAGGTGAGGTCCACCGTGCGCGCCCCCAGCTCGCCGGCGTGCGCGACCGCCGCCTCGACGAGGGCTCGTCCGGCGCCCTGGCCACGGGCCGAGGAGTCGACGACGACGTCCTCCACCCAGGCGCGCAGGCCGGTGGGGATCGTGAAGGTCGCCAGCGTGAGCATGCCGAGGATCGGGTAGGTGCCGTCCTCGGCCCTCCGGGAGGAGCGGTAGACGAAGAGGAAGACGCCCGGCTGGGAGATGAAGGCCTCGCACTGCTCGGCGCTCAGGGCCGTGGCCGTGCGCGAGAGCTGGGGGATGAGGCGTCCCAGCGCCTCGACGATCTCGGGGCTGGACTGGCGGACGATCTCAACGGTCATGACGTCTCCTGGTGCGAGGGGGGCAGTAGGCGGTCGGCGGGTGGCGCGATGTGTCTGAGACTACGCGCACAGACCGCGACGACAGGGGGAGACGGCGGGACGTACCCTCCTGTGGGTCTCAGTCCGCCGCCGGGTCGACGACGGCCGCCTCGATGACGCACACGCCGCTGGCCCGGTCGACCACCCGCAGGACGAAGGGGTGGTCGCAGATGAAGTCCTCCGCCGGCGGCGCCGGCACTGCCGTTACCCCGATCTCCACCTCGGTCACTGCCGCCCCGACGGTGCCCTCCTCCTTGACACGCAGCTTCACCTGCTGGGCGAACTTATCCACGTGCAACCCGCCACCGATATGCGGCACCTCGTCCACGACGATGCCGACGTCTGCCAGGATCTCAAGGATGTCGAGCGTGTCTGAGGACAGGTCGAGACGGGGCAGGGCGAGGTTGACCTCACCCTGAGACGCGCCCTGCTTCTCCTCCAGCAGGGCGGTGGCCTCGGCCCAGGTCTCGGCGGGCAGGTCTGCCGGGTGCACGACGTCGTCGGGGAGGATGATGTCCATGACGAGCTCGTAGGTGGACAGGTTGTAGGGGATGCGCAGGGCGCGCCAGCCCTCGCCGGAGACCATCGTGAACTCACCGGTCTGGTGCATGAGCTCGGCGGGCGAGGTGCTGCCGTCGGCGCGGTGGAACTCGCTGTGCTCATAGGTGTCCTCCGCGTCGAAGGGGCTCATCCACTGGGCGGCGAACAGTATGGCGTTCTGCAGCACGAGGCGCGTGTTCTCGGTGACCTTGATGGCACTGGAGGGAATGAGCCCGCCGGTGTGCCAGGAGGCCCAGGCGTCGAGGGAGTCCTGCGCCTCGTCCCGGGACACCTGGACCGCCTGGGCCCGGTACCAGCTGCGCAGGTTGTCGAGGTACACCTGGCTCACCTTGATGCCCGGCTCCTCCTTGTCGGGCTGTACGAGCACGGCGCGGGATGCGACATGAAGAAGAGGCTGCTCCGGCAGCTCGTTGGGGTCGAAGTCGGCCAGGGCGGAGGTGTCGGCGGCGTCAAGGCGCAGCAGGCTGGTGAGGACGGCCGACCAGGCGGCGTCACGCTCCTCGGGCAGCCCCCTGGGGTAGGAGGCGGTGGCGTCGAAGCCGAGGAGCTGGTCCACCTTCTCGGGCAGCTCGGTTGCCCCGGCGTACAGGAGCGCGAGCGTCATCCCGACCCCGGCGGGACAGACGACGGCGTTCGCCGCCGGGCTCTGGGTCAGGCTGTGGGTGAGCACGGTGGCGCCGAGCGTGTTACAGGCGGTGACGGCCTCGGCATACATCGTCTCCGCCAGGTCGAGGATGCGTGGCTCGACGTCGGAGGGCAGCTCGGAGGCGGGGTCGTCGGGACCGTCCTTCGGCCGAGGGGCGGGGGTGTCACAGGCGGCGAGCATGACCAGGAGGGGCGGCACCGTCAGGAGGGTGCGTCGCCGCAGCAGGAGGTGCGAAGGACGTGCGCTCATGCGTCCAGCCTGGGCGCCGGTTGTGACGCAGGTCAAGGGGGACAGCAGTCCTTGACAACGGGATTGAGCCCCGTCGGGCGGGGCGTCGGCTACGTTGGGCCTGTGCCCCGTCGGGTGGGCCGCACCGGGCACCGGGCGGCGGCCGGTCGGCTGCGTCGGTGGCGGGCGGCGAGTACCCTCGGGGGCGGTTGCACGTCTCGTTCCGTCCAGGAAGGTCCTCATGGCCGACGCCCCCGCAGGTCTCAGCGCCGAGACCGCCGACTCCGCGGTCCCCGCTGAGCGCACGTACCTCGCCGACGAGATCTTCTTCTCCACCACCGACGCCCAGGGGCGTATCCGGCGGGCGAACTCCACCTTCATGCGCCTGTCGGGCTACCCGCGCGGCGCTCTCGTGGGCCGGGCCCACAACGTCGTGCGCCACGAGGTCATGCCCGCCGGGGTGTACCGCTCCATCTGGGACAGCCTCGAGCAGGGCAGGGCCGTGTCGGCGTACATCACCAACAAGGCCTCGGACGGCAGCTGCTACCGGGTGTTCGGCACCATCGTCCCCTCGGGTGACGGCTACCTGTCCGTGCGCACCCTGCCGATGCTCACCGATCTGCGCGACCAGATGGAGACCGTCTACGCCCGCGTGCGCGAGGTCGAGGCCGCCTCCGCAGAGGCCGGATCCACGGCCCGGGAGGTTGCCGCCGCCGGGCAGGCCGCCCTCCTGGCGGAGCTGCGGGCCCTGGGTTACCGCGACATCGTCGAGTTCACTCGCCAGACCCTCGCGGCGGAGGTCTCCGCCCTCGTCGCCTGCGGCGTCGACATCCCCGAGCGTCCCGACGCCGAGGGGCCGGTCGCCGAGATCCTCGCCGGCATGAACAGCATCGAGTCCTCCACCGGCGGACTGGTGGCCCTGCTCGACGAGTGCACGCGCCTGGTGGACCTGCTGGGGCGCCGCGTGGCCGACATCGGCCGGCTCGCCGCGCGCCTGGCGGGCCTGCGTGAGGCCCTGCGTGAGGCCTGCGACGGCGCGCTGAGCGGGCAGCACGCGCAGGTGGACGCCCTCCTGCTGGAGGCCGCCGAGGAGCTGCGCCCGCTGGCGGGGCAGGTGGAGGAGCTGCGCTCGGACACCGACTCCGTGCGTTTCGCCATCGCGCTGCTGCGTCTGCACAACCTTGCTGCCGGCTTCTTCGCCAACCAGGTCCTTGACGGGGCCGACTCCCTGGAGGCCAATGACGCCGTCGGCTCCCTGCGTGAGCTCGTGGCGGCGCTCAGCGGCGAGTCCGTGTCCCTGTCCCAGCGCCTGGGCCTGTTCCGGGCGCGCGCCCAGCTGGTGGCCGGTGACCTCGAGCTCGTCGCCGAGGCCCTGACCGACGCCGAGGCCCCGTTGGGCGCACTCGTGTCGGCGCTGGCGGCGCAGGAGGCGCCACAGGCCGCGACGGGTGCCGCTGCGCCGGACGCTGACGGCCCCGCCGGGGAGGTGCCCGACACCGCGCAGGCTCCCGCGCCAGCGCGTCCGGCGACGGCCGCCGACGCCGGCGCGGTCGGCTTCGCCGGTGGCCCCGTGTGCTCGGCGGTGCCCCAGGAGCTGGCCGGGGCGACGCCGTCGGTGCGTGCCTGGACGCTGGCCGAGGGCGGCTTCCCCGAGGCCCGTGCCCTGGCGGAGGCCGCCGTGGCGGTGCGCGACCTTGAGGTTCCCGACGAGTCCGAGGCCATTGCGAAGGCGCTTGTCGGCGTGCGCGGGGCCTTGGCCTCCCTGCGTCGCTGAGGGCGGTCGCCGGGCTCGCTGTCTCAGGCGCGCACGAGCTCGACGAGCACCTCGGCGTGGTCAGTGTGCGGGAACATGTCGAAGACCTGGGCCCGGCGCACCCGTAGCGGCCCCATGTGCCCCAGGTCCGTGGCCAGGCTCGCAGGGTGGCAGGAGGAGTAGAGCACCCGCCGCACCCCGGAGGCCGTGATGCGCTCCGCGAGCTCGGCCCCGATGCCCCGCCGTGGCGGGTTGACCACCAGCAGGTCGGGCACGCCGCCGAGCGCCTGCGCCCGTGAGGGGTCGAGGAGCCTGGCGTCGCCGGGCGTGAAGGACACCGCCTGCTCGTCCAGCCCCATGAGCACGGCCGCGGCCCGCGCCCCCTCGATGGCGGGGGCCGAGACCTCCACGCCGTGGACCCGTCGGCCCTCGCCGGCCAGGGCGAGGGCGAAGCCGCCGACCCCGCAGAACAGGTCCCACACCCGTACGGGCTCCCGCGCCCGGGCGGGGGAGAGGTCCTGGGCCCAGGCGGCGGCGGTGGCGTACAGCTGCTCGGCGACCGCGGTGTTGGTCTGGAAGAAGGAGCGGGTGGGCAGCATGAGCGGCAGCTCGCGCCCCGCGCCTGGGCGGGACTCGCCCGGGCCCCCGCTGCCCGGACGGCCTGCGCCCCCGTGCGGGTGCGTCGCGAGCCCGGGCAGGCTCAGGCGCATGAGCATCCGGTCCGCCCCCGGCTCCTGGGTGAGCAGGACCTCCTCCTCGCCCTCGATGACGGCCTGGTGCACGGGCTGGATGTTGGCGCTCATGACGGCGAGCGTGCCCAGCTCGCGGCGCAGCCGGGCCAGGTCGGCGCGCAGCGCGGGCAGGTGGTGGTGCGAGCGCAGCACCCAGCGGACCATGAGGTCGCCGTCGGGGGAGGCGGTGACGAGCAGGTGCTTGAGCTCACCGCGGCGACGGGCGACGTCGTAGGGCTCCAGCCCGAGCCTGCTCACCGCCGCGGCGAGGACCGGCAGGGCCCGCTCGATGTCCTCGACGTGCAGCGGGCAGCGGCGCAGGTCGACCCCGACGCCGTCGGGTCCGAGGATGCCCAGCACCGGCCGCCCACTCGTGCCGGAGACCACCATCTTCGCCTTGTTGCGAAAGCGCGTGGGTGCGCTGGGCACAGCGGGCAGCCAGGCGTCCTCGGGCACGGCCCCGGCCAGCAGGGACACCACCCGCCGCTGCTTGGCGGCCAGCTGCTCGACCACCGGCAGGTCCTGGTGCGGGCAGGAGCGGCAGGCGCCGCTCAGGTGCTGGGGACAGAAGGCGGCCGACGGCGTGGGGATGAGTGCGTCGACGGTCACCGGACCATTGTGGGCGATACGGGTGGCAACCGGATCCACCTGCTGCGCTGTCTGCGGCTCCGGTTCCACGGTCGCTGCTGTCGCCGCCGGTATGACGAAGCCCTCGGGTCCGGTCACCCGGGCCCGAGGGCTTTCGTCATCGAGGGGCTCGCCTACCGGGTTCCCAGCCCGAGGGAGCGTCCCTCCGTCGCAGAAGCGGCTCAGCCGGGCTCCCTAGGACCCTGCTGGACCTCGGTCCGGATCAGTCGTCGGGTTCCCCAACCCTCGTGGTCCGTTCCGTCCTGCGGTGAAACATAGGTAACCGGATAGACCTGAGCGTTCCCCCCGAAACAACCTGGGAAAACCATGGGAAGTGTGCGGTGGGGCCGCTTTCTCGGTGCCGGTGCGCGCTGACGGCGCCCTGCTGGGTGACGGAGTCCTCCGGATCCCCCGCTGCCCAGCCACTACTCTGGGCCGGTGACTGACACCACCGCTCCCGCGCCCTCCCTGCGCCTGTACGACTCGGCCACCCGGTCCGTCGTGCCGCTCGCACCCACCGTCACCCCCGGCCAGGTCGCGATCTACCTGTGTGGTGCCACCGTTCAGGGCTCGCCCCATATCGGCCACATGCGCTCGGGCATCGCCTTCGACGTCATGCGCCGCTGGCTTGAGCGCCAGGGACAGCGCGTCCTCATGGTCCGCAACGTCACCGACATCGACGACAAGATCCTCGTCAAGTCCGCTGCTGCCGAGCCTCCCGTCCCGTGGTGGGCGTGGGCCCAGCGCTTCGAGCGCGAGTTCGACGCCGCCTACCGCGCCCTGGGCGTGGGCGCCCCCACCTACGAGCCGCGGGCCACCGGCACGATCCCCGAGCAGATCGACCTCGTCCAGCGCCTGCTCGACGCCGGTCACGCCTACGTCGGTTCCGCGGGCAACGTCTACTTCGACGTCCGCTCCCTGGCGGACTACGGCTCGCTCACCAACCAGCGCCTGGCGGACCTGGCCTCCACCGAGGACGAGTCCCAGATCGACGCCGACGTCGAGGCCGACAAGCGCGACCCGCGTGACTTCGCCCTGTGGAAGCGGGCCAAGGCCTCTGAGCCGGCCGACGCCGCCTGGGACGCCCCCTGGGGGCGGGGTCGGCCCGGCTGGCACCTGGAGTGCTCGGCCATGAGCAGGCGCTTCCTCGGTGAGGAGTTCGACATCCACGGCGGTGGCATCGACCTGCGCTTCCCCCACCACGAGAACGAGCAGGCGCAGTCCCACGGGGCCGGCTGGGGCTTCGCCCGCCACTGGGTCCACAACGCCTGGGTAACGGTCAAGGGGGAGAAGATGAGTAAGTCGCTGGGCAACTCCCTCGTCGTCGGCGAGCTGCTCAAGCGCTACGACCCCGCTGTCCTGCGCCTGGCGCTGGGCACCGTCCACCACCGCTCCACGGTCGAGTTCTCCGAGGAGAGCCTGGCCGACGCCGCCGCCCTGTGGGAGCGCCTGACGACGGCGCTCACCCGTGCCCGTGAGCTCGCAGGGGCCGAGCGGGTCGACGTCGGCACCGAGACCCTGCGCACGTTCCCTCTGTCGGCACCGTTCCGCGCCGCCATGGACGACGACCTCAACCTGGCGGGGGCCATGGCCGAGGTCCACACGGCACTCAAGCGGCTCAACACGGCGCTCGCGGCCCCACAGCCCGAGGCGCAGGAGGTTGCGCACGAGGCCCTGGGGCTGCGCGCCCAGCTCGACGTCCTGGGACTCGACCCGCTGGCCGAGCCCTGGCGCGAGCGGGTCCTGGGCACGGGAAGGACTGGCGACCAGGATGCGGCCCTGAGGGCTCTCGATCACCTCGTGTCCGCCCTCCTTCAGGAGCGTGCGCAGGCCCGAGCCGACAAGAACTGGGCCCGGGCCGACGCCCTGCGCGACGGGCTGGCGGACGCCGGCGTCGTCGTCGAGGACTCCCCTTCCGGGGCGCGCTGGCACCTGGCCTGAGCCCTGCCCGTGCAGGGACCCGGCGCCCTGCCCCTCACACGACCTGGGCACCGGCCCAGAAAGGACCGAGACCATGGCTGGAAACGAGCAGTACCCCGGCGCCAAGCGCCGTCCGGGCACGAAGAAGGGCCCGACCAAGGGCTCCGGCGGCAACCGCCGCCAGGGGCTTGAGGGCAAGGGCCCGACCCCGAAGGCGGAGGACCGCGTCGGCCACCCCAAGGCCAGGGCGAAGGCACGCGCGGAGGCCCGCGCCGCCCAGCCCACCCGTGCCAAGCAGCTGGAGAGGATCCGCCGCCGCTTCGAGGTGCCCGCCGGCTACGAGATCGTCTGCGGCCGCAACGCCGTCGCCGAGGCCGCCCGCGCCGGTGTGCCGATGAGCCGCGTGTTCATGGCCGTCTCCGCCACGTCCGACGACCGCCTGGCCGCCGTCGTCCGGCGGGCCACCCTCCTGGGCGCCCCCGTCCTGGAGACGACCAAGCTCGATCTGGAGGCTCTGACGGAGGGCGCGGTCCACCAGGGCGTGGCCATCGAGGTGCCCGAGTACGAGTACGTCACCGCTCTCGACCTGCTCGACCGTGCCCGCGGCGTGGGGCGTGTCCCGCTCATGGTCGCCCTCGACCAGGTGACGGACCCGCACAACCTCGGGGCGGTGCTGCGCTCAGCGGGCGCCTTCGGTGCCGACGGCGTCATCATCCCCGAGCGCCGGGCGGTGGGGGTCAACGCCACCGTGTGGAAGGTGTCGGCCGGGGCCGCCGCCCGCGTGCCGGTGGCTCGCGAGACGAACCTCGTGCGCGCCCTGGAGCGGCTGAAGAAGGAGGGCTGCTTCGTCGTCGGGCTCGACGGCCGTGGCGACACCCTCATGGAGGACCTCACCCTGGCCGACGGGCCCCTCGTCGTCGTCACCGGGGCCGAGGGGACGGGACTGTCCCGCCTCGTGCGCGAGACCTGCGACACGATCGCCTCGATCCCGATCTCCCGCACCGTCGAGTCCCTCAACGCCGCCGTCGCGACGGGTATCAGCCTCTACGAGGTGGACCGGCTGCGCCGTCGGGCGGCCGCTCAGGACTGACGCGCACGACAGGGGCCAGCCGGGGCCGAGTCCGTGCGCACGTCGGCCGGATGCTGACACAATGGCCCCGGACCGCCGCACCTGACCGACAGGAGGCCACAGATGGCTCAGGATGCTTCCCAGCGCTGGAACCGCACCGAGGGCGTACTCATCGCCCCGGGCACGAGCCCGGACGAGGTCGCCAGCTGCCTGCGCGGGCACGGCGTCGTCGCCCGCATCGAGTGGTACCCGGCTACCTCCCACCTCGTGGGTCTCGCCCTGCTGACCGACGCCGAGGGGCGGGTGGCGGTGACGCCGCCCTCGCGCGGCGGCGCGGTTGCGGGTGCGGGGGTGTCCGAGCTCGCGGAGCAGGTGGCCCGCCAGCTGGGCGCTGACGTCACCATCGGCCCGGCCTCCTTCAACGCCCTGCCCGAGGGCGTCGAGCTGCCGGAGGTGCGCTCGGGCGCCAGCGAGGCGACCCGCACGGTGGTCGTCTCCCCGTTGAGCGCCTACACGGTGCCCTTGCAGGCGACGCTGCTGGAGCGGCCCCTGGCCGTGGCCTCCGTGCCCGGGATCGACCGCCGGATCGTGATGTACACGGGCCCTGGCCCGGGGCTGGGCTCCTTCGGCTGGGACGAGGAGTCGCTGCCGGCGATCGTGCTGACCTCCGACTCCAACGACATGACGGTGCGCGCGGTGACGACGGACGAGATCGAGGACGACGCCGTCTACTCGTGGGCGATGACCTCCCGCTACGTGTGGGGCTCGGTCGAGGAGCCGGGACCGGCGTTGCGTCACCTCGTGGCGGAGCTGCTCACCGACTCCACGGACGCCACGGTTATCGCGGAGGCGGTGCCGGGCGCGGACCTGGAGGCGGCCACGGCATCCCTGTCGACGGAGGGCGCCGCCGGGATGTCGGCGATGATCGGTGCGCTGGGTCTGCCCGAGTGGGTCGACTCGGTGCTCACGGGTCGGCTGGCGCCGGCCGAGGTCCCCGGAGCGGTGGTCCACGAGCCGAGGGGCCTGTCGAACGCGGTGGGGCGCTCGGTGGGGCTCATGCTGCGCGACCCGCAGACCCCCGGCTCGGCCTTCTGGCAGTCCTACGTGTACACGGTGACCGAGAGGCCGTGGATCGTGCGGACCCTGGTGTCGCTTGAGGCGGCCCTGGGCGGGACACTCATCGGCGAGGGCGTCAAGCGGCGTCAGCGCACGGGGCGCGTGTCCGTGGGCATGGTGACGGTCGGTGCGATGCTCGTGGCCAACGCGGTGGTCGAGCTGTCGGTGGCGTCCTGGGCGCGCCACAAGGAGCTGCGGCGCCGGGCGGACGAGGAGATGGCGCTCGTCGCCGAGGAGCTCGGAGCCTGAGGACTCTCAGAGGGCGGAGCGCCTGAGCGCCCTCAGACAGTGGAGCGCCTGAGCGCCCTCAGAGGGCGGAGCCTGCGCCCCTCGTCCGGGGGCAGGCGTGTCAGCGTGCGTGGGCCTGGAGCAGGCCTGAGGCGAAGCAGGGCGCCAGGGGCAGGGAGCCGATGAGCATGGCCTGAAGGGCGTGGTAGATGTCCGGCTTGCCGGACCAGGTGCCGCAGGCGGGCCGGTTGCTGCGGTCCAGCTCCTCGCGCCACCGGCCGGGGGCCTCAATGAGGTACTGGCGGGCCCAGGCACCGAAGACGTCGACGTCGAGGTCGTAGGAGTCATCGCCACTGCTCAGGCGCAGGGTCTCGGCCGCACCGATGGCCTCGCACAGGACCCAGTACATGCGCTGGTGGACGACGGGGCGCCCGTCGAAGTCCACGGTGTAGACGAAACCGGGCTCGCCGTCGGGCCCCCAGCCCTCCTGGAGAGCGCGTCGGTACATGTGCTGGGGGATGACGGCGAGCGAGGTGGGGGTCTCGATGCCCTGCTCCTGGCAGGCCGCGCGCAGCTGGATCATGAGCCGGGACCACTCGAGCCAGTGGCCGATCGTGGAGCCGAAGGGCCTGAAGGCGTCGGCGGGGACGTCGCGGTTGTAGTCGAGCTGGGCGGTCCAGGAGGCGTCGTAGTGCTCGGGGAGACGGAAGCCGTGGCTGGTGAAGGCCTGTGCGATGCGGCGGGTGATGCGCTCGGCACGCCTGAGGTGCAGGGTGTCGCCGGTGGCGGCGTAGGCGGCCAGGAGGGCCTCGACCGTGTGCATGTTGGCGTTGGCGCCGCGGTAGGGGTCGACGGCGAGGGACTGTGGGTCCCGGGCGTCGAGGACCATGCCGGCCTCCTCGTCCCACCACAGCTGCTCGAAGGTCTCGAGCCCGGCCTCGAGCAGCTCGGCGGCGCGGGGGACTCCTGCCAGGTGCGCGGAGGCGGCGCTGAGGATGACGAAGCTGTGGTCGTAGGACACGAGCGGGCCGTCGGCGGGGCTGGCGTCGGCCTCGACGCGCGAGAGCCAGGCGCCGTGCTCGCGCTGGCGCAGCGGGCCGTCGAGGAGGCTGGACACGCCGTGCGCGGCGAGGGTCAGGCCGTCCTCACGGCCGAGGAGGTGGCCCAGGGCGAAGCAGTGGGTCATGCGTCCGGTGATCCACAGCTGGGTGCCGCGGCTGGCGTCGACCTCGCCGTCGTCGTCGAGCCAGCCGAAGCCGGTGTCGCAGCGTGAGCGTGCGCCGAAGTCGAGCAGGGCGCGGGCCTCGGCGTCGAAGATCGGTCGGGTCTGGTCGCAGGTCATGGGGGCTCCTGTGTCAGCTCGGGTCGGTGGGGGCGAGGACCTCGACTCCGGCCTCGGCCAGGGCCTCGGCGAGCTCACCGGTGGGGCGGTCGTTGGTGACGAGGTAGTTGACGGTGGACCAGCCGCATACCGAGGCGAAGAGCCTGCGGTTGTGCTTGGTGGTGTCGGCGAGGACGGCGACGCGCTGGGCGCGCCGGGCCATCTGGTGGAGCATGGCGGCCTCGTCGAGGTTGGAGGTGGAGACCCCCTCGGTGTCGATGGCGCCGACGCCGATGATGGCGAGGTCGACGTGGATGTCGTTCTCGGTGTCGCAGATGGAGGAGAAGAAGGAGACGGGGCCGACGGTCACGAGCCCGGAGATGCGCACGTGGCCGCCGATGACGTAGAGGTCACGGCAGATGTCGTCGTTGAGCAGGGGCGGCAGTGACAGGTTGTTCGTGGCGATGATGAGCTCGCGCCGCTCGGTGATGTGGGGGATGAGCGCGAGGGTGGTGGTGCCGCCGTTGATGAACAGGACGTTGCCGTCCACGACGAGGTCGGAGGTGAGGCGCCCGATGGTGTCCTTCTGGACGGCTTGCAGTCGGGAGCGGTCGTCGAGGCTGGTGTCGTGCCAGGGGACCGCCGAGGTCGACATGGCGCCGCCGTGGGTGCGGATGAGCTGGCCGTCGGAGTCGAGCTGGTCGAGGTCGCGTCTGATCGTGTCCGCGGAGACGCCGAAGCGCTCAGCCAGTGCGGAGACGGTGACCTGCCCGAGGCGGTTGACGTAGGCCGCGACCTCCGCCTTGCGGCTGGCCGGCAGGCGGGAGGCTGCGTCGTTCATGACCTCAGCATAGGACCGGCACGCCCGTACAGTCATGACGTTACGTGTTCGTTACGTTGTTATCCTCTGGACGGCCAGCATGAAGACGCATTATGCTACGTGGTATGCGTCACAAACGCGTGTAGATCGGCATGTTGACGCAACTCGTATCAATGACGATGGAGTGGACCATGGAACTTCGCAGGCGCGAATTCGGGAAGATGGCGGCGGCCGCGTCCGCCCTGGCGGCGCTCGGTCTGGCGGGCTGCGGCAGCGGCGGGTCTGACGGGTCGGATGGCGGTGAGGTCACCCTCG
This sequence comes from uncultured Actinomyces sp., assembly GCA_937926195.1. GTDB lineage: Bacteria > Actinomycetota > Actinomycetes > Actinomycetales > Actinomycetaceae > Actinomyces. The sequence goes on from CALEXZ010000138.1 coordinate 18,402, forward strand.
AGTTCACCCAGTGGTGGGAGCCCGAGCTGCCCGACGGCACCTTCCGTGCCCTCATGGACCAGTTCGAGAAGGAGAACCCCGGCATCAAGGTCGAGCTGCTCTCGGGTCCCTACGCCTCCACCAAGGAGCAGCTCGTCGCCGGTGCCGCCGCCCAGACCATGCCCGACGTCGTCGGTCTCGACGGCGCCTGGGTGAGCGACTTCGCCAAGCAGGGGGCCATCGCCGACCTCACGGCGCTCATGGCCGAGCAGGGCTACGACGACGGCGAGCTCGCCAGCCAGGTGAAGATCAACGGCGCCACCTACATGATCCCCGTCGTCAACTTCGTCTACCCCATGTTCGCCAACATGGACCTGCTGACGAAGGCGGGCGTCACCCAGACGCCCTCGACCCGTGAGGAGTTCGAGGGGGCGGCCAAGGCCGTGGCGGCCTCCGGCGAGGGCGTGTCCGGCTGGGCGCTCCCCCTGTCCCTCGAGGCCCCCAACGGCGCCCAGAACGACATCATGTCCTGGGTCTGGGCCTCGGGCGGCTCCATGCTCACCGACGACGGCAAGCCCAACCTCGTGGGCAACAACGACGTCAAGAGCGCCGCGGAGTTCATCAAGCGGCTGTGGGACGCGGGGGTCGTCTCCCCGGGCGCCTTCACGATGAAGGAGCAGGACAAGGTCGAGGACTTCACCAACGGGCGCGTGGGGCTCATGATCGACTCCCTCGCCCACGTCCACACGATCCGCGAGGGCAATCCCGACCTCTCCTTCGACATCTCCGCCCTGCCCGCCGTCGCCGGGTACACCGGTGAGCGCGGCATGCCCTACGCCTCCTGGGGAATCGGTGTCTCGGGCTCGACCGAGCACCCGGCCGAGGCGTTCAAGCTCGTCCAGTTCCTCATGTCGGCCGACGTCAACGCCTCACTGTCCAACGACGCCAAGGCCTTCCCCGGCAACTCCACCGCCACGCCCGACTACGTCAACAGCGACGAGGTCCTCAAGAAGGCCTTCGAGATCTGGTCCGCCGGAACGCCCGCGAACGAGTTCGTCGGCCTGCCCGTCTCGGAGACGCTCATGCGCGACTTCGAGGAGCAGTTCCAGGCCTACCTCAGCGGCGACATCGACGTCGACACGATGCTGAGCAACACCCAGAAGGCCTGGGAGGAGGCCTTCTGACCCCGTGACCGTCGTCGTCTCAGGCTGTGGGCCCGGCCTCGGCCGGGCCCACAGCATCCTCAGGAAGGTCAACAGATGAGCGTCAACGAAGCCGCTCTCGCGCACGGGGCACCCGCTCGTGCGCTGCCGCTGGGAACGCGGCTCAAGCGGGTCCTGGTGCCCTACGCGTACCTGTCACCCACCGTCCTGCTGCTGCTCGTGCTCATGGTCGTGCCGATCGTCATCGTCTTCGGCTACTCCCTCCAGGACGCCGTCATCACGACCAAGCAGTCGCACTACGTCGGGCTGGAGAACTACGTCGACGTCCTCACCAGCGACAAGTTCCGCACGGCCCTGGGCAACACGGTCGTCTTCGTCGTCGTCAGCGTCATCGCCCACATGCTCATCGGGCTCGGCTTCGCCCTGCTGCTCAACTCCGACGTCCTGTCCAGCGCCGCCAAGGCCGTCTTCCGCACGATCTTCGTCCTGCCCTGGCTGCTGACAGTTGCCATCATCGCGATCCTGTGGCGCCTGCTGCTCAACCCCAACGGTGTCGTCAACGCGGTCCTGTCCGCCCTCAGTCTCGTGACGGGCCAGCACGAGTGGCTCGCCGACCCCGACCTCGCCCTCGGCGTCGTCACCTTCATCAACATCTGGAGCGGCTACCCGTTCTTCATGATCTCCATCCTCGCCGGGCTCCAGGGCATCCCCCGGGACCTGTACGAGGCGGCGGAGGTCGACGGCGCCGGCGTGCTGCGACGCTTCTGGTCGATCACCGTCCCGCAGCTGCGCCCCATCATCATCTCGATGGCCCTGCTCGACGTCATCTGGACCTCCCAGCAGTTCGCCCTCATCTGGATGACCACGGGCGGCGGCCCGCTCAGCAGGACCGAGATGCTGTCGACCTTCACCTACAAGATGGCCTTCTCCAACTACGACTTCTCGGGGGCCTCGGCCAGCGCCGTCATCGTCCTCGTCCTGTCGATGGTCCTGGCCTTCTTCTACGTACGCAGCCAGAAGGCGAGGGACTGACATGGATGCCAAGCGACGACGCCGGATCCTGCGGGTGACCGCGGTGTGGACCGGGCTCGTGCTCGGAGGCTGCTTCGCGGGACTTCCCGTGCTGTGGATGGTGGTCTCCTCCTTCAAGCCCAACGCCCGCATCTTCGCCAGCCCCCCGCGCCTCATTGAGGAGGGCAGTTCCTTCGCCGCCTACCTGTCGATCTTCCACGACCCGGAGAAGACCAGGTTCTTCCTCAACAGCTACTTCGTGGCCCTCACGGTGACGGCACTGACCCTGCTCGTGGGCATCATGGCGGGATACGCCTTCAGCCGATTCGACTTCCCGGGCAAGCACGTCCTCAACGTCGTGGTCATCTCGGTGCAGGCGGTGCCACCCATCACCCTGCTCATCCCGTTCTTCGGGCTCATGGTCACGCTCAGGCTCTACAACACCTACCAGGGCCTCATCCTCACCTACATGGTGTTCACCCTGCCCTACGCGATCATCATGCTCACCGGGTACTTCAACACGCTGCCCAGAGAGCTGGACGAGGCCGCCAAGGTGGACGGCACCGGCACCTTCGGGGCGCTGTGGAAGGTGCTCGTGCCCATCTCGGTGCCGGGGATCGTCTCGGTCGGGATCTACACCTTCATGATCGCGTGGAACGAGTACCTCTTCGCTCTGACGCTCACGCGCACCAACGACATGCGGACCGTGCCGATCGGGATCCAGCTGCTCATGGGGCAGCACTCCTACGAGTGGAACGAGATGATGGCGATGTCCGTCCTCGGCTCGATCCCGGTCATCCTCCTCTTCATTTTCTTCCAGCGGTACTTCATCGGAGGGATGACCGCTGGATCCGTCAAGAACTGATCTTGGCGACCTCACACAGGAAGGACCACCCCAGATGCTGGCCACAGGAAACGAGATCCTCGCCGTCGCCAACGAGCACGGCTTCGCGGTCCCGGCCTTCAATATCTCCTCCTACTCCATGCTGCACGCCGTGGTGGACGTCTGCGAGGAGAAGCGCTCCCCGCACATCATCGCGATCCACCCGGACGAGCTCGCGCACACCCGTGCGGACATGCTCAGCTCGATCATCCGCATCGCCCACGAGTCCTCGGTGCCCACCGCCATCCACCTGGACCACGGCGCCTCCTACGAGCAGGTCCTGTGGGCGATCCAGTGCGGCTTCACCTCCGTCATGATCGACAAGTCCTTCGTGTCCTTCGAGGAGAACGTCGCCCAGACCCGGCGTGTGGTCGAGGCCGCCCACGCCGTCGGGCTGTCCGTCGAGGCGGAGCTGGGCACCATCGGCGTGTCCGACAAGTACGGGGAGACCGGCTCCGAGGAGATCCTCTACACCGACCCCGAGGACGCGGTGCGCTTCATCGAGGCCACGGGGGCGGACTCGCTGGCCATCGCCATCGGCACGCGCCACGGCCTGTACCCCTCGGAGGTCAAGCCCGCCCTGCGGCTGGACCTGCTGGAGGAGATCAAGTCCCTCCTGCCCATCCCGCTCGTGCTCCACGGCGGCTCCAACAACTCCGACACGGAGATCGCCGGCGCGGTGCGGGGAGGGATCAACAAGATCAACATCTCCTCGGACATCAAGTCCGTGTACTTCACCCGGATGCGTGAGGTGCTGCAGGACGTGCACCTGCGTGAGCCCAACGTCATCGAGCCTCCCTGCGAGGAGGCGCTCAAGGTCTGCGCCGCCCAGAAGATCGACCTGTTCGGCTCCGCCGGCAGGGCCGACCTGTACTGACCGCCCGGGGCGCTGACCGCGGCCCCGCACCCCAAGGAGGCAGGTATGTCGGGACGGATCGTCCTCGGGCTCGGCGGCACCGTCGACCACGAGCTCGTCTGGGACGCCGCGGTGCTCCAGCGTCTCGTCGACGGCCACGGCATCGCCCTGGCCGAGCTTGAGGACGGTCCCGGCTCCGAGGCCCGCAGCGGCCGGGAGCTCGTGCTGGACGTGCTGCGCTCGATACGTCACGGTGTCGGCTGCGAGGTCTTCGTGCGCGACCGGGCCGACCTGTTCGCCTTCGACGCGTGCTTCTCGTACCGGGTCACCCTGGGCGGGACCTGTGTGCGGGCCGCGCTCGCCCTGTCACGCATCGGCGTCGGCTCCACGGTCCACCTCGTGTCCATGAGCGAGGAGGTCCGCAGGCTCCTTCCCGCCGAGGTCGAGTGGGTGTGCTCGGCCGACGGCGACTCCCTCGACCCCCACGTCATCGTCCAGTACCCGGCGGGTGCCCGTATCCGGGTGACCGACGGCGAGGTGGTGGCCACCCGTCCTAACCGGGTCATCCTCGTTAACGACCCGCCCAACGAGCTCATGCTGCTCAGTCCCCGGCTGCCGCAGCTGCTGGGCTCGGCCTGCGCGGTGGCGGCCTCGGGCTTCAACACGATGAAGTCGTCGGCGCTGCTGCGCTCCCGGCTCGCCGAGCTCGAGCGGGCGCTGGCCCGTGTGCCCGCGGGCGTAACGGTGGTCTACGAGGACGCTGGGTTCCACGACGAGAGCCTGCGGATGGTGGTCCTGGAGACTGTCCGGCGGTGCTTCACGCTGCACTCCCTCAATGAGGACGAGGCCCAGCGCTACCTGGGCCGAGCGGTGGACCTCGCCGACCCCGCGCAGGTCGCGCGCATGATGACCGACCTGCTCGCCCTCCTCGGCGCGCCGACCGTCATGGTCCACACGAGCCGCTACGCCGCCGTCATCGGCGCCGACACCGAGCGCTACCGCGAGGCCGCGGAGGCCGGCTGCCTCATGGCCTCCACCCGGTTCCTCCACGCCGACGGGTACACGCGGGCCGACTGCGAGTCCGTCGCCCGCGCCCCGCGCGAGGAGGTCGGCACCGTCCTCGCCGCCTCCGCCGCGGTCCGGGACGCCGGTGTGCGCATCGCCCCCGGCTTCGACGTGCGCACCGACAGCCCGACCACCATCGGACTGGGTGACGCCTTCATCGGCGGCGTCATGGGGCGCCTGTCCTCACTCGCCTGAGGGGCGCGGGCCGCCCGGCCGCCGTCGGGACCCGGGCTACTCGCCCTTGAACTTCATCCCGGCGGTGAAACCGAAGGGGTTGAGGTCGAAGTCGGCGGCGGTCTGCTCGTCGCGGGCCGCGAACTCGGAGTCGTCCTCGGGCACGTCCTCGTCCTCGTCGAAGATCGCGGACATCTCCTGCGTGTCCCCCAGGGACAGGTAGGACTGCTCGTCCCGGTGCTGGGGCAGCACGTTCGCCACGTAGTCGCTGATCGCCTCCTCGGTCGTCACCGCCCGCTGGGCCTGCTCGGACATGTACCAGCGGTGCTCGAGGACCTCGTGGAAGATCTCGGCGGGCTCAAGCTTGCGGCGCAGCTCGATCGGGACGGCCCGAATCGCGGGCTCGAAGACCTCGGCCAGCCACGTGTGGGCGACCTGCTCGATGGGCTCGGCGCACAGCCCCCGGTAGACGCGGAAGGCCTCCAGGTCGTTGAGCATGCGCTGGCCCTGACGCTCCTCGACGTCCAGGCCCGTCAGGCGCATGACCTGACGGTGGTAGTGCCCGGCGTCGACGACCTTGGGCTGGATGGAGATCGTCGTCGAGCCGCCGTCGGCCGTGGTGGTCATGGCCAGCTCGCCGACGTCGAAACCGAGCTCGTTGAGCTGCTCGGTGCGCCGGCGCACCCGCCAGCGCTCATCCATCGGGAAGGTCTCCTCGCCGGTGAGGACGTTCCACAGCTCGGTGTAGCGGGTGACGATGCGGTCACCGACCTCGATGGTGTCCACGGACGGCTCCAGCAGCGTCCCGGCCTGGAGATCCATGAGCTCGCCGATGATGTTCGTACGGGCGATGTCGATGTCGTACAGGCGCTTGCCGTCGGTGAGCCCCTCGGGGTAGAGCTCGCCGGTCTCGGCGTCGACGAGGTAGGCGGCGAAGGCCCCGGCGTCGCGACGGAAGAGCGTGTTGGACAGGGAGACGTCCCCCCAGTAGAAGCCGAGCAGGTGCAGGCGCACGAGGAGCACGGCCAGGGCGTCGATGAGTCGCGAGGCGGTCTCCGGCCGCATGTACTGGCTGAACAGGGCGCGGTAGGGCAGGGAGTAGGACAGGTGCTCGGTGACGAGGGCGGAGTTGAGAAGCTCTCCCCTGAGGTCGGTGCGTCCGGTGACCACCGCCGTGGGCACGACGCAGGGGGCGCCGAGGCGGCCGAGGTTGCGCAGCATCTCGTACTCGCGGTGGGCGACGGACGAGCCGATCTCCTTGACCGCGATGACGCGCTCGGAGAGGTTGACGAAACGGACGATGTGGCGCGACAACCCGCGGGGCAGAGCCGCCAGGACCTCGGTGGGCCAGTCCTCCAGCGGGGTCTCCCACGGCAGGTCGAGCAACGAGGGGTCGATGGTCGCCGCGGTGATCTGCATGGACTGGGGCATGGCGGCATTCTCTCAGGTGGTGGGTCGCTGGGCGAGCCGGGCGCGGACGCGGGCGAGCCCCGCCCCCCGGAGGAGGGACGGGGCTTGCCGTCGTGTGGGCCCGTCCGGGCTCAGGCGGGCAGGCGCTGGCCGGTGGAGGCGGAGAACAGGTGCTCCTGGCCGGGGCGGATGCGCACATGGACCGTCTCGCCCGGCTGCGGGGCGGTGCGAGGAGGCACGCGGACGATGATCTGCGAGGAGTCCTCGCCGGAGCCGAGCTTCTCGTCGGAGTCCGTGGCGCCGACGAGCTCGCCGTAGATGTAGGCGTCAGAGCCGAGCTCCTCGACGAAGGACAGGCGCACCGGGATGGACAGCGTGTCGTCGGCGGAGACGACGTCGAGCGACTCGGGGCGGAAGCCGATGACGATCTTGCCGTTGTCCTCGGGCGTGATGGCGTCGAGGGTGGCGCGCGACAGACGGACACGGGCCGACCCCAGGACCGCGTCCTCGCCTTCGATCTTGAAGCGGCCGAGGTTCATGGCGGGGGAGCCGATGAAGCCGGCGACGAACTCGTTGGCGGGGTGGTCGTACATCTCGCGCGGGGTGCCGACCTGCTGGAGGAGGCCGTCCTTGAGGACCGCGATGCGGTCGCCCATCGTCAGGGCCTCGGTCTGGTCGTGCGTGACGTAGACCGTGGTGACGCCCAGCGAGCGCTGCAGGGAGGCGATCTGCGTGCGGGTCTGGACGCGGAGCTTGGCGTCCAGGTTGGACAGCGGCTCGTCCATGAGGAAGACCTTGGGCTTGCGCACGATGGCGCGGCCCATGGCGACGCGCTGGCGCTGACCACCGGAGAGGGCCTTCGGCTTGCGGTCGAGGTACTCGGTCAGACCCAGGATCTTGGCGGCCTCCTTGACGCGCTGCTCGATCTCGGCCTTGGGGGTGCCGGCGATCTTGAGGGCGAAGCCCATGTTGTCCGCGACGGACATGTGGGGGTAGAGGGCGTAGTTCTGGAAGACCATGGCGATGTCGCGGTCCTTCGGCTGAACGTCCGTGACGTCCTTGTCGCCGATGAGGATACGACCGGAGTTGACGTCCTCCAGGCCGGCGAGCATGCGCAGGGAGGTGGACTTGCCGCAGCCGGAGGGGCCGACGAGGACGAGGAACTCGCCGTCGGCGATCTCGAGGTTGAGCTGGTCCACCGAGGGGCGGTCGTTGCCCGGGTAGATACGGGTGGCATGATCAAAGGTCACGGTTGCCATGAGATGAAGCAGTCCCTTCACCGGCGGGTACGCGCCGGACGATCCGTTGTGAAAGGTGCCGAATGCGTGTCCGCACTGACACATGCGACCACAGGTTGGTGGGCGCGGCATTATCCTGTCACGCGGGGGGCCTTCCCGGACACTGTTCTACTGATCTGACTTTCTTCGCCTGTGCGTGAGTCCAGTCACAAGGGGGGAAGTGTGGTGGGCTCCCGGTAGGGTGGCGCCCATGACGCAGAATCCTGACCTGCGGGCGACCACCCCCACCTCCATCTCCGGCTTGCGCGCCGGCGCGGAGGTCGGCGGCTACCGCCTGGTGCGTCGGCTCGGCGCCGGCGGGATGGGAGTGGTGTGGGAGGTCTCTGACGGCGACGGACACCACGTCGCCATGAAGATCCTGCACCCGCAGATCGCCGCAGACCCCATGGCCCGCAAGCGCCTGGACCGCGAGGCCTCCGTCCTGGCGCGTGTGCGCGATCCGCGCGTGGCCCGCATCCTCGACATCGAGACCGGTGACGGTGCCGACGGCACGGGCGTCACCTTCGTCATCACCGAGCTCGTCGACGGTCCCACCCTCCAGCACGAGGTGGACCACGAGGGCGCCTACGACCTCGCCCAGGACGTGCGCGACCTCGCTGACCTCGCCCACGGACTCGTGGACGCCCTCAAGGCCGTTCACGACGCCGGCGTCATCCACCGCGACCTCAAGCCCTCCAACGTCATGCTGGGTGCGCAGGGCCCGGTCCTCATCGACTTTGGCATCGCCCAGCTGGCCGACGACGTCCGCCTCACCCAGACCGGCCAGGTCACCGGAACCCCGGGCTTCATCCCGCCCGAGATGCTCGACGGCGGCGAGCCCAGCCCCGGCGTCGACTGGTACGCCTGCGCCGGCGTGCTCCTCTTCGCGGTCACCGGCCGCGCCCCCTTCGGATCCGGTCCCTGGCAGGCGGTCTTCCGCCGGGTCTACGCCGGCACCCCCGAGCTCGGGCGCCTGGAGCAGGACGCTCCCGCCCTCGCCCGTGCCTTCACCGCCGCCCTGGCCCCGGAGGAGGCGGACCGCCTGTCTCCCGACGACCTGCTGGCGGTCCTGGACGAGATCTCCGAGGGCGGCAACGGCGAGACCGCCCTCATGAACGCCATGGGAGGCGCTGCCCCGACCATCGGCTACGGCGGCCTGCCGACCGCACAGGCCACCGCGCCCCGGCCCATCAGTGCCGTCTCGGCGCCGCAGCCCGTTGCCCCGACCCCGACGGGCGCGACCTCCGGCTCCTACGGCTACCTCAGCGCCCCGACCGGACCGAGAGCCTCCGGTGTGTCGGCCCCGCAGGCCTTTCCGCCCGCCACTGGTCCCCAGAGCATGCCGGTGCCTCAGGCCCGGCCCGCGGCTCACGCGGCGCCTGCCGCGTCGGTGGGGAGCTCTCCCCAGCCGACGGGGCCGGTGGCGCTGCCCGACTGGGCGCGCGAGCCCCGCCCCCACCGCCTGGTGACCGCCTCTGTCGCCCTCCTGCTCGCCGTCCTGGGAGCCTGGATCCCCGGCTGGTCCGTCCTCATCGCCTCCATCCTCATCGTCGTCGTGGGCACCGTCGGGCGCGCCGACGACGCGCGCCGCTACCGCAGGCTTGAGGCCGGACGCGCCGCCCGCGGGGACACCGCCCGGATGGTCGCCCTGTCCCCTCTGTACCTGCTGCGCTCGGCCATGGCCTCCTCGGCCGCCGTCGTCACCGCGGGCATCGTGGCGGTCATCGTCGGCTACGCGGGCATCGCGTCCGGGGTGGACCTCGTCGGAGCCTCCGGCGTCGTGCAGGGCCTGAGCAAGTACCACATCACCGGCGCCTTCGCGACCGCGCTCGTGGCCGTGTTCCTGACCATCGCCTGGTTCGTCCCGTGGGGCTCGCCCACGCGCCGCGGCGGTCGTCGTCTCATCGAGACGGTCACCCGTTCGTCCTCCGTGCGCCTCGTCGTTATCATGGTGCTTCTGGCGGCGGCGCTCGGCGTCGTGGCGCTCTACGCCGTCGCGGCCCTGCCCAGTACGAACCTCACGCCCTTCGTCGCCTGAGGACCGCCCGGTCTCCCGCTCGCCGCCGTCCGCCTTGCGGGCCGGGAGAGGCGTGAGGGACGACTCAGGTCGGTGCCTTCGGCTCTCAGCGGCCTGCCAGGCACAATATCTAGGGTTGCCCGTGCGCATGAACCACTGCGTTCTCGTCGCCCCTGCTGACCCGGGCCCGCCCGCTGCGGGACGCCCGCCGTGCCGCCGGTCGTGACCGCGCACACCCCTACGTGACCGGAGGAGCCTATGGCCTCGAACAACAGGACCACCAAGGCCGAGCGCCGTGAGGCCGCACGCGCCAAGGCGCAGGCGATGCGTGAGGAGCAGGAGCGCAAGGAGAGGCGGGCGCGCCTGACCCGGCGCGCCATCCTCGGGGCGGGCGGTCTTGCGATCGTCGGGGTCGGTGGGGCCATGTATCTCGACTCACGTGGCCGGGTGAGGCTGGAGGGCGGCACGATCGTCAGCGAGAAGGCGGGCACGAGCGGGGTCCCCGGCCCTGTGCTGGCCGACGGCTCCTGGACCTTCGGAGGCTCCCTCAAGCCCGGTTCCGTCGCCTCGGACGCCACGATCGTCGAGGTCTTCTTCGACTACGCCTGCCACTTCTGCGCCTACTTCGAGAACCTCCACCACAAGGAGCTCAAGAGCCTCGTCGAGAACGGGGACATCACCCTGGTGCTGCGTCCCAGCAAGTTCCTGGGCAGCGACTGGACGAACCTGACGATGAACTCTATCGGGGTGGTCCTCGACAAGCAGCCCGATGCCGCCTTTGCCTTCCACGCCGCCCTCATGAGCCTGTTCGCGCGGATCTTCGACACCAAGAACACGTCGCTGGCGACGGTGGAGAGCATCGTCAGCTCGGCGACGCAGGCCGGTGTCTCCACGGATGTCTCCGCCGAGTTCGAGGCTGCCGTCAACGAGGGCCGGTACTCCAGCTGGGTCACGCTGGGCACCGACACCCTCGACAAGTACAACATCAAGGGCACCCCCACCGTCCTCGTCGCAGGCAAGCAGGTGGACCTGAAGAAGGTCGGCACCGAGAACGGCCTGACCGACCTCATCCGCTCCGGCGGGGTCAAGGACTGAGCCCTGGAGCCGGGGCGGCCCGGGCCCGGGCGTGTACGGTTCGTCCGGGCCTGTAGGCTGTCCCGCGACGCCGCGTTAGCTCAGTTGGTAGAGCAGCTGTCTTGTAAACAGCAGGTCATCGGTTCGAGTCCGATACGCGGCTCCACTGTCCGGCGGGACACCGCCGCGCCGCACACCCCGCCAGGGCGCCAGTGCAGGTCGGCGTACGCTCCGATCGGCTATACCGACGGCTGCTCGGCCCGGCTCAGACGGGTTCGTGGCCGTGCTGACCGGGGGTGAGTCCCAGGTGCATACGGGTGCCGACGCCGATGCTGCCGTCGGTGGGCAGAAGCTCGGGGTGCTCGGCACGCAGTCCGGCGTCCGGGACCCACCCTGTGACCGTCTCCACCCCCATCTCCAGCCACAGGGGGTGCATGGGTGTGGACGGACCCACGAGGACGGTGTGAGCGCCGCCGTCGGCCGCCAGGGCCACGAGCCGCGGCGCGGTCTTGTTGACCAGCGACGAGGAGGAGATGAACACGTAGTCGGCCTGGGGCAGCAGGTACTCGCAGGCGGTGTCCGGGTAGTCGTCCGGGCGCAGGCTGCGCTCAAGGATCTGTACCTCTGCCGCCGTCGACAGGGCGGCGCGGGCGAAGGGGAAGTGGCCGACGATCGCCACCGTGAGCCCGCTGACGAGGCCGCGGTAGGGGTCGAAGACCTGCCCCCAGGTCAGTCCCGCGCCCGTGGGCTCAAATCCGTGGAAGGCAGCGGTCTCGGGCCGCGAGTACCAGGAGTTGATCGCCGCGAGCCCCAGGGAGGCCTCTTCGAGGTTCCAGCTGCGCACGAGCGCGGCCACGTCACGCAGGGGGCGCCCCTGGGCGGGCGCGTCGGCCAGGGCAGGGCGGGAGGTGACTGCCATCGTCCAGGCCGTGCCCATGCCCGCGGCGGCACTCGCCTCCTCGGAGGCGCTGCTGAACACGCGGGTCCACCGTGCGTCGTGGTGGGTGGCGGTGACCGTGACGTCGGAGGGGAGGTCGTCAATGAGGGCGTCGTAGATCTCCCAGGCGTTGCACACGTTCCCGCTCCTTCTTCTAGGTAAGGTTCACCTCACCCTAGATGCACCGGGGGGTGCCGGCAGGATCGTCTCACTGTGAGGGCACGGAGGGGGTGCGAGGGAGGGGGTGGGGGCGCGGGGTCCTCGGGGCGGCCTCCGGCGGGAACCGCTCAGGGCAGGCGCCAGTCCACGGGGGCCGCCCCCTGGGACGCCAGCAGCTCGTTGGCCCGGCTGAAGGGGCGGGAGCCGAAGAACCCTCGTGAGGCGCTCAGGGGAGAGGGGTGGGGCGAGGTGATGGCCGGCGTGGTGCCGAGCAGTGGCGCCAGGGACTGTGCCGGTCGGCCCCACAGGATCGCCACCAGGGGTGCGTCGCGCTCGACGAGGGCCTCGATGGCGCGCTGCGTCACCGCCTCCCAGCCCCAGCCGCGGTGCGAGCCGGGGACACCGGGACGCACCGTGAGCACCCGGTTGAGGAGCATGACCCCCTGACGCGACCACGCCGTGAGGTCGCCCGTCGTCGGACGCTCGATGCCCAGGTCCGCGACCAGCTCGGTGTAGATGTTGACGAGGCTGCGCGGGGGCTGCACCCCCGGCTGCACCGAGAAGCTCAGCCCCATCGGGTGGCCCGGCGTCGGGTAGGGGTCCTGCCCGACGATGAGCACCTTGACCTGGTCCATCGGGTAGGTGAAGGCGCGCAGGACGTCGGTGCCCGCCGGCAGGTAGCCGCGCCCCGCAGCAACCTCCTCGCGCAGCCGGGCGCCGATCTCGTGGACCGTGTGCTCGACGGGGGACAGGGCCGCCGCCCACGAGGGGTCGACGAGCTCGGACAGGGGCTTGGCGTCGCTCACTCCCCGAGGGTAGCGGTGCCCGGCGACGTGGCGCAGGCGGGAACGGCTCCGCTCCCGTATTCTCGCGGCGTGAGCCAGTATCCCTACCCCCCTGACGAGTTCGACGCCTCCAGCGACGACGGTCCCGCACCCATCGGCGTCCACCGTGCCCCGGTGCCCGCCTGGCGTGCCTGGTTGCCGCTGCTCGCGATCCTCGTCATCGTGCCGCTGCTGGCCTGGGGCGCCGTGGCGCTGCTCGGCTCACGCGCCGGTGACCCCTCCGACGTGCAGGTCGGTCCGGCGCAGCCCTCGGCCACGACGGTGCCGAGCGCCACGACGTCGCCCACCACTGAGCCCACCGCCGAGCCCACGGCAGCGGAGGCCACTCCTACCCCGGAGCCCACCCCGGAGCCGCCCACCACGGCTGACCTGACGACGGGCGTCACGGTCCACAACGGCACGAGCACGAACGGGCTGGCGGCCCGGACCTCGGACCGGCTGACCAACGCGGGCTACACCTCGGTGACGGTGGCCCCCGGCTCCTACACCGAGACGGAGCCGGCTCGCACGACGGTCTACTACGCCGGCCCGGAGCACGCCGTCACCGCGCAGGCCGCAGCCGGCCTCCTGGGCATCACCAACGTCGTCCAGGACCCCCAGATGGCGGCCTCCAACCCGATCGTCATCGTCCTGCGCAACGACTTCACGGGCTAGCGCCCGGCGTCCGGCGTCCGGTGGCGGCGCCGGACGGCGGGCGGCGTCCGGTGGGCGGCGGCGGACGACGGACGCCGTCGGCCCGCGCGGGAGTTCGCCGCCAGCCGACCACGATCTGAGCGTCTTGCACTCAAGGGACGAGAGTGCCAGAGTTGCGGTTAGCACTCGGGGCTGTCGAGTGACAGCCGGACCCGTTCCGCGCCACGACGCCGCCCCGGTGAGGCAACCGGACCGGCAGGTGAGGGCCGGTGCCCCGCGGGACAGGAACGCGGAGCGCCGACCCGTCCGTCGCGGGCACCGAACGGTCACCCAACCCCAGTGGAGGAATCACCACATGGCCAAGATCATCGCCTTCGACGAGGAGGCCCGCCGCGGAATGGAGCGGGGCCTCAACGTCCTCGCCGACACCGTCAAGGTCACCCTCGGCCCCAAGGGCCGCAACGTCGTCCTCGACAAGAAGTGGGGCGCCCCCACGATCACCAACGACGGTGTGACCATCGCCAAGGAGATCGAGCTCGAGGAGCCCTTCGAGAAGATCGGCGCCGAGCTCGTCAAGGAGGTCGCCAAGAAGACCGACGACGTCGCCGGTGACGGCACGACCACCGCGACCGTCCTCGCCCAGGCGCTGGTGCGCGAGGGCCTGCGCAACGTGGCCGCCGGGGCCAACCCGATCGCTGTGCGCCGCGGCATCAACAAGGCCGTCGAGAAGGTCGTCGAGCGCCTGCTCGCCGACGCCAAGGACGTCGAGACCAAGGACGAGATCGCGGCCACCGCCTCGATCTCCGCCGCCGACGAGCAGATCGGCTCCTTCATCGCCGAGGCCCTGGAGCGGGTCGGCCACGAGGGCGTCATCACCGTCGAGGAGTCCAACACCTTCGGCCTCGAGCTTGAGGTCACCGAGGGCATGCGCTTCGAGCGGGGCTTCATCTCCCCCTACTTCGTCACCGACCCCGACCGTCAGGAGGCTGTCCTCGAGGACACCTACGTCCTGCTCGTCGAGTCCAAGATCGCCAACGTCAAGGACCTGCTGCCCCTGCTGGAGAAGGTCATGCAGTCCGGCAAGCCGCTGGCGATCATCGCCGAGGACGTCGAGGCCGAGGCCCTGGCCACCCTCGTCGTCAACCGCATCCGCGGCACCTTCCGCTCCGTGGCCGTCAAGGCCCCCGGCTTCGGTGACCGCCGCAAGGCGATGCTGCAGGACATGGCCATCCTCACCGGCGGCACGGTCATCTCCGAGACCGTCGGCCTCAAGCTTGAGAACGCCACCCTTGAGGACCTGGGCCAGGCCCGTAAGGTCGTCGTCACCAAGGACGACGCCACCATCGTCGAGGGCGCCGGCGACAAGGAGGCCATTGAGGCCCGTGTCGCCCAGATCCGCGGCGAGATCGAGACCTCCGACTCCGAGTACGACAAGGAGAAGCTCTCCGAGCGTCTGGCCAAGCTCGCCGGAGGCGTCGCCGTCCTCAAGTCCGGTGCCGCCACGGAGGTCGAGCTCAAGGAGCGCAAGCACCGCATCGAGGACGCCGTGCGCAACGCCAAGGCCGCCGTCGAGGAGGGCATCGTCGCCGGTGGAGGCGTCGCCCTCCTGCAGGCCGCCGACGTGCTCGACTCCCTCGAGCTCGACGGCGACGAGGCCACCGGTGCCGCGATCGTCAAGGTCGCCCTTGAGGCCCCGCTCAAGCAGATCGCCGTCAACGCCGGCTTCGAGGGCGGCGTCGTCGTCGACCGCGTGCGTCACCTGCCCGTCGGTGAGGGCCTCAACGCCGCCACCGGCGACTACGTCAACCTCCTGGGCGCCGGCATCGCCGACCCGGTCAAGGTGACCCGCTCCGCCCTGCAGAACGCCGCGTCCATCGCGGGCCTGTTCCTCACCACCGAGGCCGTTGTCGCCGACAAGCCCGAGCCCCCGGCCGCCCCGGCCGGCGGTGGCGACGACATGGGCGGCATGTACTGATCGACCGCCCCGGCTGGCCACCAGGACCGCGTGACGCGCGGTGCCCGGCCACCCACTGACGACGGCGGGCCGTCCCCCTGCGACATGCAGGAGGGCGGCCCGCCGTCGTGCTCGGCGTCGGCCGCGGGATCAGGCCAGCGGGTAGACGCTTGACAGGAACAGCAGGGACAGGCCCCACACGAGGCTCACCGTGTTGAAGAGGGCTCCGTCGAGCAGCGGGCGACCGGGATAGGGCACCTTGGGCAGCTGCGACCACGGCAGCGCCTGAGGCACCGGCGTGAGCAGCGCCGCCCACCACGGCAACGGAGTCTGACCGGTGGCGATGAGCACCGCCACCGCCAGCCACCGCAGGACCAGCAGCCCCACGCTGGGCACCCAGGCCTGGAGCAGGAAGGCCCGCAGGCGTCGGGCGTGCTGGGCGGCGGCGAGGGTCCCGGGTGCGTCAGGATCGGCCTGGAACAGTGTCCACACGCGCTCGGAGGCCAGAGCCACCGGGTAGAAGGCGGCGTGTGCCAGGGGCTGGAGCACGAAACCCACCCCCAGGACGGCCACCACGGGCACCGCCCACGGCGAGTGCCGCAGCAGCAGCCACTGCGAGTACAGGCCGACCAGCCACAGGGGCGCCGCGTAGTCGGCCACCAGGGCCCCTGCGCGCAACCGGGCGTCGTTGACCCGGGTGTAGAAGGCGTACGTGTCGTCGCCCATGAAGGCGATGAACTCGCTGTACCGCGTCGAGTCGGGCTTGCGGAAGCCGACGATGAGCGCGTCACCCACCATCCAGCACGCAGAGGCCAGGACGAGGGCGAGGACGGATAACGTGGTGAGCACGGGGCGCTCCTGTGACGGCAGCAGGTACCTCGACGCTAGCCTGCGCGCCAGCGGCCCCGGAAGGTGTGTCAGTTCGTCGTCGGCCCCGGGCACCACCTCCTACTTCGCGCTGGGGCCGGAGCCGAAGAGGTTGGTGTTGGAGGTCTCGGCGTCGTCGTAGGAGGTTGCCGCCTGGTCCAGCGCCAGGCCGATGGCGTCGAGGCTCGTCTGCACCTGCGTCTGGGTCACCTGCCAGTCAGTGGCGCAGGTCGACATGGCCGCCGCCGCGCTGCCGGACCAGGAGTCCTGCAGCAGCGAGATGTCAGCGGCCATGGCGTCCACCTCGTCCTGGATGGTGGTCACGCGGTTGCGGGTGCGGGTCGCAGTGTCGACCACAGCCTGTGTGTCTACGGAGAACGCGGGCATGGTGGTGTCCTTCCTTGGGCTCGGGGAGCGGCGTGCCCCGTGCGGGCACACGACCACGCTAGGAAGACCGGGTGGTGGTGGCCATCGCCCGCGCCCCGGCTGTGGATAGACGGGAGGCGAGGGTGGTGCGGGCGCTACCTGTGGAGCCCGGCCGGTCCCGCATCCCCGTGAGGCGCCTCAGAGCTCGCCTGCCCCGTCGTCGATGATCTCCTCGACGATCGGGGCGATTTCGCCGGTACGCGCCTCGCGCAGTGACTTGGCCTCCTCCGCCTTCCGGCGCAGGCGCTCGGCCATCTTCAGGCGCTCGGACTCGGCCTGGGCCTGACGGTCCAGCACAGCCTCCTGGGCGCCGTGCGGCTTGGTGCCGAGGAGGGCGTCCAGGTCCTCGATGCAGGACTCCATCGAGGTGGCGTGCTCCAGGGTGCGGGATGTCTCCCGCACGTCACTCTCCTTGCCCGGGCGCTCCACCCGGGCGGGCTGCGGCCGGGCGGCCGCCGGCTCGGACCGGCGAGCGACGGGGACCGGGCTCACGCGCGCCGACCCGGCAGGCGTGGAGGCGCTGTGGGCGGAGACAACGGCGGAGGGGCTCGCGACCTCGGGGACGGAGGGGAGTGCCGCGGGCGTCTCGCGGCCGGGACGCGCGAGCGACGGATCAAGATCGAGGTCGCCCATGGAGCACAGCGTGCGTGAGCCGGGCTGTGCGGCCTGCGGCTGGGGCCCGGGCTGCGCTGCCTGCGTCATACCACGGTCGACGGCGGGGGTCTCGGTGCTGCCGCCACGGGCGGCGAGCTCGCTGAGCAGGCGCCGCCGCTCGGCCTCAAGGTTCTCGCGGGCCGCAGCCTCCCAGCGCTGGCCGAGCGGTGAGCGGAAGAGGCGCTCGCGCGCCAGCAGCCGGGAGACGATCTCCAGGCGGGCACGCAGGTAGTCGCCGACGGGGATGTGCGCGTACTCCTCACGCACCAGCTCGCGGTAGCGCTTGTACTCCTGAGGATCCACGGACAGTGTGCCCAGGTCCGCGTCGTTGAGGGCGAGCGCGTCGATGTCCCCGGGGGGGAGGTCACGCCGCTTGAGGTTGATGATGAGCGCGCACACGCGTTCGGTGACCCGTTCCGGAAGACCGAGCCCCACCAGGTCCTCACGGGCGTAGTCGGCCGACGCCTCCTTGTCCTCGCCGCCGTTGCGACGGTAGGTCTGCTCTGTGGCGGCGGAGAAGACACAGCCGTGGTACCAGGTAGCCAGCCGCATGACGTCCGGGCAGTGCGATTCGTCGGCAAGCTCATCCACCCGGGCGAGCATGTCGATGAGGTGCTTGAGGTTGTGGAAACGACGGTCGGGGCTCACCCACATCTCGATGAGGTGCTCGCCGGCTGCGCGCACCTGCTCCGCCGTCGCGCTCGCTCCGAGCGACGTGACTGAGCGGACATAGGCGGGCAGGAGCCACTGAGGGGCGACGACACCCATAGGGGAGCCTCCGAGGTCGGGACACAGGACGCCCGCCATAGTAGGACTGCAACCTGTACGGCGGTTGGCCCCCGGGTGTTCCGATGACCACCTTGGGGCAGCCGGGGTCACACGGGCACACCGCGGCCCGTGGTCGCGAACCTCGACGACGGCCAGCGCCGACGGCCGTCGCCAACGTCCCGCCCGGCGTCGCCGGCACGGTGCCCACCTCCTCGTTTTGCGCGCGAGCGTACGGTGATACGCCGTACTTTCGAGCGCAAACCGATGAGTTGGGCGGGGTGTGGGGGGCGCGGGGCGGGGGAGTTGAGCTTGGTGTTGACCTGCTCCCGCAGGCGGCTCAGGACCGCATCGACAACCCACGTCCCATGCCCGCCACGGTCCGCGGACCTTGCGGGCATCCCTGATGAGTCTCGGAGCACAACTGACGAGCGTTGCTCCCACGGTGTAGTGTGAGTCACACGGCAGTGGTGGTGAGATCCTCGGTCACCTCAGAGGTCTGGCTGCTGCTGAGCGCCCCCGAACATGAAGAGGCCAAGGCAGTGACGACTGGTACTACCACCGCAATCTCACGACAGGAGTTAAGGGATACCCCATCTCCCGGTACGTGCGCACCTGGGTGGAGCCCCGACAAGGCTGCTGGTGATTGCGTCCAAGGGACATTAGTTTCATGATGTGCGTCGGATTCATCACGGTGGACACGAGGGCGTTGTTCAGCGTCCTGGTCACCACTGCGCTGGCACTTCTCGTCGTGGGCTGTGGGCAGCAGTCTCAGGACGAAGGGTTGTCCGCCCAGGACGTGTACGGAACCTCTGCCCCCTCCGGGGGTGGGTCCGCCGTGACAGCGGCGCCGGACTCAGGCGCAGCACCAGCTGCCGCGCGATCTCCCTTCGACGACTACTTTCTTGATCCCGAGCAGATGCGGATCGTCCAGCAGGCGCGTATCGCGTTGACCACTCAGTGCATGCAGGACAAGGGCTTCGAGTACTCGGAGGCCATTGACCAGACGATGAGCGCGGTCAGTGACTCGACCGCCGGTCTGGACAGCTCCACGTGGGGGCCTGCGGACCCGGAGCATGCCCGGAGCTACGGTTACCATCCGGAACCGCCCGCTGCGAGTGGCTCCCAGGACGCCGCAGCCTCATCATCGCCGGAGCAGCGGTAGGACTACATGGATGCGCTCGTCAATGACGAGAACACCGGCTGTGACGACCTGGCCTACGCCGAGCTCGGATACGACGACACGTGGTACTCCCAGATCGCCACCTACGACACGGCGCGGTCCGCGGCGAACGAGTCCGCCGTGGCCGACCCCGAGGTGGTGCAGCTCATCGCGGACTGGTCCACGTGCATGGCCCGGAAGGGCTATGAGGCCGACGATCCGCGCTCGCTCGTCAACAGGTACGCGGACAACCCGCAGAAGGGGACGCCGAGCGCGGAGGAGCGTGAGACGGCCGTCGCCGACGCCGAGTGCAAGGTGGAGACCTCATTCGTCGTCGGTGTCACCGGCGTGATCCAGCGCTACGAGACGCAGGCTGTCACCGACAACCAGGCCACGATGGACACGATCAAACGGCTCTCCTCCCAGATCTTCGAACGCGCTCAAGAGGTTCTGGCCTCGTGACCGAGACCGAGGCCTCCCGGTCCGATACGAGTGACGACCTCGGGCCGGCACCCGACGGAGGCCGCTCGTGGTTGCGTGGGCACTGGCTGCCCGCCCTCGTCGTCGTCGCAGTGGTCAGTGGCGCGGTGGGCATCACGGCCGGGCCCCTGCTCAAGTCCCCGGAGGACATCGCCGCCAGCGCCGCTGCCCCGACACCCTCGCTCATCACCGCTGAGGTTGAGGAGCGGGTGCTTGTCAACGCCGTCGACGTTGACGTCGAGCTCGTCTCCGAGCACACCATCGGCGTCGGCCCCACCGGGCAGGCCCAGCAGGGCGGCCCCACCGGGCAGGCCCAGCAGGGCGGCCCCACCGGGCTGGCCCAGCAGGGCGGCGACCGTGACAAGGCGGGCGAGGGCTCGCACACCGGCTCGGCGAGCGGGCGAAACCCCACGGCGGCCGTCATCACCGGGCTGCCCGTGAGTGTGGGAGACGCAGTGGAAGCGGGAAGCGCGGTCGTCGAGCTGTCCGGCCGACCGGTCATCGCGCTCACCGGGACCATCCCGCCGTACCGGGACCTGGTGCCCGCAGCGAGCGGCCCCGACGTGACCCAGCTGCAGCAGGCGCTCGTCGCCCAGGGGCTCCTGTCCGACTCGCAGGTGGACGGGGTCTACGGCCCCGCCACCAGTGACGCTGTGTCGCAGCTCTACAGCCGCCTGGGGTACACCGCACCGACGACGGACGGCGGGAGCGGTGAGGACGCTAAGGCCCTGCGCGACGCGCGTGCGGCCGTGAGGCAGGCGCAGGACGCCGTGACCGCCGCGGGGCAGCAGGGCGGCACCGCTGCCGCAGACTCCATGTCGTTGGCCACCGCACAGGCAGCACTTGCGGACGCGCAGGCCGATCTGGCTGACATCGAGGCTCGTACCGGCGTCATCCTGCCGCGCTCAGAGGTCGTGTTCGTCCCCGGCGGCAGTGCGACCGTCCTGTCCGTCTCCGGGCAGATCGGGCAGGAGGCCGCGCAGGAGGTCCTCTCGCTCGGTGCAGGAGAGCTGGTGCTGCGTGGGAAGGTCGTCGCCAGTCAGGCGGCGTCGCTGAGCGTCGGGGCGTCGGCGACCGTGGGTGAGCTCGGGGGCAGTGCGACCTGCCGCGTGACCGCACTCGACCCAGCGGACTCCGGACGTACGCAGGTGACCATCGGCTGCGACACGGACCTGGACCCCACCGCGCTCGCCGGGACGGTCACGGCCCGGATCACCCGCGCGACCACCGCAACGACCGTCCTGTGCGTGCCGGTCGGAGCGGTCTCCGAGAACGCGGACGGCACGACGACCGTGATCACCGTCACCGGCACGGACACCCTGACCCGGATCGAGGTCGTCGTCGGGCTGGAGGCGGACGGCTACGTCGAGGTGCGGCCGAAAGACCCTGGCGCACTCACCGGCGACAGCGTCGTCGTCGTCGGAGGGCGGTGACGAGGCAGTGACGACGGGTGCGCAACAGCCACTCATCCGGCTCGAGGGCGTCAGCCGCCTCTACTCGGGCCGGGTCCCCACCCTCGCCCTCGACAATGTGACGACGACCGTGCTGCGCGGGGAGATGGTGGCCGTCGTCGGTGCCTCAGGTTCCGGGAAATCGACTCTCCTCAACATCCTCGGCACGCTCGACCGGCCGACCTCCGGGCGCTACCTGCTCGACGGGACGGACACCACCACGCTCGACGACGCTCAGCTCGCGGCCCTGCGCTCGACGAGCATCGGTTTCGTCTTCCAGGCGTTCCACCTCATCCGTGAGCGCACCGCGCTCGACAACGTTGCTCTGGCAGGTCTGTACGCCGGCGTCCCCCGGTCCGCCAGGCGCGAGCGCGCCATGACGGCGCTTGAGCGCGTCGGGATGGCCCACAAGGCGCTCGCCCTGCCCAATGAGCTCTCCGGCGGTGAGCAGCAGCGGGTGGCGATCGCCAGAGCCGTCTGCACCCACCCGCCCCTCGTGCTCAGTGACGAGCCGACCGGTAACCTCGACTCGTCCCACGCTCAGGGCGTCCTCGACGTCTTCTCCTCCCTCAACGAGTCCGGAACCACCATCATCATGGTCACCCACAACGAGGAGCACGCGTCACGGGCCCGCCGTGTGCTGCGGGTCAGGGACGGCGGCCTCACCGAGAAGGCCGCATGAGACGCCGCACCGTACCTGGGCGCGTCTCCCTGACTGAGATCGTGCGCGAGGCCGTCGCATCGGTCTCCGGCATGCCCGGACGCTCCCTGCTCACCCTGGCCTCCACCCTCATCGGCATCGCCAGCCTCGTCGCCCTCATCGGCATCGCGCAGACGGCAGCGGGTCAGATCAACGTCGGCTTCTCCCTCCTGCAGACCACCCTCGTGAGCGTCCGGATGGACCCCGAGCAGATGACCGACGCCGACCCCATGGGCTTCCCCGATGACGCCACCGCTGCTGTCACCGCGCTCAACGGCGTCCAGTCGGCGGCGCTGTACTGGCAGCTCGACGCCGACGCCCTCGACCTCGACGTACGCACGCGCACATCGACACAGAACCTCGCCGACTCCCTCGCCGTCTACGCCGCCGACGCCGGGGTGGACGACCTCGCCTCCTCGGTGCGCGCGGACGGTACCGGGTTCACCGACTACCTCGTGGCCTCCGGCTCCCGCACCGCGATCCTGGGTGAGCGTGCGGCTGAGAAGCTCGGCGTCGACGACCTGCGTGTGCCCACCACTCTCAGCATCAACGGGGAGCATTTCACGGTCATCGGTGTCCTGGGTGCGAGCGAGTCCGTCCCTCAGCTCAACACCGCCATCATCATCCCGAGCCAGACGGCCCTGACGCTCTTCGGGCAACCCACCACCCAGCACCCCGCCCACATGACGATCCGCACCGACGTCGGGGCAGCGGATCTCATCGCCCGCCAGGTGCGCTACGCCCTGCGCCCGGACGCACCGTCACTGTTCATCGTCACCGCGCCCCAGGACTGGTCGCGGGCGACGGGCGGTGTCGAGGACTCCGTCAGCGGGCTGCTGCTCGCCGTCGCCGTCGTCATCCTC
Source organism: uncultured Actinomyces sp. (assembly GCA_937926195.1). GTDB lineage: Bacteria > Actinomycetota > Actinomycetes > Actinomycetales > Actinomycetaceae > Actinomyces. Next base: position 41,207 of record CALEXZ010000138.1, read on the forward strand.
GTGATCTCCGCGCTCGCGATCGGTACCGCCACACTGTCCGCAGTCAACGAGCGGGCCGCCGAGATCGGGCTCCGGCGCGCACTGGGGGCGCGCAGCCGGCACATCCACCTCCAGGTCGTGATCGAGGCGGCACTGCTCGGAGGGCTGGGAGCGCTCACGGGGGAGTCGATCGGCGTGCTCATCGTCGTCGTCGCCAGTGCCGCGCATGAGTGGACGCCGGTGCTGGATCCGGTACTCCTCGTGGCCGCTCCCTTCCTTGGGATCGTGGCAGGCATCGTGGGAGGACTCATGGCCGCCCGCGCCGTGTCCCGGCTTGAGACTGTCGACGCGCTGCGCCGGTCGTGAGGAAGCGAGCCACCAGTGGCAGCGCCCGTGACCGGTCACACGGTGGCAGCCGGGTCCTGTGGGCTGTCCTCCTTGTGCGCCAGCGGTATCTCGATGCGCACGGTCGCTCCGCCGCCGGGCGTCTGGAGCATGCGCGCGGTGCCGCCGTGGCGCCCGATGATGGCCGAGACGATCGCCAGCCCGAGGCCGGAGCCGCCCGTCTCCCGGTTGCGGGAGGTGTCGGCGCGGTAGAAGCGCTGGAAGACCCGCTCAGCCTCCTCCGCGGGCACGCCCGGACCGTGGTCTCGGACCTCGACGACGGCGTACGCCGTCGGCCTGCCCCCCTCGGCGGGGACGGTGCCCACTGCGATCTCCACCGGGGAGCCCGACGGCGTGTGCCGGGTGACGTTGCCCAGCAGGTTCGTCACCACCTGGCTCAGGCGGTCACGGTCGCCGGTGACGACGACGGGCCCGGGCTCGGCGTCCTCGTCCCCGAGGGCGATGAGGGCGCAGTCGCGCTCGGGGGCCAGCACGCTCATGTCCGCCAGCGCCCCCGCGCACACGGCGGTGATGTCCACGGCCTCGAGGACCATCTTGCGGCCCTCGTCCATGCGGGCGAGCTGAAGCAGGTCCTCGACCAGGCGCCCCATGCGTGAGGCCTCGGCCTCGATGCGCCCCATGACCTCCGCCTGCCGCTCGGTGGGGACCCCGCCCATGCGGTAGAGCTCGCCGTAGCCGCGGATCGCGGCCAGGGGGGTGCGCAGCTCGTGGGAGGCGTCGGAGACGAAACGCGTCATACGTTCCTGGGCGACGACCTGGACGCTGAAGGCCCGCTCGTTCTGCTGGAGCATCTGGTTGAGCGCCCGCTGGAGCGAGCCCACCTCGGTCTCCTGGGGCTCGGTCAGCGGGACGCGGGCCGACAGGTCACCTGAGGCGATGCGCCCGGCGACCGCCTCGATCTGCCGCAGCGGCCGGAAGGCGCGGTGGACGAGGTAGGTGGCGGCCACGGCGCCGACGAGGATGATCGCCACGTCCGTGAGGGCGACGACGAGCCGTGAGCGCTCGACGATCTCCAGCGCGTCCGACAGCGGCAGCCCGATGGCCACGACGCCCAGGTACTGGTCCGTCTCGGAGTCGCGCAGCGGCAGGGTGATGATCCGCCACGGGTGGTCGGTGAGGTCCGAGGGGACGGTGAACAGCTGGGGGTCGGAGATCCGGGTGAGAGCCTCGTCGAGGCTCAGGGGTCCCACCAGCGGGACGCCGTACTCGCGAGCCGTGTCGCTGTTGATCATGGAGCCAGACTTGCCGTCGAGGTACTGGGCCTCGACGTAGTAGGCCGACGGCATGAGCGACTCCTCGCCCGTGCGGATCTGGGTGGCGCCCTGGGAGCCGATCGCCGCGGCGGTCGTGCGCAGCTGGTCGTCGACCTGGCTCAGCAGGTGCGTCTCCAGCAGGGAGGTGACCGCCAGTGAGGCCGAGAGCAGGCCGACGGTGAGCAGCGCCGTCGTGATGAGGGCCAGGCGCGAGCGCAACGGCTGGGCGTGCCAGAGGCGGCTCGCCTTGACGATCGGGTGGAACCGTCCCTTCTTCAGGGGGCGGTGCTGGCGGCGCGGGGGCCGGCCGGTCCACTGTGCGTGCGCCGCCGCCAGAGACGGCAGGCCGGGGGCGGGCCGACGCGTGCCCCGCGGCCGGTGGCTATTCGCCCTTGGGCTCACGGAGCATGTAGCCGACGCCGCGGCGGGTCTGGATGAGCGGGACGACGGGCTCGCCCTCGGCGGTCTCGATCTGGTCGATCTTGCGACGCAGGTAGGAGATGTAGGACTCGACGATGGCGGCGTCGCCGTTCCAGTCGTACTCCCAGACGTGGTCGAGGATCTGTGCCTTGGACACGACCCGTCCCTGGTTGAGCATGAGGTAGCGCAGGAGCTTGAACTCGGTGGGGGACAGGTCCACCTCGACCCCGCCGCGGTAGACCTCGTGCGCGTCCTCGTCCAGGACCAGGTCCGCCACGCGCAGCGTGCCGTCGTCGTCCCCGGCCAGGGCGCGGGTGCGCCGCAGGATCGCGCGGATGCGGGCGACGACCTCCTCCAGGCCGAAGGGCTTGGTCACGTAGTCGTCACCGCCGACGGTCAGGCCCTGGACCTTGTCCGACATGTCGTCACGGGCGGTGAGGAAGAGGATCGGCGTGGTGATGACGCGTTCGCGCATGCGTCGGGCCACGGTGAACCCGTCCATGTCCGGCAGCATGACGTCGAGGACGACGAGGTCCGGCTGCGCGTCGTCGACGATGCGCAGGGCGCTGTTGCCGTCCGCGGCCGTGGAGACCTCGAACCCGGCGAAGCGCAGGGAGGAGGCGAGCAGGTCGCGGATATTCGGCTCGTCGTCGACAACGAGCAGGTGTGCCTCTCTCTTCTGGGAGTCCTGGGATCGGTCCATGAGGAGCACTGTGCCGGTCTGCGCTGATAGTTTCCTGAAGACCTATGGATCCGGTTGGGCTCAGATGAAGGCGAAGGGGTCGAACTCCGCCAGCGGGATGATGCGGATACGCGGCAGTGTCGAGGTGAAGGCGTCGACGTCGTACTCCAGGTCGTGCACCCGCAGTCCCTTGTCCTGCAAGGACGCCAGGTGGGTGCTGAGGAACTCGCGGAAGCACAGCACGCCCACGGAGGCGCCCGCGTCCAGCAGCCGCTCGATCTGGGGGACGTAGTCGCCGTCGTGAGAGCCCAGGAGCACCTGCACGTGCTGGCCGGACTCGGCCCGCTGGGTCAGCGCGTCAAGTGTGCGCTGGATACCGATGTCCACGACCTTCTCGTCGGGGGCTCCCGTGCCGGCCAGGGGCAGCGGCCGGTAGTCCATCGCCATGAGGGCCTGGACGAAACCCATCGGCATGTGGCCGCTGGTGGCGTTGAGGAAGAACAGTGCAGTCGTGTCCGGCCCCTGGCCGCCCGCCGTCGCGTCGGACAGGTCGTCACAGAAGGACAGGACCCGGTCCCAACGGGGGCGCTCCTCCGGCTCGGGGCGGCGCCCGAGGACGCTCATGCCCAGGGTGGCGTCGATGTTCTCACCGTCGACAAGCAGGTACGCGGGGGCGGCAGTCATGCGCTCATGCTAGCGGGAGGTTCCAGGGCTGCGGCGGCTGTTGGCGCACCCACGACGGCGGCCGTGCCGGGCACGACCGCCGTCACCGTGCCGGGGCGGGCCCGGCGTCGTCTCGTCAGTAGGAGGACTCGTCCGTCTCGCCGGCCGGGGCCTGCTCGGCCACGGACTCGTTCTTGAGTGCGGCGAAGGCCTCGTCGACCTGGCCGTCGGTGATCTGGGCCGGGGCGCTGGGGGCCTCGATGGAGGCGTTGCCGGACTTGAGGGCGGCCAGACGCAGCTCGGCCTCGGTGGCCGCGGAGGAGGACTCCAGCTCGGCGAACTGGGCCTCCAGGGACGAGCCGGCGAGCTCGGCCTGGCCGGCCGCCTGGGCCTCGATGCGACGCACCTGGTCCTCGTAGCGGGAGAGCTCGCTGGTGGGGTCCAGGACGTTGATGGAGCGGATGGCGCCCTGGACCTTGACCTGCGCCTCGGCGGACTTCTGGCGGGCCACGAGCGAGTCGCGCTTGGACTTGAGCTCGGCGAGCTTGGCCTCCATCTGCTGCAGGCCTGTCTTGAGCTGGTCGACGACCTGCTGCTGGGAGGCGATCATCGGCTCGGCGGCCTTGGCCTCGTTCTCCGCGGAGATCTGCTTGGTGATGGCGATCTTGGCCAGGGAGTCCCACTTGTCGGCCCCGGCGGCGTCGCCCGCAGCGCGCATCTGGTCGGCCTTGTTGGAGGCGGCCAGGGCCTTGCCGCCCCAGTCCTTGGCCTCGGCGAGGTCGGCGGCGTGGTCCTTCTCCGCCAGGCGCAGGTTGCCGATGGTCTGGGCGACGGCGTCACGGGCCTCGGCAATGGAGGCGGTGTAGTCGCGCACCAGCTGGTCGAGCATCTTCTCCGGGTCCTCGGCGCGGTCGAGGAGGGCGTTGATGTTGGCTCGGGTGAGCTGGGCGATACGACCCAGGATCGACTGCTTCTCAGCCATGGTGGTGACCTTTCGTGTTCTCACAGGGGCGGGGTGCGTCCGACGCCGGTGGGCGTGCGGCGCGTGCGTGCCCTGCCGGGATCGTCCCACGGATGCGGGTGTGGTGTCCGGCGCTCGTCAGGGGTTGCCCGGCCCGTATCGCTCATGGCGTGAGGGCGCGGCCGCTCGGCCGACGGCGGTGCCGGGGCCTGGGGCGCGTGCGGGCCGACGGCGGTGCCGGGGTCTCAGAAACGACCGCCGCCTCCTCCGAAGCCGCCGCCCCCGCCGCCGAAGCCGCCTCCGCCGAATCCGCCTCCTCCGAAGCCGCCGAATCCGCCGCTGTGGCCTCCCCAGCCGCCGTAGCCGCCGCGGTGCCCGCCACCGCCCAGGAGGATGCCGCCCAGGATGAGCGAGCCCAGGTCGATGCCGGAGCCACCCGAGCCCGAGCCCGAGCCCCACGAGTCGTGGTGGTTGCGCACATCCGCCTCAGCCAGCGCCTGCGCCTGCGCCACGAGGGGCTCTGCGGCCGCGACCTCCGCGAGGGCCGCGGCGGCGTCCGTCACCTGCAGGCGCGCAGCCGCGGCCGCGTGCCGCGAGGCCTCGCTCAGGGCCGTGCGGGCGGAGGCTCCGACGACGCCGCGGTGGGTGGTGACGTAGGAGGTCACTGCCTCGACCTGGGAGGTCAGGTGCGACAGCCGGAACGACAGCTGGGAGCGGGCGCGCGCGTCGTTCTCCTCCTTGGCCCGCGCCGAGGCCAGGGCGGCATCGAGGGCGCCCTCCGCGCGCGCCAGGTGCTCGAGAGCCGCCAGAGGGTCGCCACCGTTGCCGTTACTCGCGGACACGCCACGTCCCTCGGCGACAGCGGCCTCCGCGTCGGCCACCAGCGGTGCCAGCACGGCGGAGGGCACCTGATCCGCCAGGCGCCGGGCGTCCACGAGGTCGGAGGAGATCGAGGCGATCGCCGCCCCCAGGTCCGTGGTCGCCGTCGCCAGGCGCTCGCGGGCCGTGGAGACCTGGGCGGCCAGCGCACCCGCCTGGGCGATGGAGCCCTGGGCGATACGCACCTGCTCGACAGCCGTGGACTGCTCGCCGGACGCCAGGGAGTCACGCGCCTGGTCCAGGGCCGTGCGTCCCGCCGCCAGCAGCCGCTGCGCCTGCGTCGGGGCCTCGGACACGCTGGTGAGCGCGGAGGAGGGGTAGGAGGCGTGCAGGGTCACCAGTAGCGTCTGGGCGGCCGTGATGGCCCGCTCGGTCTCGTCGGCGCGCTGGCCGGTCTCCGAGATCGAGGCGGGCAGGTTGGCCTCCAGGCCTCGACGCTCACTGAAGGCCGCCTCCTGCTCCTGGATGACGCGCACCGCGTCCTGGCAGCGTCCGAGGATCTCCGAGTTCATCTGACGCTGCTGGGCCTCGGTCTCGGGGATGTCGTCGTCGAGAAGCTTGCGCAGCTCGAAGGAGCGGGCGACGTGCTCGCGGGCGGTGGCGAGCGCCTGGGTGAAGGAGTCGGTGGCCGCCAGGCCGAACTGGGCCTGGGCGTAGGACAGCTCCTCGTCGGCGGCCCGCACGGCGTCGTCGGCAGTGACCAGCGCGTTGCCGGCCTGGAGCGCGAGGGTCTCCAGCGGCACCACCGAGGCAGCTCGCGCACCTGCGGGCCCCTCCAGGGACTTCTTGCGCCGCGAGCGCGAGTACAGCACCGCGCCGCCACCGACGAGGGCCGTCGTCCCCAGCACCAGGGCGACGCCGGTGCCGCCGCTGGTGCCGCTGCCGGAGGAGTCGCCGGTGCCCGCGGAGGAGTCGAGCCCCGTGAGGACCGCGGCGACGGCGCCGTCGTAGTCACCGTCCTTGAGCTCGTTGTAGATCTTGGTGCGCACCGCGTCGGTGGTGGAGTCGCTCCACACGCTGTTCTTGGCCGAGCCTGAGAAGGCGTAGGTGCGGCCCGAGCTCGTCATGTTGATGACGAGCAGGAGGTCCTGCGTGCCCAGCCTGGAGTCGTCCCACGCCTTCGCCGCGTACTCCTCGGCGGTCATCGAGGCGTCGTCGATCGTCACGACCCACAGCCCGATGCCCTCGGCGGCGAGCTGGTTGACCACGTCCCGCGCGGCGGCGTCGTCGAGCACGTCGGCGTCGTCGGTGACCTGCTCGGTCAGGACGGTCGACGTCGCGGCGGGCACGGTGCGGGCTGAGACGGGGGCGGGAGCCTCGACGGCGGGGGCCGCGGAGGCCGTCGCCGGCACCACAAGAGCTCCCGCGACGAGCAGGCCGCAGGCGGACAGGCGGACGAGGGCGCCGGGGCGGGCGAGGCGTGTTGAGTCCATCACCCGTCATCGTCGTGCCCGCGCCCGTCTGTCGCAAGCAGTTTCACTGCAAGCGCGCGCCAGATCGGGTGCGCAGCGGCCAGCCGGCCGCCGCGGCGTACCGGGCGGCCGACCGTCACGGTCCGTCCCCAGCTTGCGTGCCCCCGGTGTCACGGCATGAATAGAGCGCATGACAGACACCTTCGGCACCCTCCGAGCGGGTCAGAGCGCCGCTCGTGCCGCCGTCGCCCCCGTCCTGACGGTCATCGAGCCCGAGGCCTTCGCCCCGCTGGGCCGCCTGGGCGAGTGGCTCTTCGCCAGCGGCGCCCGGCTCACCATGGTGCGCCCCTGGCAGGGCGACCCTGTGCCGGACCTGACGGAGATCGGTGACGGCCTCGTCGTCCTCGGTGGCGCCATGAGCGCCCACGACGACGACGCCCACCCGTGGCTGGCGGACCTGCGCCACCTGCTGCGGCGCGTCGTCGAGGAGAGGGTGCCCGCCCTGACCATCTGCCTGGGCGCCCAGGTCGCCGCCGAGGCGCTCGGCGGGGCCACGGCCGTCCCCTCGCCCCACGGCCCCGAGGGCGGCATCGTCGAGCTGGAGCTCACGGAGGCCGCCGGCGAGGACCCCTTCCTCGCACCGGTCATCGCCGCGGCCGTGCGCACCGCCGTGCGCACCGGCGTGCGCACGCACGACGGCACCCGCCTGCCCGTCATCGTCTCCCACGACGACGGCGTCGTCCGCCTGCCGGAGCAGGCCACGCTGCTCGCCTCCTCCGTCGGCGCCCCCGTCCAGGCGTGGCGGGCCGGGCGCCTGCTCGCCCTGCAGCACCACCCCGAGTCCACACCCGCCCGCATCGAGTACTGGAGGGCGCGCAGCGCCGCCCGGCAGATGGGGGTCGTCGAGGGTGAGGAGGCGGCTGAGGCGCTGAGTGACGAGGCCTTGCCCGACGAGGCCGTGCAGGTCGGACGGCGGGCGCGCGCCGAGGCGGAGAAGGTCGACCCGGTGATCCAGGCCTTCGGCCGCGAGCTTGCCCGCCAGCTGGTCCTCAGCGCCCGGGCCTACGCGGTCTCGCGCCGCTGAGCGGCTGCGGCGCCCGGCCCTGACGGCCGGGCCCGCTGAGGGGCCCTACCGGTGCCCGCCGGGCGGGAGCCCGCCGCGCCTCCCCGCGCTGGGGCGCACGCGTGCCCGCGGGCCCCGGGCACGCGCTACAGGTCCTCGGCGTCCACGACGTCGTAGGCGTAGCCCTGCTCCGCCAGGAAGCGCTGACGGTGCGCCGCCATCTCCTGGTCGACAGTGTCCCGTGCGACCACCGTGTAGAAGTGGGCCTGACGCCCGTCCTCCTTGGGACGCACGATCCGCCCCAGGCGCTGGGCCTCCTCCTGGCGTGAGCCGAAGGAGCCGCTGACCTGCACCGCCACCGAGGCGCCCGGCAGGTCGACGGAGAAGTTGGCGACCTTGGAGACCACGAGCGTGCCCACCTCGCCGCTGCGGAAGGCGTCGTAGAGCCGCTGGCGCTCACGCACGGTCGTCGCCCCGGTGAGCAGCGGCGCCCCCAGGTGCTCGGCGAGCTCCTCGAGCTGGTCGACGTACTGGCCGATGACGAGCGCGCTCTGCCCTCGGTGGCGGGCCAGCAGCCGGTCGACGACGTCGGTCTTGCGCTCGGTGGTGGCGGCAAGCCGGTAACGGTCCTCGGGCGTGGCGGTCGCGTACGTCATGCGCTCGCCGGCGTCGAGGCTCACGCGCACCTCCGTGCACACGGCGGGGGCGATCCAGCCCTGGTTCTCCAGGTCCTTCCACGGGGCGTCATAGCGCTTGGGGCCGATGAGGGAGAACACCTCGTCCTCGCGCCCGTCCTCGCGCACGAGCGTCGCCGTCAGCCCCAGCCTGCGGCGGGCCTGGAGGTCCGCGGTCATGCGGAAGACCGGGGCCGGAAGCAGGTGCACCTCGTCGTAGACGATGAGGCCCCAGTCGTGGGCGTCGAGCAGGTCGAGGTGCGGGTAGACGCCCTTCCTGCGGGTGGTCAGCACCTGGTAGGTCGCGATGGTGACCGGCCGGACCTCCTTGCGTGAGCCTGAGTACTCACCGATCTCGTCCTCGGTCAGGGAGGTGAAGCGGACCAGCTCGTCCTTCCACTGGCGGGCGGAGACGGCGTTGGTCACGAGGATGAGGGTCGTCGTCGAGCTGCGGGCCATGCAGGCCGCGCCCACGAGGGTCTTGCCCGCCCCGCAGGGCAGGACGACGACGCCGCTGCCGCCCGCCCAGAAGGCCTCGACCGCCTGCGCCTGGTAGGGGCGCAGCGCGAAGGCGCCGGGCACGTGCTCGCGCACCCCGGCGGGGTCGTCCGCCAGGGCGATGGGGTGGCGCTCGCCGTCGACGTATCCGGCCAGGTCCTCAGCGGGCCACCCCAGCGTGATGAGCGCCTGCTTGAGGTTGCCGCGCTCGGAGGGGTGGACGACGACGTCCTGCGACGACAGGCGCTCGCCGAGCATCCCCGCGGTGCGCCGCGAGCGCAGGACCTCCTCCAGCACCGGCACGTCCGTGGTGTGCAGGACGAGCCCGTGCGCGGGGTCGCTCAGCAGCTGGAGGCGGCCGTAGCGGCCCATCGTCTCGGCGACCTCCGTCAGCAGCGAGTGCGGGACGGGGAAGCGCGAGTAGGTGATGAGGACGTGGACGACGGTCTCCGGGTCGAGGCCGGCGGCGCGGGCGTTCCACAGGGCCAGCGGGGTGATGCGGTAGGTGTGGATGTGCTCGGGGGCGCGCTCGAGCTCCGCGAAGGGGGCGATGGCGCGGCGGGCGTCGTCAGCGCCGGGGTGGGCGACCTCAAGCAGGACGGTCTTGTCGCTCTGGACGATGAGGGGGCCGTCGGGCAGGCCGGGCGTGGCGGGCATAGGCGGAGTATCGCCCCGCGGGCGCACGCGCTCCGATGAGCCGTGTCACGCCCTGGCGGGGGCGGCATGTGGGGCTCAGCCGTTGTCCTCGTGCTGCCTCGAGATGAACCCAGCCATCCCGGGCACGGTGAAGGCGACGACACCGTGGTCGGGCGCGTAGATGAGCCCTTTGCGGATCAGGGAGTTACGCACGCCGCTCTGGCTCTGGATGGTCTTGCCCAGACGTCTTGCGACCTCGCCACTGCCGATTCCCTCATCGCCTTCGGAGCACATGGCGCGCAGGTAGTGTTTCTCGGCTCCTGTCGTCCGGTCCCAGCGCGCGCGGAAGAAGCCGGTGTCGAGCTGGGCAAGTCCAGCCACGACGCCCAGCTCAGCCGCACGCATGTCGATCTGGTCCCCGGACGCGGCGTTCCAGGCCTCCTGGCCGAACTGCTGGATGAAGTACGGGTACTGGCCCGAACGGTCGATGACGTGCTCCAGTGCCGTCGGCTGCCACGTGACGTTCTCGTCGAGAGCGGGTTGCGTGAACGCTGCCTCGGCTGCGGCGCGGTCGAGACGCTCGACCTTGATGTACCGGAAGCGCTCCGAGTACGACTTCGCTTCGGCCAAGGTCTGCGGGAGGCTGGGCAAGCCTGCCAGTGCAAAGAGGATCGGCCAGTCGTCCTGGGCTGCCGCCTGGATGACCACGGCGAGGGTGGTGAGATCGTCGGTCGACAGGTCCTGTGCCTCGTCGATAAGGAGGGCAAGCCCGCCACCCTCCTCCTGGGCTGCGAGAGAGACGTCCTTGAGGATCTTCTTGAGGTCAGTCTCCAGGACGCCGGAGTCCGCCCCGCCGCCTCCTTCGCCACTGAGGTCGACGCCGAAGGTCCACGCGCCCGTCGGGTCGTAAGAGGCCTTGAAGGAGACTGCGGTCTTGAGGGCGCGCAGCAGACGCCGACCTGCGGATGGGCGTGCGAGGTCGCTCAGTGGGCCGTACAGGCCCTCGCCTACGAGTGAGCGCAGCGTGCGGCTGACGCCGGCCTCGATCTGAAGGGTGATCCAGCTCCGCTTGTCGGCATCGCGACGCAGGCGGGTGAGCAGGACGGTCTTACCCACACCTCGCAACCCGTACAGGACGAGCGGCTGGTTGGTTGTCCCGCGCTCCGTTCGGCGCATCATGACGTCCCAGGTCGTGATCGCCTCATCGCGCCCGACGAGCGCGGAGGGGAGACGACCCGCGCCCGGGACGTAGGGGTTGAGAACCGGGTCCATCGGAACGTCCAATCTACGGAAGTATGTACGCGTATGCTACAGTATATGTAGGTATGTAGTGAAGACATACGCACGCATACATGTGGAGAACCGTCGCCACGGTGGAGGGACTCCCGTGAATCGCCGGGAGGGGGCTTGGGTGCCAGCGGCGGGTGAGGTGATCGGGCGGGTGCGACGGTAGGTTGGGGCGGGTGAGCTCCACGCCCGCCGCCGAGCGCGTGCCTCCCACGGCCGCCGCGCTCCTGTCCTCGGCCCCGGCCACCGCCGTCAGCGTCGAGACCCTGGCCGCGCACCTGACCGCCCTGTCCGACGCCCAGGTGGCCGCGTTCCTCAGCGCCCGCACGGACCTGCTGTCCCCGCCCTCCACCTCCTTCACGATGCTCGCCTCCCGCGCAGGCGCCCGCCCGAGCGTCGAGGCCGCGCTCGCGGACCTGGACGCCGCCGCGCTCGCGGTCGCCGAGGCGGTCGTCGCCACCGGCAGCCAGGACCCCGCTCTCCTCGGCCCCGCCCTCCTCCTGCCCGACGACGACGTCGCCGCCCACCTGAGGCGGCTGCACCGCCTCGCCCTCGTTCTCGACGCGGGGCCCGTGCCCGGGCTCGTCGAGGCCTTCGGGGCCCACCCGCTGGGCCTCGCCCCGGCCCCCTCCGCGGAGGAGGAGCCCGCGGCCGACGCCGACCTGCCCGCCTCCCTTGACGCGCTGCACGCCGCCGCTCGCGGGGGACGCGCCCCGGAGGGAGCGGATGAGGACGTGCCCGTCCTGCCCCCGGCCGCCCTCGCCCTGCTCGACGCCCTCACCTGGGGTCCACCGGTCGGAACCCTGCGCGAGGGCGGCCAGGCCCCCGGCGCCGCCCCGCTCATCGAGCACGGCTGGCTCCGGCGCACCCGTGAGCCCTCCGGCCCCACCCGCCTTGTCCTGCCGCGGCGCGCGGCCCTGGCCCTGCGCGGTGGTCGGCTGCTGCGTGAGGCACCCACCGGCCCGGACCCCGCACAGCTGGCGCTCCAGGACCCGGCCTCGGTCGCGGACCAGGCCTCGCGTGCCGCTGAGGAGAGCGTGAGGCTCGTCGACGGCCTCCTGGAGGAGTGGGGGCGCGAGGGCGGGGCGATCCTGCGCACCGGCGGCGTGGGCGTGCGGGTCCTGAGCAGGACCGCCGACGCCCTCGGGCTGGAGGCCCCGGCCGCCGCCCGGGTCGTGGAGCTGGCTGCGGGTGCCGGCCTGCTGGGGCTCGACGAGGGCGGTGCCGCCTGGGTGCCCTCCCGTGAGGCCGTGCACTGGCGCGCCGCCGCCCTGCCCGAGCGCTGGGCGCCGCTCGCCGTCTCCTGGGCGGCCTCCTGCCGTACCCCCTGGCTCGTCGGGACCCGTGGCGACGACGGCGCCCTGCGTCCGGTCCTCGGGGACGGGGTCGAGGCCTCCTGGGCGGGTGCGCTGCGCCGTCGGATCCTCCTGCTGCTGGAGGCCCTGCCGGAGGGGGCCGTCGTCGACCCCGGGTGGGTGCGTGCCGCCCTCACCAGCGCCCGGCCGCGCCGGAGCGTGCCCGCCGGGGCTGTCACCGGTGTGCTCGCCGAGGCCGAGGCCCTGGGCGTCACCGGTGGAGGGGCCCTGTCGCGCACCGGCCGGCTGCTCGCCGGGGCCCTGCGCGAGCAGACCCTGCCCGCACCCGACGGCGAGGCCCCCGCCGCGCTGCTCACCGCGCTGGAGCAGACGCTGGGGGAGGACCTGGCGACGCCGGTCGACGTCCTGCTCCTTCAGTCCGACCTCACCGCGATCGTCCCGGGCCGTCCCGACCCTGACCTGGGCGCACTGCTGGAGCGCGCCAGCGTCGTCGAGTCACGCGCCAGCGCCCTCACCGTGCGTTTCACCGCTGAGTCCGTGCGCACCGCCCTGGACGCCGGATGGTCCGCCGACGAGCTGCGAGACGCCCTCGGGCGCTGGTCCCCGGCCCCGCTGCCGACCTCCCTCAACGTGCTCATCGACGACGTCGCCCGCCACCACGGTGCCGTGCGGGTACGCGAGGTCGCCAGCCTGCTGCGGGTCCCCGACCCGGCGGTGGTCGCAGGCCTGCTCACGGACACCCGTCTGGCGGGCCTGGGCCTGGACGAGGTCGCACCGGGGGTCCTCGTGGCGGCCGCCGCGGCGGGCCGGGTCCTGCGCGAGCTGCGTGGGGCCGGGCTGTCCCCGGTGCTGGAGGACGCGAGCGGCCACCTGCTGCTGGCCGGTGACGCCCTCGGCGGCACGCGGGCCCTGCCCGCCGTCGAGCCTCTCCGGCCGGGCGGCGCCACCCACGTCACCCGACGCCGTCGCCCTTCTGCCCGCGACCTCGCCGTCCTCGTGGGGCGCCTGCGTGCGGGGGAGCAGGCCCAGCGTGAGGCGGGCCTGCCCGCGGGCGTGGCGAGCGACCCGGTGCACGCCCTGGCGGTACTGCGCCAGGCCCAGGCCTCACGCTCCCGGCTGCGTCTGCGCCTGGCGGGCGCCGACGGCTCCCTGCAGGAGCGGCAGGTGCGGGTGCTTGCCGTCGAGGCGGGGCGGGTGCGGCTGGCGGACCAGGAGCGGGAGACCGAGCTGACGGTGGCGGTGCACCGCATCGCCTCGGTCGAGCAGGCCTGAGGGGCGCCCGTGTGCGCCACTCGTCGGTGACCGCCCCGGTGGCTCCCCCTACACTGGGCGGGTGACTGACGTAACGACCGCGACGCCCGAGCTTGAGTCCCCTGACTCGCCGGCGATCGCACCGACCGCCGCGCCCGCGGTTGAGCCCCTGGCTCCCGGCACGGCCGGCACCCTGACGGACCCGGCGACCTGCGACCTCCCCCGGCCCGGCTCGATGCCTACGCTCGCGGAGGCGACCGCTGCGGGCAAGGACCGGACCCTGACCTCCGACGACGCCATCGCGCTGGCCCGCGAGTCGCTCGCCCAGATCACCGAGCCACTGAGCGTGGGCGAGTACATGGCTGCCCGGCCGGAGGCGGAGCGGGTCATCACCCACCTCTTCGAGTGCAACCTCGCCGGGTACCGGGGCTGGCGCTGGGCCGTCACCCTCAGCCGGGTGCCGCGCTCGCGCACCGCGACCGTGTGCGAGATGGCGCTCCTGCCGGGGGAGGAGGCCCTCCTGTCGCAGGCGTGGGTCCCGTGGGCGGAGCGTCTGCGTCCCGGTGACGTCAGCCGCTCGGACCGTCTTCCGCGGCGCGAGACGGACGAGCGCCTCGAGCCCGGGTGGGAGGCGACCGCCGACGGCGAGGGCGACGCGACACCGGACGGCCTGGTGCTCGCAGGCACTGACGCCGTCGACTTCGGGCGTGCGCGCGTGCTCAGCGCCGAGGGCGTGCAGCGCGCCGCCCAGCGCTGGTACGACGGCGATCACGGTCCGCAGGCCGAGGGCGTGCGCAAGGCGCACGCCGCGTGCTCGACCTGCGGGTTCTTCCTGCCGATGGCGGGGCCGATGCGTTCCGTCTTCGGTGTGTGCGCCAACGAGTGGGCGGCCGACGACGGCCGTGTCGTCTCCCTCGACCACGGGTGCGGTGCGCACTCGGAGACCGACCTGCCCGACCAGGGGCCGGAGTGGCCGGTCACCCCCTCCCGTCTGGATGAGGGCGCCATGGAGCCGATCGGGACCGACGGCGCCTCCCTGCGCGAGGAGGAGCCGCGCGCGCGTGAGGACGTCGAGCAGGAGACGACGGGTGAGCCCGCCGTCGAGTCCGGGGAGCGGGCCCCGGCCGAGAGCCAGGAGCAGGACCGCCACGCCGCCGCGCTGGACGCCGTCGCGGACCTTGCCGCGAGCCTCACTCAGACCGTCCCCGAGCACCGTCCGGCCGTGGCGACGCTCAGCGACCTTGAGGCTGCTCTGCCCTTCGGGGACTGAGGCCGGAGCGGGCGGTCGAGGTCGACCGGGCCGCGGTGTGACGAGCATCCTGACGCGGGGCGCGGACTCCTGCGGGAGAATGTGCCGACGTGAGTACAACCGTCACATCTCCCCGTTCCCAGAGCGCGCAGAATCCCACCGGCGCGATCGACCGTTTCTTCCACATCACTGAGCGCGGCTCGACTGTCGCCCGCGAGCTCCGTGGCGGCGTCGTCACCTTCTTCGCGATGGCGTACATCCTCGTGCTCAACCCGCTCATCCTGTCAGCCACGAGCGACGTCGCCCCGGCGGCCATCGCCTCGGGCACGGCCGCCGTCGCCGGCGTCATGACGATCCTCATGGGAGTCGTCGCCAACTTCCCCATGGGTATGGCCGCCGGCCTGGGCATCAACGCCATGGTCGCCTACACACTCGTCGGCTCCGACGGCATGACCTACGCCGACGCCATGGGCCTCATCATCATCGAGGGCGCCATCATCCTCGTCCTCGTGCTCACAGGCTTCCGTGAGGCGGTCTTCAAGGCCGTCCCCGCCTACCTCAAGACGGCAATCAGTGTCGGCATCGGCCTGTTCATCGCCCTCATCGGCCTCATCAACGCCAAGATCGTCGGCCCCGGCGGCACCCCGCTCGAGCTCGGCCTGGGCGGCAGCCTTCAGGGCTGGCCGGTGCTCGTCTTCCTCTTCGGCCTGTTCCTCATCATCATCCTGTACGTGCGCCAGGTGAAGGGCGCCATCCTCGTCGGCATCCTGTGCTCAACGGTGGTCGCCGTCGTCATCGAGGCGGTCGCGCACCTGGGGGCCTACAACGCCGAGGACAACCCGACGGGATGGTCCCTGTCGGTCCCGGCCCTGAACGGCTCGCCGGTGTCCCTGCCGGACCTGTCCACCTTCTTCGAGTTCAACCTGCTGGGCTCCATCGAGAAGGTCGGCATCGTCTCGGTCGTCCTGCTCGTCTTCTCCCTCATGCTCGCGGACTTCTTCGACACGATGGGCACGATGGTCGCCGTCGGTTCCGAGGCCGGGCTCGTGGACGAGCAGGGCAACCCGCCGCGCACGCGCGAGATCCTCGTCATCGACTCCCTGGCGGCGGTCGCGGGCGGCGTCGGCGGCGTCTCCTCCAACACCTCCTACGTCGAGTCCGCCTCCGGCGTCGGCGAGGGAGCCCGTACCGGCCTGGCCTCCGTGGTGACGGGCGCCCTCTTCCTCGCCTCGATGTTCCTGGCCCCGCTGGTGACGATGGTGCCCTACGAGGCCGCCACCCCGGCGCTGGTCATCGTCGGCTTCCTCATGATGATGCAGGTGACGGAGATCGACTGGAAGCGCCCGGAGATCGCGCTTCCGGCCTTCATCACGATCATCATGATGCCCTTCTCCTACTCGATCACGAACGGCATCGGCGCGGGCTTCATCGCCTTCCTCGTCGTGCAGCTCGCCCAGGGCAAGGTCAAGAACGTCCACCCGCTCATGTGGCTGACCTCCATCCTGTTCGTCGTGTACTTCACGCTGGAGCCCATCAAGGCGATCCTCGGCGTGCACTGAGCGCACCGACGACGGCCGAGTCTGCGCCCCGGGGGCGGGAGAGCATGGTCTCTCCCGCCCCCGGGCGTAGTAGTCGTTCAGGGTTACCACTGGTTGAGGATGTCGGGGTAGGTGGTGGGGGTGCCGAAGGTCATGAGGGTGCCGTTGGGCAGGGTCTCGGTGCGGGTGGCGAGCTGGCGGGCGCGCTCGTGGTGGGGCGAGGTGGTGGCGAAGTACATCTTCCAGCCGGGGCTGTAACGGAAGGGAACATGCCCGCCGCCGTACATGTTGGCGGACCTGCCCAGGAGCCTCAGTGAGCCGATGGTGGGGTTGAGAATGGTGGCGCTGGTGCGCATGAGGGCGTCGGCGAGCTCCTCGCTGGCGTCGATGGCCGCGCTCAGCTGGGCGCCCCCCTCCAGGGAGACGCCGAGGTCACCGGGGTTGGGCAGGTCGAAGGAGAACAGAGTCGCGGTGCCCTGTCCGTTGATGGTGCCGACGAAGGCGGGGGAGCAGAGGAAGTCGGGGAACTCGGAGGTGTCCTGTTCGCGCTGGATGCGGTTGGTGAGCTGGTCGAGGGTGATGGGTGGTGAGTTGTAGGCGTGGTAGCGGCTGCGGTTGGTGGGGCGCCACAGGGACAGGACGGGGTCCAGGGGAGTCAGGGCCTGCATCCAGGCCCAGATGAGCCGCGCGTCCTCGGTGAGGCCGGAGGCGCGGGGAGCATCGAAGCTCACATCCCAGGTCATGGTCGGGGTCCTCCTGCTGTGCCTGACGGGTGTGGGGTTACCACTGGT
>CALEXZ010000139.1 GCA_937926195.1 uncultured Actinomyces sp.
GCCCGCCGGAGCGGATGAGCATGTCGGCGATCTCCAGGGCCTGCTCGCCGGTGTCCGGCTGCGAGACGAGGAGGTTGTCGGTGTCCACGCCCAGGGCCTTGGCGTAGACGGGATCCAGGGCGTGCTCGGCGTCGATGAAGGCGGCGTTGCCGCCCGCGCGCTGGGCGCTGGCCACCGCGTGCAGGGCGACCGTCGTCTTGCCGGAGGACTCGGGGCCGTAGATCTCGATGATGCGGCCCCGGGGCAGGCCTCCGACACCCAGGGCGATGTCGAGGGCGGTTGAGCCCGTGGGGATGACGGCCACCGGCGGGCGCACGTCGTCACCGAGGCGCATAACGGATCCCTTGCCGAAGGACTTGTCGATCTGGGCGAGGGCGGTGGCCAGGGCCTTGGAGCGGTCCTGGGTCTGGCTGGCTGCGGGCATTGGTCTTCCTCGGTCTCGTGCGGCTCCTCGCCGCGGCGGTCAGGGCTGGTCCTTCGGTGCGGGATCCCCTCTCCGGGGCCCACGAGCGACGCTATGCCGGACCACTGACATCTATCCCGTCACGAGCCGTCAGCGGTGGACAGCCGTGAGCGGGAGGTCGCCTGGGGACGACAGTAGTCGTACAGGTGTTCGAGGTGCCAGTTGGTGGCGCGGCGTGTCACGATCCAGTCCGTCGCCGCCAGTCGCTGCTGAGGCGGGACAGTTCTGCGCACCACGGCGCGGGTCCCACGCCCGCCCCGGCGGCCGGCAGGAGGTCACAGGACGCCAGCGACAGGGATCGTGACAGGTCCCACTCAGGAGCGCTGACGCGGGTCCTCCCGGTAGACCCAGCGCTGCCGCTCAGAGGCCTGTGTCTCGTCACACAGCGCGTCCCACACGCGCCTGGGGCTCTCCCCCGCGTCCAGGGCCTCCTGGGCGGTGCGTCCGAGCCCCGTGAGCACCAGGTCCTGGACGAGGGAGCGGCCGTAGGCGGAACCGTAGACGGTGTCGACGGCCCGCCAGAGCTCGGAGTGCTTCATGGCGCCACTGTCGCACACGCGCCGCCGGGCACGACAGCGCCCCGTCTCCGCGCAGGGCGGCGACGGGGCGCTTCGAGACGGCTCAGCGCAGGAAGGCTCAGCGCGAGAAGAGACGCTGCTGGCGCACCAGCTCGTCGGGGACGGTGTCGGGCACGGTGACGCCCTCGGCCAGGGCGATGCGGTCCGAGACCTCGCGCAGCACAGCGGACAGCGGGGCGTCGAGGGCGTGGCAGATGGAGGCCAGCAGCTCGGAGGAGGCCTCCTTCTGACCGCGCTCGACCTCGGAGAGGTAGCCGAGGGAGACACGGGCCTGCGAGGAGACCTCGCGCAGGGTGCGTCCCTGGTGCTGGCGCACGGAGCGCAGCACCTCGCCGATCTCGCGGCGCAGGAGGACGTTCTCAGCCTTGACGGTGTCCACGGGCGCACCGTATCCCGACGACGGCACCGGTCGCGTCGCTGTCCGGACAGCAGGACGCGTGGGGCGAGCGGTACGGGGGTGGGTCGTGTTGTTCATCGCTGGGTGCAACCGTTCGGTTCGAGGTTTCATTCCCGCCCCCGCCGGTACGAGCCCGGTCCGGGGGTGTTGACCGCATCGTTACCCGCTTGTCTGAAAGAAGCCTTGGAGGCGGTCCTAGTAGGACCTGGGAGCGCTCGCCACGACCTCACAGGCGAGGCCGAGCACCGCCTCGGCCGCCCCTCGACGCACCCGGGCGCGGTCACCGGGCAGGCTCAGCCCGCGCTGCTCCTGCGCCCACGGGGCGACGACGGCGACGTGCACGGTCCCCGCCGGGTGTCCATCCGCGGGCCCCGGCCCCGCGACACCCGTCGTCGCCAGGCCGACGTCTGCGCCCAGCAGCCGGGCCACCCCGGCCGCCATCTGGAGGGCGACCTCGCCGTCGACGGGGCCCCGGCGCGCCAGCAGCTCGGCATCGACCCCGAGCACCTGCGCCTTGACGCGCGTGGCATAGGCCACGACGCTTCCGACGAGCACCGTCGAGGCCCCGCTCACGCCCACGAGCGTTGAGCAGACCATGCCGCCGGTGAGGGACTCGGCGACGGCGAGGGTGAGCCCGCGCTCACGCGCGGCCTTGAGCAGGTGCTCTCCTCGCGCCTCGAGGGCGGACCGGTCCCCGCTCACGAGCGCGGCGCCGTCCGCGACAGGATGACGGCCTGACGCACGTAGTCCAGCCCGGAGACCACGGTGACCACCAGCGCCGCCGCGACGATGACGTAGGAGACGGTCTCAAGGACATGGGCGGCCCCTGCGGAAAGGAACATCGTCCAGGGCACGAGCAGCCCGACCAGCGCCGTGATCTGCAGCAGCGTCTTGAGCTTGCCTCCCCGTGAGGCCGCCATGACGGCTCGGCGCAGCATGACGAAGCGCAGCAGGGTGATCCCCAGCTCGCGCAGGAGGATGAGCAGGGTGACCCACCACCACAGACGGCCGTCAACCGACAGCAGGACGAAGGCCGACAGCGTGAGCGCCTTGTCCGCGATGGGGTCGGCGATCTTGCCGAAGCTCGTCACGAGGTTGAGGGAGCGGGCGAGGTAGCCGTCGAGCTGGTCGGTGACGGAGGCGACGACGAAGACGACGGTCGCGGCGAGCCTCATGCCCTCGCCCGGCTGCAGCACGAGCCACACGAAGACGGGCACGAGCAGCAGCCGCAGCACCGTCAGGGCGTTGGCGATGTTGAGCAGCGGCGCCTCAGCGCGGGGCTCGTCCTGTGGGAGGGTGACTGTATCGCTCATCACGCTCAGCCTATAGCCTGAGAGGGTGAGGCCCGGCACGACCCCCGGCCCCGCCAGGAGGGGCAACGGACGACGACCCGGGCGTCACCGGGCGCCCCGGCGGCTGCCACGGTGGCGCACCGGGGTACTGCTGCTTGTGCTCGTCTGCCTGGTGGCGACCGGGGCCCTGGCGCTGTACCACCGGATGGAGCCGGTTCCCCGTCCAGCGATCTCCTCCACCACCATGGTCCTGCCCGGGGAGCCGACACCCTCACCCACGCCGACGCCCAGCCCCACCCCTCCGCCTGACGTGCACCTGACCATCGGCTACGCCGGGGACGTGCTCACCCACATGCCGGTCATGGAGGACACGGTCGGCGGCGGCGGGGACATCGCGCCCCTCATCGCGGGGGCCACGCCCTGGACCGCAGGCGTGGACCTCGCCCTGTGCGGGATGGAGGTGCCGGTCTCCCCAGACGGCGTCGCCTCCGGCTACCCGGTCTTCGCCTCCGTGCCCGCGGTCGTCACCGCGCTGGACGCCTCCGGATTCGACGGCTGCGCGACCGCCTCCAACCACGCCTGGGACCAGGGCTTCGCCGGCGTCGTCACCACCGCCGACCAGCTCCAGGCGCACGGCATGGGCTACGCGGGCACCAACCGCACCGAGGCCGAGGCGGCGGTCGGCTACCAGCTCTACGAGCTCGAGCGCGAGGGCGTGAGCGTCACCGTCGCCCAGATCTCCACGACCTACGGCCTCAACGGCTTCGTCGCCGACCCGGCCTGGGCCGTCGACCTCAACGACGTCGAGACCGTGGCGGCCCGGGCCCGCGCGGCCCGCCAGGCGGGCGCCGACGTCGTCGTCCTGCACACCCAGCTCGGTGAGGAGTACCTGCTGGAGCCGGTGCAGGCGCAGCGCGACTACGCGGCGGCCGTCGCCGCCACGGGTGAGGTGGACCTGCTGCTGGGCGCGCACCCGCACGTGCCCCAGACCAATGAGCTGCTCCCCGGAGGGCCGGGTGGGCGCGGCATGTGGGTGTCGTACTCGGCGGGCAACTTCCTGTCGAACCAGTCCGACGCGCAGGGCACCGTCATGGCCGGTATCGGCCTGTTCGTGTGGGCCGACGTCGTCGTGAGCACCGACGCCGACGGCGGCCAGGAGGCCCGGGTCGAGGCCCTGCACTGGCACCCCTTCACCGTCGACAACGACGGCGGGCACCGCATCATCGACCTGGCCGCGGCCTACCGCGGCGAGGTCCCCGAGGGGTGCACGCTCTCGCCCGCCGAGATCGCACGCCGCTGGGAGGCGGTCATGGCGACCGTCAACAACGCCACCTACAGCGAGCAGGCGCCGGTCCCCACCGGGGGCGACCCGGTGGCGCGGCCGCGCGGCTGAGCCCGTGCGGCGCCCGGCCCGCGGGTCCCGGCGCTCACCAGGAGGGGCCGCGGTTGGTCAGGCTCCAGGCGTCCTCGGAGCCCTCCTCGGCGGACACGTCCTCCCAGGACGGTGACTGCGGTGCCGGGCTCTGAGCGGCGAGCGGCTGGGTGGCGTAGCGGTCGGTGGCGGGCTCACGTAGGCCGGAGGGCACGCGTGCGGCGGTCCCCGCGGCAGCGCCCGGGTCCTCGACCACGGGAGCCGCCCCGTCGCCCCTGATCCAGGCGAGGGTCTCCTCCAGCTGCTCGGGCTGGACGAGGACGTCGCGGGCCTTGGAGCCCTCGGAGGGGCCTACGACCTCGCGCGACTCCAGGAGGTCCATGAGGCGCCCGGCCTTGGCGAAGCCGACGCGCAGCTTGCGCTGGAGCATCGAGGTGGAGCCGAACTGGCTGGTGATGATGAGCTCGGCGGCCTGCAGCAGCAGGTCCATGTCGTCGCCGATCTCCTCGTCGATCTGCTTCTTGACCTCGGGGA
>CALEXZ010000140.1 GCA_937926195.1 uncultured Actinomyces sp.
GACGCGGCCGCCTTGTCGATGCTCACGGGATTCGACCTGGACCTGGCCCGCCAGGACCAGCCAGAGCGCTAACCGGATCCGGGGCCAGTCGTTACGCCCAGACCCCGCCCCGCCCTCGAGGCCGTGGTGGGGCCCTGGCCGGGTGCACGACGCCGTCCTGGAAGGCCCGTCGCCGCCTGGCCCACCCCAGCCGATCTGAAGCGAGCGGGCAAGGCAAGGATCGACGCCAGGCTCAAGAAGCACGGGTGCAGGCGGCACGCCACCTGGGCCGGCCAGATCGTCTCGGCCCTGGAGCACCAGACCGTGGTGGTCGCCGGCACCGACGCAGCCGCAACGGTGCTACCTCACCTGGCCAGGCAGCTCATCGCCCGCCGCGCTCAGCGGGCCGATGTCGCCGCCCAGGTCGAGGCCCTGGTGCAGGCCCACCCTCTTTACGAGGTCCTGATCTCCATGCCCGGGACCGGGGTCCCGGCCGCCGCCGTCCTTGCTGGCCCAGACCCTGGGCAAGACCTCCAGGCACCGGAGCCCAGCTGGCCTCCTACTCCGGGCTCGCTCCCGTCACACGCCGCTGCGGCTCATCGATCCGTGGTGAGCACGTCTGTCACGGCGGCAACAAGAGGCTCAAGCGCGCCATGTTCCCCTCCGCCTTCGCCTCCCTGCGCTCCGACCCCGTCTCCCGGGCCTACTACCAGCGCAAACGAGACCAGGGCAAGCGTCATAACCAGGCCGTTCTCGCCCTGGCCCACCGCCGCATCCTGACCCTGCACGCCATGATCCGAGATGGAGCCCTCTACGACCCACAACCAGCCACGAAACTACCCGCCGCCGCTTGACACACCACATAGGGGCACCCCCCGGCAGGGGGCGCCCTCGCCGTCGGTGACGCCCCCGCCTCAGCGCCGCGCCCGCCGCCGGTGGACCGCCCAGGCCACCGCCATCGCCACGAACCACAGCGGCGAGACGAGCAGCGCCTGGCGGGTGTCCTGCGCCAGCGTGAGCGTCCAGGCGACGAACACGAAGAAGGCCAGGCTTCCCCAGGCCGCCACCCGCCCGCCGGGCACCTTGAAGGCGCTCGCCTCGTGACGCTCCGGGTAGCGCGTGCGGTAGCGCAGGTAGGACACGACGATGACGCCCCACACGACGATGAACAGGACGGAGGCCACCGTCGTCACGGCCGTGAAGGCCGACATGATCGAGCCCGACAGGCTCATGAGCGGGATCGAGGTCAGCAGGCCCACGCAGGTCACCAGCAGGGACCAGCCGGGCACGCTACGGCCCGTCAGCCGCTTGAACACGCGCGGCGCCTGACGGGCCCAGGCCAGGCCGTAGAGCATCCGGGAGGTGGAGTACAGGCCGGAGTTCGCGCTCGAGGCCGCCGCGGTGAGCACGACGAAGTTGACGACGCCCGCGGCCACCCCGAGCCCGGCGAGGGCGAACATGGACACGAAGGGGCTGTCCTCCGCGGAGACCTCCCGCCAGGGGGTCACCATCATGATGGCCGTCAGCGCCCCGACGTAGAACAGCACGATGCGCACGGGAATGGCGTTGATCGCCCGGGGCAGGGTGACGTGTGGGTCCTTGGCCTCCGCCGCCGTCGTGCCGATGAGCTCGGTGCCGATGAAGGCGAAGACGGCGATCTGGAAGGCCCGGGCGAAGCCACCGAAGCCGCGCGGGAAGAGCCCGCCGTCGGACCACAGGTTGGTCACGGAGGCGACGGCCCCGTTGGGGGCGGTGAAGCCCACGGCCACCATGACCACGCCGATGGCGACGAGCGCGAGGATCGCCACGATCTTGATGATGGAGAACCAGAACTCGATCTCCCCGAAGGCCTTGACCGTCGTGAGGTTCATGGACAGCAGCAGCGCGACGGTGACGGTGGGCGGCAGCCACAGGGGCACCCCCGGCCACCAGAACTGGACGTAGCCGGTGATGACGACGACCTCGGCCACAGCCGTCACCAGCCAGGAGAAGTAGTAGGTCCAGCCGGTGAGGAACCCCGCCCACGGCCCGATGAGGTCGGCGGCGACGTCGGCGAAGGACTTGTAGCTCAGGTCCGAGAGCATGACCTCGCCCAGGGCCCTCATGACGAGGAAGAGAACCGCACCAATGAGGGTGTAGACGACGAGCACGGAGGGGCCGGCCAGTGAGATGGTCTTGCCGGAGCCCATGAACAGGCCGGTGCCGATGGCCCCGCCGATGGCGATGAGCTGGACGTGGCGGTTGGTGAGCCTGCGCTGGAGCTGGCCCCCGGCAACGATCTCGTCGACGGTCTTCGACATACGGCCTCCTGGTTGCGGGACGTGAGGGCAGCCTACGTCCGTGCGCCCCGGTCACTGAACCCGGACGCCCCCGGACTGCGCCACTCGCTAGGATCGTGGCCGATGAGCCTTCTCGCACGCGCTGTCCGCCGTCCCCCTGCCGACGTCCCGCCCGCGGTGGTGGCGGTCGCCGTCGGCGCTGTGCTCATGTGCACCTACTCGGTGGGCCAGTGGACCTCGATGTACGTCCCCAGCTGGGACCTGGCGATCTTCTCCGAGCTGGCCAAGGCCTACGCGCACCTGCAGGCCCCGGTCGTGCCCATCAAGGGCGAGGGCTACAACCTGCTGGGGGACCACTTCCACCCCATCCTCGTGCTGCTCGGCCCCGTGTGGGCGCTGTGGCCCTCCCCGCTGGCGCTGCTGCTCGTGCAGGACCTGCTGCTGGCGGTCTCGGCCTGGCCCGTCACCCGCCTGGCGGCGCGCACGACCGGCCCCTGGGTCGGCGGGGCGCTCGGCGTCGTCTACGTCCTGTCCTGGGGTATGCAGGGGGCCGTGGCCGCCCAGTTCCACGAGATCGCCTTCGCGGTGCCGATGCTCGCCTGGGCCTCGGTGGCCTTCGTCGAGGGCCGGTGGTGGGCCTGCGTGCTGTGGACGGCACCGCTCGTGCTCGTCAAGGAGGACCTGGGCCTGACCGTGCTCCTGGCGGGGCTGGCGATCGCGTGGCGGGGCCGCGACGACGAGCTGCGCCTGGGCCGTCACCGTCTCACCGGCACGCACCTGGGCCTGGGGCTGGCGCTGTTCGGCGTCGTCTCCTTCCTGCTGACCGTGCTGGTGCTCCTGCCGGCCCTGTCGCCGACGGGTACGTGGGAGTACGGGATCGGGGGCAACTCGGGTGACGGGTCGACGGCGACCACCGTCGCCGGGGGCCTGCTGGGGCGCCTGCTGTCGCCGCCGGTCAAGCTGGCGACCCTGGGGGTGCTGGTGACGACGGCGGGGCTGGTGGGGCTGGCCTCCCCCTGGATGGCGCTGGTCCTGCCGACCCTCGCGTGGCGCTTCCTGTCCGGCAAGGAGACCTACTGGCAGTGGGAGAGCTGGCACTACAACGCGGTGCTCATGCCCGTCGCCGCGGGGGCGCTGCTGGACGTCCTCGTGCGGCTCAAGCGGGGTCGCCCGTGGATGCAGGCGCCGGTGCCGGTGCGCTGGCTCACCGTGGTGGCGGTGGGGCTGCCCGTCGTCCTGGGGGTGGCGACGGCGCAGCGCCTGCCCCTGGCGGACATGCTCGACGAGGGCTGGGGCCGCGAGCCGTCGCGCGCGCAGGCTGCCCGGCAGGTCATCGAGACGATCCCGCCGGGCGCGACAGTGGAGACGGACCTGGGTCTGCTCGCCTACCTCGTGCCGAGCGCACAGGTGTACTGGGTGGGCAGCTCCTCGGTAGACACCGACTACGTCGTCATTGACGCGCGCTCCTCGGCCTGGGGCGGCAACCCGCCCACCGACGCGGCCCGGTGGGCGATGAGCACCTCGCAGTCGGGCGCCGTCTACGAGCTGGTCCTCAGCATCAACGGCTACCAGGTGGCCCGCCGGGTGGGTCCGTGACCTACCTGCTCGTTGCCGCGGGCGGGGCGGCCGGGGTCCTGGCCCGGGCGGCCCTGCTGTCGCTCGTCCCGACGGCGCCCCTGGCAGGCGTCCTGGCCGTCAACCTCGTGGGGTCCCTGGCGCTGGGAGTGCTGTACGGCTTCCTTGAGGAGCGCACGGTACGCCGGGGGCGCGAGCTGCGCCTGGCGGCGGGCACGGGCTTCCTCGGGGGCCTGACGACCCACTCGACCTTCGTGCTGCAGTCCGTGGGCCTGGTCGGCCAGGGGCATCTGCTCATGGCGCTGGCGCACCTGCTGGGCTCGGTGGCGGCGGGCGTGCTGGTGGCCGCCGTCGGGCTGGGCCTGGGCGGGGCCCTGGGACGCCGGGGGCGCGCATGACCTGGGTGTGGCTGGCGGTGGCCGGCGGGCTGGGGGCCGTGGCCCGCTACCGGGTGGACCTGCTCGTGCCGCGCGGCGAGGGCGCCCCGCGGGGCACGGTCGTGGTCAACATGAGCGCCTGCCTGCTGCTGGGGCTGGTGACCGGGGCGTCGACGGCTCTGTCCTCGACGGTGGTCACGGTGCTGGGTGCCGGCCTGCTCGGCGGCTACTCGACCTTCTCCACGGCGAGCGTGGAGGGGGCGCGGCTGGTTCTGGAGGGGCGGTGGGGCTCCGAGGCGGCCCACGCGGCGGGCATGACGCTGGGGACGGTGGTGTGCGCCTGGCTGGGCGTGACCATCGGGACGGTACTCGTAGCGGCTCGGGTCTGAGAGACTGCCCGTATGAGTACGGTCCCGAACCCCGACACCGACGCCCCTGACACGTCAGAGACCACTGCGTCCTCTCACGCCACTGAGCCGCCTCACTCCGCCGAGTCCTCGGCCTCGGCCCCGGCCTCACCGGTCGGCGGTCGGTCGGCTCCGCACCCGGCGATCCTCGCGCTGCTCATCATCATCGTCGTGCTGCTGACCGCGATCGCGGGCCTCCTGGTCGTGCGCCACCAGCGCAGCAACGCGACGGGCACGATGACCTCCCCGGAGCCCGCGGCGACGAGCGCGGCCCAGGAGGCGCCCGCCTCCCCGGCCGCGCAGCCGACGACCGAGCCGACCGCCGCGACGACGGTGACCGACGAGCAGCTCCTGGCGATCATGCACGGTGAGGTCCACCGCGACCCGCAGGACGGTCAGGCGAAGGGTGATGCGAACGCACCTGTCGTCATGGTCCTGTACTCGGACTTCTCGTGCCCCTACTGCACGTTGTTCGCGCAGAACATCGAGCCTGCGCTTGCGGACCTGGTGGAGAACGGCACGCTGCGGGTGGAGTGGCGTGACCTGGCGCAGATCTCCGAGTCCTCGCCGCTGGCCGCCCAGGCGGGTGTCGCCGCGGCGAACCAGGGGCGCTTCTGGGAGTTCCACGACGCCGTGTACGCGGCCGCGGACCCGCAGGGCCACCCGGAGTACACGGAGGAGTCGCTCGTGGCCTTCGCCCAGGCGGCGGGTGTTGAGGACCTTGAGCGTTTCCGTGCGGACATGACCGCGCAGGAGACGGTGGACCGAGTGGCTCAGGCCAAGGAGCACGCCTACCAGCTGGGGATCAAGGGCACGCCCTTCCTCATCATCAATGACGCCTTCATCAACGGATACGCCCCGGTGGAGTACGTGCGCCAGACGATCCTGGACCAGGCGGCGCTGGTCGGCTGAGCCCCGGCGGCGGCCGCACCTGCGCCCGCACCCGCCTGCCTCCGCCCAGATCCTCGGTTTGCGCTCGAAAGTACGGCAAAACGCCGTACGTTCGGACGCAAACCGAGGATCTCGGCTTATGGGAGCGGGCACGGGCGCGGGCGCGAGCGCGAGCGAGGCGAGCCGCCTGGCCTGCAAGAACCTTGCAGAGTCTTGCGTCATCTCGACACTGTGACCTACGCTGCCTCAACGCGTCCACCTCGGAACGAACCGGGCACGAGCCCCTCATTCCCCCTGATTCTCATCCTCGTTCCTCCCCGTTGGGGCGCGTCGGCACAGACGAAGGAGTCACCGTGCACATGCAAGCCCTGCACGCCCTGTGGTCCCGCTGGTCCAGCAGACCCACCCGGCACACGCGCCCCGGCCGAGCACCGCGCCCTCCTCGGCTGGCACGCACCCGTCGGCGCCCCTGGGCGCGGGTCCTGCCCGCCGCCGCCGCCGTCACGCTCGCGCTCGTGGGCGCCGCCCTCAGCCCCACCCTGTCGCCCACCGCCCAGGCCGACGAGCCCTCCCCAGACCTCCAGGTCACCATGCCCGGCAGCCACAACGACGAGATGGGCTGCGCCGCCGACTGGGCCCCCGACTGCACCGCCGCCGCCCTGGCCCGCGACCCGCTCTCCGGCCTCTACTCCGCGACCTTCGAGCTGCCCGCCGGCTCCTACGAGTACAAGGTCACCATCGGCGCAACCTGGGACGAGAACTACGGGGCCAACGGCCAGGCCGGCGGCGCCAACATCAGCTACACCACCGACGGCGGCCCGGTCACCTTCTTCTACGACCCCGCCAGCCACGTGTCCTGGACCGACGCCACCACCCCGTTCATCACCCTGCCAGGCTCCTTCCAGGACGAGCTCGGCTGCCCCTCCGACTGGGCGCCCGACTGCCTGGCCACCCTCATGCGCCCGGCAGCCGACGGCACCTTCACCTTCACCACCGCCGCCCTGGCGACCGGCTCCTACGAGGTCAAGGTCGTCCACGGCCGTTCCTGGGACGAGAACTACGGCGTCGACGGCGTGGCCGGCGGCGCCAACTACTCCTTCTCCGCCTCCGCGGGCAAGGACGTGACCTTCACCTACGACCCGGCCACGCATCTACTGAGCATCGCCGTCGCCGACCCGCCCGCGGCCGGCACCGGCGAGGAGCGCGCCTACTGGGTCGACGAGACCACCCTGGCCTGGCCGACCTCCCTCCTGCCCGAGGGCGTCACCCGCGACCAGGTGGTGGCCGCGGGCACCCCCGCCGCCGTCAGCTTCGGGCTGGTCACCGCCCCCGACGGCGGGGCGGGCCTGTCCGACGGCGCCGTCACCGGCGGCACCGAGACGCCGCTGCGCGTGAGCGGGGACCTGAGCGCCGACGTCCTCGCCGCCCATCCCAACCTCACCGGCTACCTCGCCCTGTCACTCGCCGGATCCGACGGCGTCCCGCTGCTCAGCCGCAGCCAGGTCGAGCAGGCCCTGAGAGGTCAAGTCGCCGTGGTCGAGCGCCGGGCCGACGGCACCGTCGCCGCCTTTACCGGCGTGCAGAGCGCCGCCGTCATCGACTCCCTGCTCACCCCGGCCCCCGACGCCCCGCTGGGCGCGACCTTCACCAACGGCGTCCCGTCCTTCGCGCTGTGGGCCCCCACCGCCCAGTCGGTCGCCCTGCTCACCTGGGACACCGGCCAGGCCACGGGCTCCGCGCCGCAGGTGGCCGGGCCGGCCGTGCGCACCGAGGCCGTGCGCGGTGACGACGGGCGCTGGAGCGTGGCCAACGCCGACGGCGCCATCGCCGCCGGCTCCCAGTACCTGTGGGAGGTCACGGTCTACGTCCCCGACACCGGCCGGGTCGAGACCAACACGGTGACCGACCCCTACTCGCTGGCCCTGACCATGGACTCCCAGCGCTCGGTCGCCGTCGACCTCAGCCACCCGGACCTCGTGCCCCAGCAGTGGGCACAGACCGCCAGCCCCGTCGTCGCCTCCGACGCCGGACGCACGATCTACGAGCTGCACGTGCGCGACTTCTCGGCCGCTGACACCTCCGTGCCCGAGGCCGAGCGCGGCACCTACCTGGCCTTCACCCACCCGGAGTCGGCGGGGATGACGCACCTGGCCGAGCTCGCCGAGGCGGGCATCGACACGGTGCACCTGCTGCCGACCTTCGACATCGCCTCCATCGGGGAGGACCGCAGCCGTCAGCAGGTGCCGGACATCCCCGCCGACGCGGGCCCGGCCTCGGAGGCCCAGCAGGCCGCCGTCGCCGCCGTGCGTGACGCCGACGCCTACAACTGGGGCTACGACCCGTGGCACTACCGGGCGCCGGAGGGCTCCTACGCCACCGACGGCAACCAGGACGGCGGTGCCCGCACCTACCAGTTCCGCCAGATGGTGGGGGCCCTGCACGCCGCGGGCCTGCAGGTGGTGCTCGACCAGGTCTTCAACCACACGGCCGCTGCGGGCCAGTCACCCACCTCGGTGCTCGACCGGATCGTGCCGGGCTACTACCAGCGGCTCGACGCCAAGGGGGACATCTTCACCTCCACGTGCTGCTCGAACACCGCCACCGAGAACACGATGGCTGAGCGCCTCATGATCGACTCCGTGGTCACCTGGGCGCGCGACTACCACGTGGACGGCTTCCGCTTCGACCTCATGGGCTACCACTCGGTGCAGACCATGCAGGCGCTGCGCTCCGCCCTGGACGAGCTGACCCTGGAGGCCGACGGCGTGGACGGCTCGGCCGTCTACCTCTACGGGGAGGGCTGGAACATGGGGGAGATCGCCAACAACGCGTTGTTCACCACCGCCACCCAGGGCCAGCTCAACGGCACCGGTATCGGCACCTTCAACGACCGTCTGCGTGACGCCATCCACGGTGGCGGCCCCTTCGACCAGGACCCGCGCACCTACCAGGGCTTCGGCACGGGCCTGTACACGGACCCGAGCGGGCTGGACCCGCGCAGCCAGGAGGAGCAGCTGGCGGACCTGGGGCACGCCACCGACCTCATCCAGCTGAGTCTGGCGGGCAACCTGTCGAGCTTCACCTTCACCACCCATGACGGCACGGTGCGCTCGGGCGCCCAGATCGACTACAACGGGCAGCCCGCCGGCTACGCCTCCAGCCCGGAGGAGACCATCAACTACGTCGACGCCCACGACAACGAGACCCTCTACGACCTGGGGATCCTCAAGCTGCCGACGGGCACGAGCGTGGCGAACCGGGTGCGCATGAACACGCTGTCCCTGGCGACCGTGGCCCTGGGGCAGTCGCCGACGCTGTGGGCGGCGGGCACGGAGATCCTGCGCAGCAAGTCCCTGGACCGCGACTCCTACAACTCCGGGGACCACTTCAACGCCATCGACTGGACGTGCCAGACCAACGGCTACGGCAACGGCCTGCCGGTGGCGTCGGCCAACGGCTCGAAGTGGGACATCATGCGGCCCCTGCTGGAGGACCCCGCGCTCAAGCCGAGCCCCGAGGACATCGCCGCCTCCCAGGCGCAGGTCCTCGACCTGCTGCGCATCCGCACCTCGACTCCCCTGTTCCACCTGGGCTCGGCCGAGCTCATCCAGGAGCGGGTGTCCTTCCCGAACTCGGGTCCGGGTGCGACGCCGGGCGTCATCACGATGCTCATCGAGGACCGTCCGCTGCCGGGAGCCGGGACCGGTGGAGGCACGGGGATGCGGACCGCGTCCACGAACAGGGTCGACATCGACCCCCAGGTCGGGGCGGTGCTCACGGTCTTCAACGCCACCGACGAGCCGGTGTCCGAGACGATCAGCGACCTGCAGGGACGGCAGTTCGTCCTGCACTCGGTCCAGGCCGAGGGGGCCGACCCGGTGGTGAGGACCTCGACCTTTGACGCCGCGACGGGCACCGCGACGGTTCCCGCCCGCACGGTCGCCGTCTACGTCGAGGCGCAGACGCCGGCTGCTCAGCCGACACCGGAGCCCAGCGCCGCCCCGAGCGGTGACGCTCCGAGCGCGGACGCCTCCGATCAGCCGGGTGGTACCTCCACGCAGGCCCCGGCGGGTGGCTCGGGTACCGACACGGCGGCCGGAGCGGGCCAGCACGGCGGGTCCGGGACGCTGGCCCGCACGGGCGCCGGTGACCTCGTACTGCTCGGGGTCCTGTGCGTGGTGCTGGTGGGCGCGGGAGCGGCTCTGCGCCGTCGCCGGGCCTGACCTCACTCCGCCCCTCCCCCAACCTCTCCCCCCTCCCCCACCCACGCCCAACTCCTCGGTTTGCGCGCGAGCGTACGGTGATTCGCCGTACTTTCGAGCGCAAACCGAGGAGTTGGGCGGGAGGAACGGGGCGGCCGTCCTGCTGTCAGGCGAGGAGCTCGTGGGCGGCAGCGACAACGCCCTCGGCGCTGATGCCCCAGTGGTCCATGAGCCAGGCCTCCGAGCCCGTCGGTGCCCACTCGTCCGGCACGCCCAGGCGGCGCACCGGCACAGGGCACCTCTGTGCGGTCAGCTCGGCGACAGCACCTCCGAGCCCACCCTTGACGGTGCCCTCCTCGATGGTGATGATCCTGCCGGTCTCACGGGCCGCGGCCAGGACGGCCTCCTCGTCGAGCGGCTTGACCACGGGCAGCGACAGCAGGCGGGCACTCACCCCCTCAGCGGCAAGGCGCTCAACGCCCTCCAGGGCACGGTGGACGGTGGTCCCGTTGGCGATCACCGTCAGGTCCGCGCCCTCGCGCAGGGTCACCGCCTTGGGCGTGAAGACGTAGTCCGGTCCGTGCACCGCGGGCACCTTCATCCGCGGGATGCGGATGTAGGCCGGCCCGTCGAGCTCGTTGTAGGCCCAGCGCAGCGCCCCCTCGGTCTCGGCCGGGTCGGCGGGGACGATGACGGTCATCCCGGGCAGGGCACGCATGATGCTCACGTCCTCCGCGCTGTGGTGCGTCGAGCCGAGCTGGCCGTAGGCCAGGCCCGGGGACTGGGCGCACAGGAGCACGTGGCGGCGTGAGTAGCCGACGTCGATCTTGACCTGCTCGGTGGCGCGGGCTGACAGGAAGGAGCCCGCGCAGGACACGACCGGGATCTTGCCGCCGTTCTCCAGCCCCGCGGCGACACCGACCTGGTTCTGCTCGGCGATGCCCACGTTGATGAGCCGGGTCGGGAACTCCTTCTGGAACCCTCCGAGGTTGGCGGATCCGACCGAGCCGTTGACGACGACGACGAGCCGCTCGTCTGCGCGGGCGATGTCGGTGAGGGTGGCCGCGTAGGCCTGACGGCAGTCGAAGAGATCAGTCATGCGAGGGCCTCCAGCTCGGCGAGGGCGGCCTGGGCCTCCTCGGGCGACGGCAGCTTGTGGTGCCACGGCTGCTTGTCGCTCATGAAGGAGACCGGGTGCCCCTTGTGGGAGTGGGCGATGATGTAGGTGGGTGTGCCTGGCTGCGCCGGTGCCTGGAGGGCGTCGAGGAGCTGGCCGTGGTCGTGGGCGCCGGAGGTGAGGACGGCCTCGGCCTCCTCCGGCGTCATGAAGGTGGTGCCGAAGGCACATACCGCCACAATGACGACCGCCACTGCGGCCCTGATCGCGATGCTCGTTGCGCGTCCTCGACGCTGTGAGCCTGTACGTGCCACCGCTTGAGCCTCCTTGCTCTGTCACGCGGGCTGGGAGCACCCACGTGTGCGACATGTTCATTCACTTTAGAATTGGGACATCCCAGCATTTCGTTGCCCCGCGCAAGAAATCAAGGAACCAGGTGCAAGTCGAACATCGGACGTGCCGCGATACGCTTTGTTGCAGACGCACACATATGCCCTACGTCCCGACCGCGGCCCGGTGACGCGCCGGCGACGGCCCCATTGGGCCGCACCGCCCTGGCGCCGCCCTGCGACAGCACCCGCGGCCCCGCCGCGGCCGCACGGCCGCTCCCCGGGGGCCCACAACGGCCCCCGGGGCGCGCAGCAGCGCGTCCGGCTGCACTCTCAGCAGCCAGACGGCCTGCGGTGCGAGGCGCTCACCTCACGGGACGATGGGCGTGATCCCCCCGTAGGACGAGGCCGCCCCCCGGGCGAGCACGGCGGCGGAGCCGGCGCGCATGCCCTCGGCGACCGCCCGCTCGAAGTCCAGGCCCATGGACAGGGCCGCGGCCAGCGCCCCCACCGTGGCATCGCCCGCGCCGGTCGTGTCCACGACGGGGCCGGCGTCCACGGCCTCGACGTGCGCCGAGCGCTCGCCGTCACGCCACACGGCGCCCGCGGCCCCGAGCGTGACAAGCACGCGAGCGGGACCGAGCTCCGCGAGCGCCCGGGCCACCTCGCGCGCCTCCGCGGCACCGTGCGGGGCCTCGCGCCCCAGGACGAGGCCGGCCTCGGTCTCGTTGACGACCAGCACGTCGACCGCGGCCAGGTCCTGCGGCGCGATCGGGTACACGGGCGCGATGTTGAGCACCACGGTGGCACCGGCCGCACGGGCGAGCGCGATGACCTCCGTGTTGGTCTGGGGCGGGACCTCACCCTGGAGGACGACGATGTCACCCTCCCCCGGGGCGACGGCGGCCGCCTGGTCCGCAGTGACGCGTCCGTTGGCACCGGCGTCGATGAGGATCGTGTTCTCCCCCTGGGCGGAGACGGTGATGAAGGCCGTGCCGGTGGTGCCCTCGTCGACGAGGAGGGAGCCGACGTCGACGCCGTGGCCGGCGAGCTCGGCGCGCAGGGCGGGGCCCGCGCCGTCGGAACCGACCCGCCCGACGAAGAAGGTGGCGGCACCCGCGTGCGCGGCGGCCGCGGCCTGGTTCGCCCCCTTACCGCCCAGGCGGTAGGTCAATGAGCGCGTGTAGAGCGTCTCGCCGGGCTGGGGGAAGCGGTCGACGGTGACGGTGGCGTCCTGGTTGATGGACCCGACGACGATGACGCGCGCCATCACAGGGGCCTGCCGTCGGGACCGAAGGCGGGCAGGACGCCCTTGGTCAGGAGGTAGCAGCCGTAGGGGCGGGTCTCCTGCGTGTGGATGATGGCGCGGGCGGAGCGGGCCTCCTCGTAGAAGGCGAAGCGCTCGACGGCCTCGCCCTGGACCTCACGGCGCTCCAGCTCGCTGGCGACGGCGAGCACGTCGCGGGTGACCTCCCGCACCTCGGTGTCACCCGCACCCTCCATGTAGCGCACCGGGGCGTCGATGAAGGTGTCCAGGGGCATGAGCTCGACGACGATCCGCACCGCTTCGGGGCAGTTGAGCGAGGGCATGGCGATGACAGGGACCCCGGCGCTGTAGGCCGGGTAGTTCGAGTCGACGACGGCGATCGTGTCGCCGTGGCCCATGCGGGACAGGACGTCGAGCAGCTCGGGCGTCATGAGCGTGTTGATTCCCTTGAGCATAGGTCTCTCCTTTGAGTGATCCAGGGACTGCGCCGGACGCCTCCCAGGCGTGCCACACGGGACCGCGTGCGGAGCGGTATCCGCCACACGCCTGATGTCTGTCCTTCTCGCCCGCTCTGTGCGCCGACGGGGGCTGGGGCCACGCTCAGTCCGCCAGCAGCGCCCGGGCCGTGTGCACGTCCGTGATGAGCACGTTGACCCAGTGCCCCCGCAGGGCGGCACGGATCGCCGCGTGCTTGCGCTCTCCGCCCGCGGCGGCCACCCGGCGCGGGATGAGCCGCAGCCGCTCCAGGTCGGCGCCCACGATGCGCGCGTCGTAGCCGGTCGACACGTGAGCACCCTCGGCGTCGAAGAAGCGCAGGCACACGTCGCCCACGGCCCCGGCGGCCGCCAGGTCCCGGGTGTCGGCGTCCGTCATCATGTTGCCGGACTCGCGCAGCAGCGGCGACGGGTCCACGCTGCCGACGCCGACGAGCGCGATCGTCACCGAGGGCAGCAGCTGCATGACCCGGGTGACCGCGGGGTCCTCGGAGAGCTGCTGCGCCGCGACGGGTGAGCCCAGCACGGCGGGCGAGGGGAAGAAGACGGCCTCGGCGCCCGTCGCCCGGGCCAGCAGGTCGATGAGACGGGTGGCCTTGACCTGGACCGCCGGGTGCCCCACGCCCCCGAAGAGCTGGATGACCTTCTTGGCCACCGGCACCCGGAAGTCCGGCAGCTGCTCGACCGCCCCCAGCCAGGTGGCGCTCCAGGAGGACAGGCCGATGACGTCACCGCCCGTGAGCGTCGTCTCCAGGTACGTGGCCGCGGCGGCGGAGACGGCCGCACCGACCTGCGCCTCCTCCTCACCGGAGTCGACGACGATGCACTCGGCCAGGCCGTAGCGCTCCTCGACGCGCTCCTCCAGGGAGGTGTACGTGCCCTCGGGGGCACTGACCACCGTGCGGACGATGCCCTCCTGGGCGGCGCGCTTGAGCAGGCGCGAGACGCGCGGCTGGGAGATGTGGAGCTCGCGGGCGATGTCGGTCTGGCGCATACCGAGCTCGTGGTACATGCGGGCGACACGCACAACGAGTCGCAGCTGCGCGGAGTCAGCGCGGGTAGGCAAGTGCAGGTCCTTCTTCTCAGGCACGGAGCGTACGTGCTGCGCGCTGAGCATAGATGACCGGAGGGGCTGGCGTGCACCCACCCTGTACGGCACGCCCGCACCGTGACCGGCTCACCGACCGTCAGGAGCCGTCGTCGCCCTTCGCGGCCCGGGGAGCGGGGTCCTCGCCGGACCCGGAGGCATCCGCCCCGGCCTCAGCGCCCTTCCCGGGCCCGTCGTATCCGCCCCGCCGCTCACCGCGGATGGCCTCACGCAGGTCCTCGGGCACGGCGTCGTCGATCTCGTCCGGGCCGTCGCCGTCGGGGTCGCGCTCGACCACGGTGTGGGGGTCGACGGAGGCCGGGTGCTCCACCGGGGCGTCACCGGCGGACAGGAAGATCCCCACCCAGGCCGAGCGCGGGTCGGAGTCGATGAGCACGGCCTTGGCGAAGAGCGTGAGCGGCACCGCCAGGATGGTGCCCAGGGCGCCGATAACACTGGACCAGAACACGAGGGACAGGAAGGTCGTCGTCGTGTTGAGCCCCACCGCGTCACCGGTGAACTTAGGCTGGATGAGGGACTGGATGACGAAGTTGAGCACGGCGTAGGACACCACCACCCACAGGGCGGTCCAGGGGCCGGAGTCCACCAGCCCCAGCAGAGCGGGCGGGACGACACCGACGACGAAGCCGATGTTGGGGATGTAGTTGGTGATGAAGGCGAGCACGCCCCACGTGACCGCCATCGGCACCCCGAGGAAGCCCAGGGCCACGACGTCAAGGACGGCCACGATGAGACCGAAGATCGTCGACACCAGCCAGTAGGAGCGCACCGACTGGGCGAAGCCCGCCAGGCCCGAGGCGAGACCGGGCTTGAGCTCGACCAGGGCGGTGGCCCGCACCTCGATGCGGGACATGTCGAACATGAGGAACATGACGGTCATGGCCATGATCATGAGGATCGAGCCGGCGGAGGTCACCTGCCCCATGAGGCCCTGAGCGAGGTCCACCACGCGGCTGGTGGAGACCATGGAGGACATCTGGTCCAGCAGCGTGTCCTGCTCGATGCCCAGCTTGACGAGCAGCTGCTGGAGCTGCTCCCAGATCTGCTGGAACTTGCCCGCGTACCTCGGCAGCGTCTCGACGAGCTGGGCGACGGCCACGCCCAGCGCCACGAACATGCCGATGACGAAGGCGTAGATGATGAAGATGGCAGCCGTCGCGGAGACGGGGCGCGGCACCCGGTGGCGCGAGGCCCAGGACACGAGCGGGCGCACCGTGAGCACGAGCGTCAGCGCGAAGAAGGCCGGCCCGAGGAGGTTGCGCACGAAGTAGATGCCGGCGCAGCCGATGACAAGGGCGGCCGTCGTCAGGGCGAGGGTCTCACCCTGGGTGCGGCGGCTCACAGCAGGCTCCAGGTTCTGGCTCATGCGGGCGATCCTGTCACGTGCTCGGGCCCCGGTGCCTCAGCCCCGAGGATGAGTCGTGCTCAGCGCAGCATCTCCATGGCGCGCGCCCCGTCCAGGGCCCGCAGGTGCGGCAGCGGGTCCATGCCGGTGACGAGCACGAAGTCGGTGAGCTGGTCGCGCACCACCGCCTGCAGGTCCTGGGGCCGCCAGGGCTTGGCCACGTAGTGGTCGAGGCCCGCCTCGTTGACGGCGCGGATCGTGTCGGCCTGGTCCGCCTGACCGGTGACCAGGACCTTGCGGGCCACGGCGGTGCGCTCGTCCTCCTCCATGGCGATGAGCATGTCCACGCCGGTGGTGCCGGGCATACGGTGGTCCGCCAGGACGAGGGCGAGGACGTCGCCGTCGTCCTCCACCTCGGCGACGACCTCCCAGGCGTCCTCGACGTCCTCGGCGGGCTCGATGCGGACGACGTCGGCGAAGGGCGCCAGGTCCCCGACGACGGCGTCGCGGACCTCGGGCTCGTCGTCGACGACGAGGATGGTGAGCTTCATGGCTCCTCCTTGGGGTCAGGGCGCTGGGCGCCGGTGGTGGTCGGCAGGACGACCCGCACGCAGGTGCGCCCGGGCCGGGAGCTGACGTCGATCGTGCCCCCGTGGGCGTCGATGACCGCCTTGGCCAGGCCCATGCCCAGGCCGAGGCCGAAGCGGACCTTGCCGTGGTTGGTGGTGAAGCGCGGCTCGAAGATGCGCGGCAGGGTCTGGGGGTCGATGCCGGGCCCGTTGTCGACGACGTCGACGCGCACCCCCGCCGCCTCGGCCACGACGCGCACGGTGACCTCCGGGTGCAGCTCGAGCCCCTGCGCCTGGGCGTCCTTGACGGCGCCGGACAGGGCGTCGGCCGCGTTGGACAGGATGTTGGTCCACACCTGGGCGAGCTCGCCGGCCCGCCCGGGCACCGTGGGCACGTCGTCGTAGACGCGCTCGATCTCGACGCCGCGCAGGCGGTGGGCCGTGAGCCTCAGGGAGTCCTCCAGGACCTCGCGCACGTCGACGTCCTGCTCAAGCTCGCCCTCGGGGCGCACGTAGGTCGACAGGGAGGCCACGAGGGCGCGGATCCGCTCGGTTGCGGTGACGACGTTGCGCTCCTCGCGACCGATGGAGGCGGCCGCGAGCGCCGCCTCCAGCCGCGCCGGGTCGGCGACGAGGGCACGCACCTCCTGGGGGCGCGTGTCCTGGTCCATCCCGAGGGTGACCAGGCGCCGGGCGAGCTCGCGGTCACCGACGACGCCCTCCAGGGCGCGGCGCGCGGCCCGCTCCTCGCGGGTGGAGACCGCCGAGCGGGTGCGGGCGGCCGTCACGGTCTCGCCGATGAGACGCCCCTGGGGGTGGGTGGCCAGGATGGTGGCGAGGTCGGAGCGCAGGTGGTCGTTGGCGCGCTCCAGGGCGGCCACCGGGTTGTTGAGCTCGTGGGCGACCCCGGCGGCGAGCTCGCCCAGGGTGGCGAAGCGCTCCTGGGCGAGCAGCTCCAGGCGGGCCTGCTCCAGGGCCTCCAGGGCCTCCTGGGTGGCGGCCCGCTGCGCCTCGACGGCGGCGGCCAGCTCGATCTTCTCCACCTGGAGGATCTCGGAGCGCGACAGTCGCTTGGTCAGGGAGGAGATGAGCAGGGCCGCGAGGATCTGCTCCGTCTGCGGGTTCTCCTTCAGGGCCCGGTCGAGCTGCTCGATGGACAGCAGGATGAGCTCGACGTCGGTGGTAGTGGTGGCGGTGACGTAGGCGTGCCCCCGGTCGGCCAGGGAGACGAGGCCGACGATGCGCCCCGTGGTGGCGTGGTGGAGAATGACCTCGCCGACGGGGGTGTCGCGGGTGAGGGCGACGGAGCCGGAGAGGACGACGCCGACGGCGTCGACGGGCTGACCCTGGTGGGTCAGGCGCACCCCGGCGGGCAGCTGGAGGCGCGGGCGCGGACCGAGGACCTTCTCGCAGGCGGCGACGAACTCCTCGGTGAGCCGGTCGGTGGAGTGGGACAGGGCCTCGATGAGGGGGGCGTGGCCGACGCCGACCGTGTCCTCGGTGCCCAGCCGGCTCGTGCGGTCGTCGTCGGGACGGTTGTCACGCATCCACCGGCTCAGCTGGGCGGCGGCACGGAACTCGATGGCGCCGGGACGCCAGGGCACGGCGATGACCTCGCACACGAGGTCGGTGTCGAAGGCACGGCCGATGCCGGTCAGGGCGGTGCGCTCGGTGAGCAGGGCCAGACGGGAGGTGGACAGCGCCCGGTGGCCGGACAGGATCGCGGCGACGTCGTCGAGGCGGCCGACCTCGTCGGTGGCGAAGATGACGGCGACGTCACCGACCCGGGCCGCCTCGCTCCCCTCGACCAGGGCGACGAGCTCGTCGATGGAGCGCAGGCGCTCCACGTTGGCGACGACGCCGACGGCCCGTCGCGCCTCGTGGGCGACCTGCCCGCCGACCATGCCCGGCGAGATGACGGCGACGGTGATGGGCGTGCCGGTGAGGACGGTGCCCTGCACGCCTCCCGGGGTGCTCACAGCAGCCCCATCGCGCCCCAGACCACGGGCATGAGCAGCACGAGGAGGACCGTGCCGACGACACCGATGATGACTCCGACCTTCGCCATGTCCGCGGTGGTGACCTCGCCGGTCGCGTAGGCGATGGCGTTGGGGGGCGTGGAGATCGGCAGGCTCATGCCCAGCGAGCAGGCCAGGGCGAGGACGACGGCGATGGTCACGGGCTCAAGCCCGTCGATGCCGGTGGCCAGGCCCATCGCCAGCGGGATGAGGAGGTTGGAGGCGGCCGAGTGGCTGATGACGTTGGACATGCCCAGGCCCAGCGCCCCCATGACGATGACGACGATGAGGGCCGGCATGGCGCCCCAGTCGAAGAGGCTGAGGATCCAGGCGTCCAGACCGGTGGCGCCCACGCCGTCGCCCAGGGCGATGCCGCCGGCGACGAGCCACAGGACGGGCCAGGACAGCCTGCCGAGGTCGTCACCGCCCATGACCTTGGTGACGAGCAGGGCGACGACGGCGAGGAAGCCGACGACGTTGGCGTTGATCCCGTGCAGGGACTCGGTCATCCACAGCAGGATGACGCCGCCGGCGATGACGTAGAAGGTGACGGCCTTGCCACCGGTGTCCCACGAGGCCTTCATGTCGAGCTCGATGCCCAGGCCCTTGGGGATGAACATGGCGATGAGCAGCAGCCACGCGCCGACGAGGATGATGACCATGAGGGGCACGGCCATGACCATCCACGTGGCGAAGGAGATGTGGATGTCGCGCTCGGCCAGGGCGCCCAGGGCGATGGCGTTGGGGGGCGTGCCCACGGGCGTGCCGATGCCGCCGACGTTGGCCGCCACGGGGATCGACAGGGCCAGGCCGGTGCGCGGCCTGCCGGAGGGCAGGGCGCCGAGGATGGGGATGATGACGGCGAACATGGTGGCCGTCGTCGCCGTGTTCGACATGAACATGCTCAGCAGGGCGGTGATGACCATGAGGCCCAGGACGGTGGTGCGCGCCGACCCGGTGAAGGGCTTGATGAGGACGGCGGCGAGGTTCTTGTCCAGGTGGTACTTGGCGGCGCCGTCGGCGATGAGGA
>CALEXZ010000141.1 GCA_937926195.1 uncultured Actinomyces sp.
GGTCGTGCTCGCCCTCGTCTGCCCGGGGGCCGGTCAGGGCTGCTGAGGAGGCTGCGGGACGGGCTGGGGCACGGTCGCCGTCGGCACCGGGGTCGGGTCCGCGAACCTGAGCTCGTCGCGCGGGGCCGCGTACTCCACGCCCGGGTAGCGGCCGAACTGCTCCTCGCTCGAGCGTGGGCGGCAGCTGTCGAGCAGCGCCAGGGTCTGCCCGGGTGTCGGCCACATCGGCGAGTGCGACGAGCCCGTGAGCGACGCGGGCGGGTACCACGCCGTCGTCTCCTTCGGACGGATCATGATGCGGCCCGGGGCACGGCGGTCGCGCAGGGCGTGCGCCCGCCACGTGTGGACCGGGTGCGTGGAGCGCCAGACCGCCATGTGCAGCCAGAAGCCCTTCTCCCGCGTGGCCCGGTCCGCCATCGCGTGCAGGTTCACCTGCGCGCCCAGGTACTTGCCGCCGGCGAGCAGACCGATCGCCCCGGCTGTCCCCTTCGGGGCCACCGCGTAGCCGTGGTTGTCCGCCGTGTACTCCTGGGCACGTGACAGGGCCCGGCCGAGGAACGGGATGTTGAGGGCGAGCGCTGTCGCCACGATGCGGATCCACGAGACGTGACCGGCGGCGAGGTGTCCGACCTCGTGCCCGATGACGAAACGCAGCGCCTCCGGGTCGCGCGCCTTGCCCCCGACCTCGAACAGGTCGGAGTGGATGACGACGAAGCGGCGGAACCCGTGACCGGAGGCGAAGGCGTTGAGGACGCCGTTGCCGAGCAGGACGTAGGCGTCCGGCACCCGGCGCAGGCCGAACTGCTGGGCGGCCTCAACCACCATGCGGTAGCCCTCGGGGAACTGGGTCGGGCTCATCTGGACGGCGCGGGAACGCATCTCGGCGTACATCATGGCGCGCGCGACCCAGACGATGACCGGGATGAGGGGCACGAGGAGCAGGAACTGAGCGCCGTAGGAGGCGCTGCTGCCCACGAAGAAGTCACGCAGCGAGGTCAGGCCCTCCGGCGGGGTCGGGACCGCGACGAGCCACACGCACAGGGCGATCCACGTCGCGAAGCCGAGGAAGCTGATGACGGCGCACACCCACATGAGCGGCAGCTCGGCGGGGTGGCGCAGGGCGCGGATACCCCACCACCCGTGGACCGTGGCGCCGTTGGTCAGGCTCGGCGGCTCACAGCCGGGCGGCTGCGGCTGCTGGGGCCGTGCTGGCAGCGTCGCCGTCGGCTGGGGCTGCATCGGCAGTGTTGTCGTCGGCTGGGGCTGTGCCGGCTGCTGGGGAGCGTGCGGCGTCGCGGGCGTCGTCGGAGGAAGGTTCGGGCCCCCTGCCGGCACCGCCTGGGTGGGTGAAGGCGGAACGGGCTGGTAGGCCTGGTACGGGTCATGGTCGGTCATGCGCTCACGTTAATGACGAGCGGGAGCGTGACAATGCACCACGGGGATGAAGGTCGTGTCGTCTCCTCCTCCGGGGGGAGGAGACGACACAAGCTGCGTGGGGTGGGCGCTAGGGTCGGTGCCGTGACTCACCCGCACACGGACCCCGCTGCCGCTGTCGCGCCGTCGGACCTGGCACCGCTCTCCCCGCTGTTCCCCGGTGCCGAGGCTGCTCCGGGAACCGAGTGGGGCATGCAGATCGCCGTGCGCTACGACAAGGTCCACCCGGCGCGCCGCGTCGACGTCGCCGAGGCCGCCGCGCGGGCCGTCGTCATCCTCCTAGCCTCACCCGAGGCCGCCCCCGGCGGCCCCTGGCACGAGGCCGTGCGCCACTGGTGCGATAACCGCATCCGCAAGCTCGTGCGCCGCGCCCGTGGCCGACGCTGGGACGAGATCCAGGAACTGCCCGGCACCACCGTCACCCAGGACGGTCCCCGCGGGTGGGCGCCCGCCGCGGCCCGCGCACTCGTACCCGGACCCGTGCGACCACTGCCCCCGTCA
The DNA here is from genome assembly GCA_937926195.1 of uncultured Actinomyces sp. Classification (GTDB taxonomy): domain Bacteria; phylum Actinomycetota; class Actinomycetes; order Actinomycetales; family Actinomycetaceae; genus Actinomyces. The sequence goes on from CALEXZ010000141.1 coordinate 1,936, forward strand.
CTGGCCAAGACACAGGTCGAGGGCACCCACTTCCCCGGTGGCGACGCGCTGCCGCCGCCGCCCGCCGCGGTGGCAGCCGCGGTGCGCCGTGCCGAGGACGCGGGCGAGGGCTCCTCCGGCCTCATCGCGTTGGGCAGCGCCTCGACGTCGTCGGGGGCTCTCGTGACCGTGGAGGTGACCCCGCTGCACGAGATGACCTCCGGCAAGCTCTGCGCCCAGGTCGCCCACGCCGCCCAGCTCGCCTGGCAGAGCCCCGACCTGCCGACCGCGCTGCGTGACGCCTGGGCGGAGGACGGCTACCGGGTGAGGGTCGTCGCCGCTGAGCGGCAGACGTGGGAGTCGGTGCTGCGGCCCGTGCGGGTGGTGGACGCTGGCTTCACCGAGCTCGGGGCCCCGACGGAGACGACGCGCGCCTACTGGTGAGCGGCCACGGGCGCGGCGGCCTCGTCGACGGGCTCAGGCGTGCCCCGGAACACCCACAGGCGCATGAGCGCGTACAGGTACACGCCCTCGCAGCACGCCGAGATGACACGCGCGAGCTCGGCGTTGACGCCCGCCAGGTGCAGGACGCTCGACAGGCCCAGGATGAAGATGACGTACTGGCTCACGAGGCCGACGACGTAGCGGCCGCCCTGGGTGGAGATCGAGCCGTGGGACTGGAAGTTGAGCCACCGGTTGAGCACGAGCGAGTAGGTGCCTGCCGCGGCGTAGCCGACGGTGACCGCCAGCGGGTAGAACCAGTGCAGCTTCTCGTACATCACCCACAGCAGGCTGATGTCAATGACGAAGGCGGAGCCGTTGATGAGGGCGTAGCCGATGAAGGTCACGGGCACGAGCGCGCGCAGGCGTCGGGGCAGGAGGCGGTGGATACGGGAGATGAGCCTGAAGAAGGCGTGCGGGGCACGGCGTGAGGTGGCTTCAGCGGCGCTGCGCCGGATCTGGACGCGGTCGCACGTCGCGCTGGTCGTCACCCGTGCCGCAACCGACATCGCGTCCTCCTTCTGTGGCCCCAGATGTTGAGTACCTCTCCTTCGCTGAGTCTTCCCTGCCACGTCCGGTTGGGCAAGACCGGCAGGATGAGATCAGGGGCGCACCGGGGTCCTCCCTGAGGAGGACCTGGGGGGGGCGACGGCCCCTGTCAGGCATGGCGGGTGAGGGCGTCGACGACGCCCCGGCGCAGCTCCTGGCCGCCCGCGTCCGCAGGATGGTGCAGAACCCGGATTCCCAGCGCCCGGGCCGCCGCGATGTTCTCAGCGTTGTCGTCGACGAACAGGGCCTCGTCGGCGCTCACCCCGGCCAAGCTCAGGACGGCGGTGAAGTAGCGCGGGTCCGGCTTGGCGGCCCCCAGCGTGCAGGAGTAGGCGTCGACGTCGCACAGCCCGTCGTAGCCCAGCTGGGAGCGCATCCACCCCATGCGCTCGACCTGCTGGTTCGTCGCCAGCACCGTGCGGTACCCGGCGGCCCTGAGCTCGGCCACCAGCCGACGGGCGAGGGTGTCGGGCGTGGCCCGCCACCACACCTGCATGAGCTCCTCGACGCCCACCGTCAGGCCCAGACGGTGCACGAGCCTGTCCAGCACGGCCGCGAGGGTCTCGCGGCCCTCCAGCGCGGTGCGCTCCTCGACGAGGAGGCGCTCGGCGAACTCGGCGCCCCCGGCCTCGGTGAGTGCCTGCTCCCAGGGGGTGCCGATGAGCTGCAGGACGCCGTCGGCGTCGAGCAGGACGGCGCGCACGGGTCCGGTGCCCAGCGGGGGGACCACGGGCTCGGCGGGCGGCTCTGTGGGCGGCACGGCGGGAGGCTCGGCTGTCCCGGGTGCCGAGGGACGGTGTGAAGCGCCGGAGGGACCGGTGGGGCGGGACGGGGCGGGCTCGGCGGCGCTCATGCCTCGATCCTGCACCCCGACGGGCTGACGGCGCAGCCGTCCGGGAGGAGGGAGGGCGGGCCCGGGAACCGGCCGACGGCGCAGCCGCCCGCGCGGGACGGGCCGAGGTCGGTGAGACACTGACGGCATGCGTGAGCCCGCCTCTGACACCTCTGACACCACCGACAGCGTCGGCACCACGGATGCCCCCGGCGCCGCCGAGCGCGCGGCCACCGTCCTGACCGACCCCGACGCCTACACCGCCTCGCTCATCGAGCTCGTCACCGCCTCACCGTCGAGCTACCACGCGGCCGCGGCCGTCGCCGCCCGCCTCGACGCGGTCGGCTTCACCGCGGTGGACGAGACCGAGCCCTGGGGCGAGGACCTGCCCCGACGCGGCTACGTGCTGCGCGACGGCGCCCTCGCCGCCTGGATGCTGCCCGACGAGCCCGCACCCGCCACCGCCTTCCGCGTCGTCGGCACCCACACGGACTCGCCCGCGCTCAAGCTCAAGCCCGCCGCCGCCCTCACCCGCGAGGGCTACCAGCTCATCAACGCCGAGGTCTACGGCGGGCCCCTGCTCAACTCCTTCCTCGACCGCGACCTGGGCCTGGCCGGGCGTCTCGTCACCCGCGACGGCACCGTCCACCTCGTGCGCACCGGGGCGGTGGCCCGCGTCGCCCAGCTCGCCCCGCACCTGGACCGCAGCGTCAACGACGGCCTGCGCCTGGACCGCCAGGCCCACCTCATGCCCCTGTGGTCACTGTCCGGCCGGGCTGCCGGGGCAGAGGACGCCGCCACCCGGGGCCAGGCCGACGCCGTCGAGCAGTACCTGTGTGAGATTGCTGGGATCGAGCCCGCCGAGCTCGCCTCCCACGACGTCCTCACCTACCCCACCGAGGCCCCCGGCAGGATCGGCCGCCACGGCGAGATGCTCGCCTCCTCGCGTCTGGACAACCTCAGCTCCGTGCAGGCCGGGCTGGTCGCCCTCGAGGCCCTGGCCGCCGGCGCGGGCGTGGGCGCCCACGGGGGCTGCCGGTGGCGGGCCGCCGCGGCGCAGGACGCGGTCGTGCTCATCGCCAACGACCACGAGGAGGTCGGCTCCGAGACCCGCTCGGGCGCCGCCGGTCCCTTCCTGGAGACGGTGCTGCGCCGCCTGGCGCGCCGCATGGGCCTGGAGGGGGAGGACTTCGAGGCGGTGCTCGCGCGCTCGGTGTGCGTGTCCGCCGACGCCGGTCACGGCGTGCACCCCTGCTACCGCGACATGCACGACCCGGCCGTGCGGCCGGTGCTCGGCGCGGGGCCCCTGCTCAAGATCAACGCGAACCAGCGTTACGCCTCCGACGCCGTGGGGGCGGGGGTGTGGGAGCGGGCCTGCCTCGCCGCCGGGGTCCCGCACCAGGACTTCGTGTCCTCCAACGCGGTGCCCTGCGGCTCGACCATCGGCCCGATCACCGCGACCCGCCTGGGAATGACGACAGTGGACGTGGGCCAGCCGCTGCTGTCCATGCACTCGCAGCGCGAGCTGTGCGCCGTCGTCGACGGGCCCTGGCTCGCCCAGGCGCTGGCGGCCTTCTGGGCGGGGCTGTGAGCGGGCGCCGCGACACGGCGCGCTCGGCCGGCGCGCAGGGCCGGGCCGCCCGGCC
>CALEXZ010000142.1 GCA_937926195.1 uncultured Actinomyces sp.
CGAGGCCCACGCCGAGGAGGACAAGAAGCGCCGCGAGGACGCCGAGACCCGCAACGCCGCCGAGCAGCAGGCCTACTCCATCGACAAGCTCCTCAAGGACAACAAGGACAAGCTCCCCGAGGACGTCTCCAGCGAGGTCCAGGGCGCCGTCGACGAGCTGAAGAAGGCCCTTGAGGGCGACTCCATGGACGAGGTCCGCACCGCCCAGGAGAGGCTCAGCACCGTCGCCCAGAAGATCGGCGAGGCCCTGTACGCCCAGGAGCAGGCCGCTGCCGCCTCCGCCGCCTCCGAGGCTCCCGCCGACGACGACATCGTCGACGCGGAGATCGTCGACGACGAGGAGAGCAAGTGAGCACGCCCGAGGTGCCCGGCCAGGACGAGCCGATCGACCCGGCCCTCGCCGAGGCCGTCGAGGCCGCCTTCGACGGCGTCGAGCACAGTGAGCTCGACGCCGCCGGGGCGGCGCCCGCCGAGGGCGTCGAGACCGGTGAGGGCGAGGCCGCCGAGGCCTCCGAGCCCGACCCCCTGGCCGCCGCCCAGGCCGAGGCCGCACAGCTGACGGACGACCTCGCCCGCGCCCGCGCCGACCTGTACAACCTCCAGCAGGAGTACCAGGGCTTCGTGCGCCGCTCGCGCGAGGCGGCCGCCGGCCACCGCGAGACCGGCCGCGCCAGCGTCGTCGAGGCGCTCATCCCCGTCCTCGACGAGATCGCGCTGGCCGACCAGCACGGCGACCTCACCGGCCCCTTCGCCACCACGGCCACCAAGCTCGAGACGATCCTCGGCGAGAAGTTCGGCCTCGTGCGCTTCGGGGAGGTCGGCGACCTCTTCGACCCGACGCTCCACGAGGCCCTCATGGCGACCGAGTCCGACGAGGTCAGCGAGCCGACCATCGCGCTGGTCCTCCAGCCCGGCTACCGCCTGGGCGAGAAGGTCGTGCGCGCCGCCCGCGTCCAGGTCGCCAACCCCGCCTGAGAGCAGCCGCCGTCGGGACCCCGGACGGGTCCCGACGGCGGTGCCCTCCGTCGGCGAGCGCCGACGGGGGAGAACACCCACAGACACACAGAAGGACACACCCACGAGCACGTCACGCAGGAGGTGGTGACATGGCCAGCCAGGACTGGATGCACAAGGACTTCTACGCCGTCCTCGGCGTCGCCAAGGACGCCGACTCCGACACCATCAAGAAGGCCTACCGCGCCCTCGCCAAGAAGTACCACCCGGACCGCAACCCCGACGACGCCGTCGCTGCGGAGAAGTTCAAGGAGGTCGGTGAGGCCTACGCGGTCCTGTCCGACGCCAAGGACCGCAAGCAGTACGACGCCATCCGCTCCATGGCGGGCGGCGGAGCCCGCTTCACCGCCGGTGGCGCGGGAGGCGGTGGCGGCTTCGAGGACATCTTCTCCATGTTCGGCACCGGCTCCGGCGCGGGCGCCCAGAACATCGACATCGACGACCTGCTGCGCCAGTTCGGCGGCCAGCCCAGCCCCACCCGCCGGGGCGGTCAGCCCGGCGGCTTCAGCTTCGGCTTCGGCGGCTTCGGCTCCCAGCCCGAGCCGCGCAAGGGGCCCGACGTCCTCACTGACGTGCGCCTGGGCTTCCGCCAGGCCGTCGAGGGCGACACCGTCGAGCTGACGGCCGACGGGCGCACCATCACCACGCGCATCCCGGCCGGTGTCCACGACGGCCAGCGGATCCGTCTGCGCGGCAAGGGCCGTGCGGGCCAGGCGGGTGGCGACAACGGGGACATGGTGGTCACGGTCCACGTCGACAAGCACCCCGTGTACTCCATCGACGGCACGAACCTGCGCATGGACCTGCCCGTCACCCTCAAGGAGGCGGCCCTGGGCGCCACGGTCGAGGTCCCCCTGCTGGACGGCACGAGCACGCGCATGAAGATCAAGCCAGGCACCCAGTCCGGCACGGTCATGCGGCTGCGCGGCAAGGGCGTCCCGCTGAGCAAGGGCGCCTCGGACCTGCTCGTCACGGTCCAGGTCGCGGTCCCGCGCAAGCTCTCGGCACAGGCGAAGGAGGCTCTGGAGGGCTTCGACGCCGCCATGGGTGACACGGATCCGCGTGCCGCCCTGCGTGAGGAGGCCGCGAGGTGAGCCGTCGTCGTACCGGCCAGGGGCTGGCCTTCCTCGCGGAGGACGCGCAGGAGCGCGCGGTCTACGTCATCTCCGTGGCCGCGGACCTCGCGGGCATGCACCCCCAGACCCTGCGCCAGTACGACCGCCTCGGCCTGGTCTCCCCTGCCCGCACCTCCGGGCAGGGGCGGCGCTACTCGCACCGCGACGTCGAGCGCCTGCGCCGCGTCCAGGCTCTGAGCCAGGAGGGCGTCAACCTCGAGGGGATCCGCCGCGTCCTCGACCTGGAGCGCCAGGTCGAGGAGCTTGAGCGCGAGAACCGCCTGCTGCGGCTGCGTCAGGCGGCGGTCCAGCGGATCTTCGCGGCCGCCGCCGACGGCGAGGTGCAGGTCCTCGCCGCCGGCCGACGGCTCCCCGGGGCCTCGGGCCGCCCCGCCGCCCGGGCCTAGCCGCTCAGGGCTGCTGCTCCGGCTCCGCCTCCTCGCCGGGAATCTCCAAGACGGCCGTCATCCCGCCCGTGGGGTTCGCGCTCAGGCTCAGCTGGCCGCCGTGGGCGGTGGCCACCGCGGTGACGATGGCCAGGCCCAGGCCGTGCCCCGAGCCCCGGGTGCGTCCCCGGCCCTCGCCGCGCACGAAGGGCTCACGCAGGGACTCGACGCTCTCGGGCGGGACCTGGGCGCCGTCGTTACGGATCGTCAGCCGCACGCCGTCGGCCAGGTGGGCCATCCCCACCGTGATGCGCCCGCCGTCGGTGTTGTAGCGCACGGCGTTGCGCAGCAGGTTGGCCACGCTCTGACGCAGCAGCACCGGGTCACCGGGCACCCGGGCAGGCAGCAGGTGGGTGGACAGCCTCAGCCCGCGCTCGGCGATCTGCGGGGCGACAAGCCCCAGGGCGTCACGGACCGTCGCCTCCATGTCCACGTCCTCGCGGGCGAGCCTGCCCGACTGGGCGTCCGCCAGGTCCAGCAGGGCGTCGATCGTCTCCCGGTTGGAGCGGTTGGTCTCCAGCACCCGGCCCAGGACCCGGCGCAGGTCCTCGGCAGAGGCACCCGGGTCGGACAGCGCCACCTCGATCATGGTCTGGGTCGTCGCCAGGGGCGTGCGCAGCTCGTGCGAGGCGTTGGCGGCGAAGCGCCGGTGCACGGAGAAGGAGCGCTCCAAGGAGGCCAGCATGTGGTCGAAGGTGTCCGCCAGGTCGTGAATCTCGTCACGCGGCCCGGCCAGGGCCAGACGCTGGCTGAGGTCTCCCGAGGCGGCGCGCTTGGCGGCCGTGTTCATCGACGACAGCGGCCGCAGCATCCGCCCTGCCAGGACCCAGCCCACGGTGCCCGAGAGCACGACGAGCAGAGCCAGTACGCCGACGGCTGAACGCATGATGGAGCCGAGCAGCTCGAAGAGGTTCGTGTCGACCTGGGTGGCCTCGGCGGTCTGCACGGTCGGCGCTACGGCAACATCTCCTACCGGTCCGCTGATCTCGATCCGCAGCGTGACGTAGCGGGTGTAGACGTAGACGAGGGCGATGAGCACCGCGCCGGCCGCCGTCACCAGACCGGAGTAGGTCAGCGTCAGGCGGGTGCGGATGCTCAGCCGCTTGGGGCGGCGCGAGCGCTCCTTCCTGCGCGGGTCTGCGGCGGCCCGCGCGGCCGCGCGCCGTCCGTCGTCGCCCGCCGCCTCCTGCCCGCTCATGCGCTGAACCTGTAGCCCGCGCCGGGCACCGTCTGGATGACCCACGGCTCACCGAGCTTGCGGCGCAGGTGGGAGATCGTCACCCGGGTGGAGTTGGTGAAGGGGTCCGCGTTGGCGTCCCACGCCTTCTCCAGGAGCGTCTCGGCGCTGAGGACCCCGCCCTCGGCCTCCATGAGGACCTGGAGGACCGCGAACTCCTTGGGGCTCAGGCGGATGAAGTGCCCGTCGCGGGTGACCTCCCGGCGGAAGGGGTCCAGGCGCACCCCGTGCGCCTCGATGACCGGGGTGCGTGCGGGCTGGCTGCGCCGCCCCAGGGCCCGCAGCCTGGCAACCAGCTCCGGGAACTCGAAGGGCTTGGTGAGGTAGTCGTCCGCCCCCAGCTCGAAACCGCCCACGCGTGCGTCCAGGGTCCGGGACGCGGTGAGCATGAGGATGCGGACCTCGGGGTGCTCGTCGACCACCCGTCGGCAGACCTCGTCGCCGTGAATGAGAGGAAGATCACGGTCCAGGACGATGATGTCGTAGTCGTTGGTCGCCACCTGCTCCAGGGCGCTGGCCCCGTCGCCGACGACGTCCACCGCCATCGCCTCACGCCGCAGCCCCGTGGCGACGGCCTCGGCGAGGTACTCCTCATCCTCCACGACGAGCACACGCATTGTCCTGTCTCCTTCGCTGTGGTCCCGGCTGGTCTCGCACCCACGGGCCGGTCCCGGTGCGCCCCAGCCGAGGTGATGCCCCCTTGTCTACCCGCTTGCGGCCCGCCTTGTCGCCCGGCCCCGACGTCGACACCACGTGTTACGGCGACATAAGCGAATCCTTGAACGCCCCGACAACACCGCCCCCGGTTGGCTGTGTCTCGACCGAAGGGGCACCGCCCCGACTCAGCCGAAAGGACCCTCTCCCATGAAGACGAGCCTCAACACCCGGATCATCACCCGCGCCGCCGCCCTGCTCACCTGCACCGCGTGCGCCGTCGGGCTCATGACCGGATGCTCCGGCTCCGAGACGGACGAGACCGCCCAGGCCTCCGCCTCCGCCTCCGCCACCAGCGCCGACGACTACCTGCTGCGGATGGCCCAGTGCATGCGTGACAAGGGCATCGACGTCTCCGACCCCGACGCCAACGGCAACATGCAGTTCCCCGAGAACGACGCCGCCTATGCGGCCGCCGAGGAGTGCCAGCAGATCGTCGGCCCCGCCCCGGGCACGGAGGACCTCTCCGACCCCAACGTGCAGCAGGACCTGGTGAGGGCCGCCCAGTGCCTTCGTGACGCCGGCTACGACGTCCCCGACCCGGAGGCCGACAAGGGCCTCCAGCTCAGCGGCGACATCCCCCAGGACGTCATGAACCGCTGCTTCTCCGACCTCGGGGACAAGTGACGCGAAAGCCCCCGCGCAACCGACGACGTACGCGGCCCAGCGGCCGCGAGGACACACTGAGACAGGCACGTACATGAACACGACCACCATCTCCACGCAGGGCGACGACGGCGCGACCGGCTCGGAGGCCGAGCTGGGCGGGGTGCGCCGCACCCGGCGCCGGACCTTCCTGGCCCTGGGGACCGTCGCGGTCCTGGCCGCCGGCGCGGGCGCAGGCGCCTTCGCCTCCAAGACCGGGCCCTTCGCCCCCGAGCCGAAGCCGACGGCCTCCGCCTTCACGGGCGCCACGGACACGGTCACCCGGGGCGACCTCAAGGGTGAGACCTCTGTCACCGGCACCCTGCGCTACGCCGACCCGCACAAGCTCAAGTCCGGCTTCGACGGCGTCCTCGTCCAGGTGCCGAGCTCAGGCACGGTGCTCACGCACGGAGATGTCATCTACAGCACGGGCAGTGAGTACGCCTATCTCATGCACGGTGCCATTCCCGCCTGGCGCAGCTTCGAGGCGGGGATGGAGAACGGCGAGGACATCCGGCAGCTGGAGACCATCCTCCAGGGCATGGGCTACTTCGAGAACGAGCCCGACAACCGCTTCACCTGGTACACCACCAACGCCATCATGAAGTGGCAGAAGGCGGTCGGGCTGCCCCAGACCGGGACCATCCCCCTGGGGCGGATGGTCTTCGTCCCAGGGGACCTGCGCGTGGGGACGGTCAGTGCCCGGGTCGGGGACCGCATCGGCGTCGACAGCGAGATCTGTGACGTCACCTCCACCACCCAGGTGGTCGAGTCCAACGTCAAGCTCTCCGACCAGCGGCTCGCCGTCGTCGGCACCGCCGTGACCATCACGCTGCCCGACGCGACGACCACCACCGGCACGATCAGTGCCGTGGGCACCCCCACCGAGAAGAGCTCGGGCTCGGGCTCGGGCTCGGGAGGCTCCGAGACGAAGGAGCGGGTCATCCCCATCACCGTCACGCTCGACGACGCCTCCGCGACCGCCAACTTCCAGGAGGTCTCGGTCACCGTCGCCCTGCCCAGCGA
>CALEXZ010000143.1 GCA_937926195.1 uncultured Actinomyces sp.
GGAGGGCGACCTTGCCGATCTGCTTGAGGTAGTCCTTGACCGGGTCCGCGGTGGCGCCCGCGGTCACGACCTTCTGCGCGGGCTCGTCACCCTCGTCGGAGTCGGAGACCGTGTAGGAGCCGTCCTTGTCCTTGGACCTGGAGCGCTTGCCGGACTTCTTGGCGGCGGCCTTCTCAGCCTCCTCGCGGCGCATGCGCTCGAGCTCACCGGTGAGTGCGGCGATGGAGGGCTCCATCTTGATGCCCTTGATGACCCAGCCGCGGAAGATGAAGCCGTTGCGGGTGAGGAAGTCGCGGGCGACGACGGGCTCCTCCTCGTCGGGCAGGATGAAGCGGGGCACCGGGCCGTGGCCGTAGGGGGCCAGGGTGATCGGGCTCTCCAGGGTGCCGTTGCCGGCGATCTCCAGGCCCTCGACGACGGTGCGCGAGCGCACGTACAGGGTGGCGCCGGGGGCCAGCCGCACACCCTTGAGGGAGGCGGGCGTGTTGAAGGGAGAGCGCTTGGAGCCGTCGCCGTTGTCCTCGAGGCTGACGTCGAGGTAGTAGTCGCGCAGCTCGGGGGCCGGCTCCTCCTGCGGGTCCTCGTCCAGGTCCTCGTCGTCCTCCGCCTCGTCGTCGGAGTCCTCGTCGTCCTCGTCCGGGTCCTCGTCGTCGGAGTCGTAGAGGTCGTCGGAGTCCTCCGAGTCCTCGTCGTCGTCCTCCTCGTCGAGATCATCGAGGTCGAAGTCGTCGTTCTCCTCGACCTCGTCGATGTCGTCCTTGCGCGAGGAGGCGCGCTTGCGCGAGGCTGTGGAAGTGGCCACGGATGTCCTTTCACGTGGGATGACGTCTCGGCCGGTGGTGCGCGCGGGGTACACGCCACCACTGACGCAGCAGGCAACCGAGCCATTGTAGCGTTTATTCCCGCCGTCTCCTCCCGGGTCCCAAGTCGTCGAGGTGCACGACGACGTCGGCCCGCAGCCCTGTCGGCAACCCGGCCCGCGCCCCGACCACCCGGGCGCCCCGACCGATACGCTGCGCCCATGTGCTGCCCCGCAGGTCCTGGCTCCTCTCCCGCCGCAGGTGTTGATCCTCACGGTCCCTGGGACCCACGCGTGCAGGACCGGGTGCGTGAGGGTGTCGACGCCCGCCTGACGCAGGTGCTCGCCGAGCGCCGACGGCTGTGGGAGGCGCTCTCCCCCGCCAGCGACGAGCTCCTGGACGCCGCAGCCGCCCTGCTCAGTGGCGGCAAGCGCACCCGGGCGCTCCTGGCGGCGCTGGGCACCGCCGTCCTGTGCGAGGGCGAGCGGCGCGAGCAGGCCCTGACCTGCGACCTCGTCGCGCGCACCGGGGCCGCCCTGGAGCTCTACCAGGCCAGCGCCCTCGTCCACGACGACGTCATCGACTCGGCCCTCACCCGCCGGGGCATGCCCGCCGCGCACCGGCGTCTGGCCGGCGTGCACCGGGCCGGCGGCTGGCTCGGTGACCCCGAGGCCTTCGGGCGCCACGGCGCGCTCCTGCTCGGTGACGTCCTGCTGTCCCTCGCCTCGGAGGAGATGAGCGACCTGGTGCGCCAGCGGGACGCCCACCAGCCCTGCTCCCGGCAGGCACGGGCCGCTCAGGCCTTTGACGCCATGACGGCGGAGGTCGCCGTCGGCCAGTACCTCGACGTCCGCAGCGAGGTCACACCGCTGTCCGCCCCGGGGCAGGACCCTGACGAGGCCGCAGGGGCCATGCACGCCCACGCGCTCGCCGTCGTGCGCCACAAGTCGGCGCGCTACTCCGTCATGCACCCGCTGCTCATCGGCGCGCTCCTGGGCGGCGTCGAGACGCCGTCACCCCTCTACGAGGCGCTGAGGGTCTTCGGTGAGGAGGTCGGTATCGCCTTCCAGCTGCGTGACGACGACCTCGGGGTCTTCGGCGACCCCCGGGTGACGGGCAAGCCCGTCGGCGACGACCTGCGCGAGGGCAAGCGCACGGTCCTGCTGTCCCTGGCCTGGCGGCTGGCTGACGAGGCGGGCCGTGACGCGCTGCGGGCTGTCCTCGCCCAGCCCGGTGCCGACGCCGACGCCCTGGAGGCGGCCGCCCGGGTCATCGAGGACTGCGGGGCCCGTCAGGCCCACGAGGCAGAGGTCGACTCGCACCTGACGGCGGGCTTGGAGGCCCTGCGGCGCCTGCCTCAGGGGAGCCTGCCCGCGGCCTCGGCCCAGGCGCTGGAGGAGATGGCGCAGGCCCTCACACGTCGGTGCTCCTGACCGGCTCCTGACCCGTTCCTGGCCCGCCGGGCAGGAGCCGGACGACCGCGACAACGCCAGAGGAGAGCGCGCCGGGAGCAGCGCCCGGCGACGGCGGGCACCCTCACACCGGCGGGCGGGTGCAGGCAAGCGCGTTGGTGACGCCGTGCCACTCCCCCACCCGTAGACTGCCCGCGTGGTCACGGATCCTGTCATCGGACGCCTCGTCGACTCTCGCTACGAGATCGTCGACCGGGTGGCCCGTGGCGGCATGGCCACGGTCTACAAGGCCCACGACCGCAGGCTCGAGCGCAGCGTGGCTCTCAAGCTCATGCACCCTCACCTGGCGGACTCCGCCGACTTCGTCTCGCGCTTCCGTCGTGAGGCCCGCGCGGCCGCGCGCCTGAGCAACCCCGGGGTCGTTGCCGTCTACGACCAGGGCAGTCTCGACGGCGTCGCCTACCTCGTCATGGAGCTCGTCGAGGGCCCCAACCTGCGCGACCTCATCGCCTCGGGGCCGCTGAGCGTTAAGGAGGCGCTGGGCCTGACCGCCCAGGTCCTGCGGCCGCTGGGTGCTGCGCACCGCGCCGGACTCGTCCACCGCGACGTCAAGCCTGAGAACGTGCTCCTTCCCGCCGACGGGTCGGTCGCCAAGGTCGCGGACTTCGGGCTGGCGCGGGCCATCACCGAGGCCGCCCAGACGACGACGGGCAACGTGCTGGGCACCGTCGCCTACCTGGCCCCCGAGCTCATCACCGCCGGCGACTCCTCACCGCGCGCCGACGTCTTCTCGGTGGGTGTCATCCTCTACGAGCTGCTCACCGGCGAGCAGCCCTTCGCCGCCGACACCCCCATCCAGATCGCCTTCCGCAACGTCCACGAGGACGTACCCCCCGTCTCCGCGCTCGTGCCCGAGATGCCGGCCGCCGTGGACGAGCTGGTGGCGGACATGACCCGCCGTGAGCCTCAGGAGCGCCTGGCCGACGCCGACGAGGCCCTGGCCCGGCTGCGCGGCGTCGTCGCCTCCCTGACTCCCAGTGAGATGAGCGTCAAACGCGGCGGTGGCACCGGTTCCCTGCGCACGCAGGAGGTGCTGGCCGCCAACGCGGAGGCGGCGCGCCAGGCCGTGCGCCAGGAGCCCTCCGACGACGAGGCCCCCGCCGCCGGGTTCAGGACCGTTTCCCTGCCCATCGGCTCCATCGGCGCGGACCCCGCTGGGGCCACCCGTCCGCTGGAGCGCGCGGCCGTCACCGGTTCGGCGCAGGAGACGACGGCGCTGGCCCTTCCTGGGGCGCGGTCGCGGCGTCGTACCGCGATCGCGCTGGGTGCTCTCGCCGTCCTCGGTGTGGGCGGCACGGGTGCGGGTTGGTGGTACACGCAGGAGGGGCCGGGTCGCCACGTCGACGTCCCCGAGGTCGTCGGCCTGCCCCAGGACGAGGCCCAGGCGGCCATCGTCGCCGCTGGCCTGGTGTGGGCGGCCCCGACCCGCGCCTACTCCGACACGGTGGCCTCCGGCTCGGTCGTCTCCTGCGATCCGCGGCCCGGCTCCTCGGTGCGTATCGGCGCGGCCGTCACCGCGGTCGTCTCGCGCGGCATCGAGCAGAAGGAGGTGCCCTCGGTCGTCGGCAGCTCCCAGCAGGAGGCCGAGGAGGCGATCAGGCAGGCGGGGCTGGCGGTCGGCGCCATCACCCAGGCCTACTCCAGCTCGGTCGCTGAGGGTCAGGTCATCTCCTCCGATCCGGCAGCGGGCGCGATGGTCAACCACTCCTCCGCCGTCGCGATCGTCGTGTCCAAGGGCCGTCGGCCGGTGACCGTGCCCAATGTCGTGGGGATGAAGGAGCAGGACGCCACGAGCGCGCTGCAGGACGTGGACCTGACCGTGGGACAGGTGTCCCGCACCTACAGCGACACGGTGGCGGAGGGGCTGGTCATCTCCTCCAGCCCGAAGGCGGGTGCGTCGGGCTACGTGGGTGACAGCGTCGACCTCGTGGTCTCGCTCGGTCCCGAGATGGTCACCATCCCGGACGTCACCGGCAAGAGCGAGGCGGAGGCCGTCTCCGCCCTGGAGGCCGTCGGCCTGGTCGTATCCGTCTCCGACGTGTGGGGCGGCCTGTTCGACACGGCGCGCTCGACGGAACCTGCGGCGGGCACGAGCGTGCGCAAGGGCTCGACGGTCACCCTGTACGTCGTCTGAGCCGGGCCGTCCGCCCCATGGCTGCGGCCGCTCCGCCGTGGTGATCCGCCTGGCGCGCCCACGGCGGGGCGGATGCCTCAGCCCTCGACCGTGCTGATCCGCCGGGCGTGCTCGGCGACGACGGCGACCTGGTGGCGCCTGAGGGCGCGCAGGCGCTCACGCCAGGCCTGGGGCCAGCCCGTCGCCTCTCCCCCGGTCCGTGTCAGGGCGAGGGCGAGGACGCCCGCTGCGGGGCGCGTGCTTGTCAGGAGGGCGTCGACCACCTCGGTGCCGGAGCCCTCCGCCGGCAGCAGGCGCGCGCGTCGGGCGCGCTCCAGGGCGATGACGGCGTCGTCGAGAAGGTCCGCCAGGAGGCTGTCGTCCGTGTGCTCCTGGGCGAGGGTGGCCAGGCCCGCGGCGGCGTCGGCCCAGTCGATGGACGCCAGGCGCGCACGTCGGGCGAGGCCGGCGGTCCACGGGGTGGCGCGGAGGGCCTCGGCGAGGCTGCCCAGGTGCTCGCGGTGCCAGGTCAGGGCCGGTCCCCGGTGGGGGACGAGCCGCGCGACCAGCTCCTCCAGGAGGCGCAGGTGCGGCAGGTCCTGCGTGGCGGCGGCGTCGGGCTCCTGCGGTGAGGTCGCACGCTGCATGAGGCTGCGCACGAGCGCGAGGTGGGGGCTCCAGTCGGCGGCCCGCCCGGCGTGGGCGGCGACAGCCGCGACGGCGGCCCGCGCCAGCGTGCTCTGCCCGTCCAGGACCGTGCTGGCGAGCCTGTCGGTGAGGTCGGGGACCTCCTGGCACCAGCGGCTCAGGGCCGTCAGGGTCTCGGGCTCGGGCGGGATGGTCAGGAGGAGCTCGGCGTAGGCGGTGCGGTGGCGCACGGCCACCTGCTGCGGGCTCGTGGCCGCCAGCGACAGGGCGGTGTCGCGCCCTCCCCCGTTGGCCAGGGTGCGCAGGACCTGCCATGCCTGCGGCTCGTCGAGGTAGGTGAGCAGGGCGCGGCCCACCGCCGTACGCACGTCGGGGTGGGTGGCGGGGTCCAGGCCGAGACCGGTGAGCAGCGGCAGGGACCGGGGCGTGCGCATCCTCCCGATGACGCGCACCGCCTCCTTGCGGACGCTCACTGTCGCGGGAGGGGCGGTCAGGGGTGCGAAGAGCTCGACGGCGCGCTCTGGCCGAACGCGCTCGGCGCAGCGCGCGGCCGCGAGCACGGCGACCCGGGCGCGGTTGCTCCCGGTGTGCTCCAGCAGCAGGCCCAGTGCCGCCTCGGCGTCCTCCAGGTCCGGCAGGGCCGCGAGGGCGCCCTCGACGACCTGGACGGAGCCGGAGCGCAGGAACGGGGCAAGGTCCTGCGCTCCGGTGGTGGGCAGCGCGGTGAGGGTGGTCGTGATGCTCCGTCGGTCCCAGTCGGTGGTGGCGGTGTCGTCCAGGACACGGGTGAGGGCGTCGGCGTAGGCGCGCAGGTGCGCGGGGTCCCACAGGGTGAAGGGGCCGGGCAGGTCGACGGGTACGAAGGCGCGCGGCCCCGTCCAGAAGCGGCCCCGGAGCGCCCTGCGGCCGAGGAAGACGCCGACGAGGTCCTGGCGGCTGCGGCACACCGTCCGCTGGATCAGCCCGTTGGTCGCGAAGGTCTCGTCGTGTCGCAGCAGCTCGCCGACCCGCTGCGCACGGGAGGAGGGGTCCTGGATGAGTGCTGCGGCGGCGCTCAGGCGGATGTGGTCGTCGGGTGCGTCGAGGGCCTCGTGGAGGAGGGACAGGAGTGTCGCGTCCTGCCAGGCCCGGCGGCCCAGGGCGTCCCACAGCGCGAGGACGAGGGCGAAGCGGTGGCGCTGGGCGGCCCTGCGCATGACCGGCTCCAGGGCGGAGACCAGCGAGGCCGCGGCCTCGGAGGGAAGGCTCAGCCGGACGGGGACGTGGACGACGTCGTCCTGGTCGGTGAGGAGCTCGAGCAGGGCGCAGGCCCCCGACGTCGGACGGCCGGTGGAGGCGGAGCGGGCGAGCAGGCGCCAGGCCGTCTGGTGGAGCCAGACGCGCGTGCTCAGCGAGGTGTCCCTGGCTTCCATCGCGGCCCGGGCGAAGCCCTCGATCTCATCGGTCCCGGCCCGCACCAGCAGGGGGGCGGCAACGGCCGACAGCGCCTGGGCGACGGCGGCGCGCACCGGGTCCTGCTCGTTGCCGAGCCCAGCCAACCGTCCCAGTACCTCCCGCAGCCGCTCGGCGTCCCGGGCCCGGGCGGCCGAGCCGATGAGGGCGGCCCAGGCCGCGCCGCGCTCCTCGGCGTCCAGGGCGTGCAGGCGGGGCTCAGCGAGCTCGCGGGCACGCTGCGGGCTCATGTAGGCGGCGAGCTCGAGCTGGCGCAGCGGCTCCTGGGCGTCGGGCAGGGCGGCCATGCGCTCGGTCTCGGCCTGGCGCAGCGGGGTGGGCATGACCTCCAGCATCGGCACCGACCACACCCGGGTGCCGGTGCGCACCCCGGCGAGCACGGTGGACAGGGATGCGGCGCGCCGACCGGGAGGCAGGGCTTCCAGCAGCGCGGTCAGGAGGTGCTCGTTGTCGGGGTCGGCCCAGCTGGTGGCGAGAGCACGGACCTGCTCGTCCGTCAGCCCGGCGACCCGACGGCGCAGGCCGCGGGTGAAACGGGGTGAGGTGCCCCAGCTCGGCCGCAGGCCCACGGACCACGGGCAGGCCCGCAGCAGCTCGGTGACGGTGCGCGGGTCGCGCTCCATGAGCAGGCCCAGGCGTGGTGTGAGGGCCGGTGGGATGACGGTCGTGGGGCCGCACTCCACCAGCAGGGCGAGAAGCCGCTCGGAGCGCTCCTGGGCGAGGACGCACAGGGCCGGTGCCGCCCAGGCCCAGGCCTCGTCCCTGACGGCCGGGGCACCTGCGGCCAGGCGCGCCTCAAGCGCGTCGAGGAGGGCGTCGGGGTGGCGTCGGGCCAGGGCCGCCACGGAGGGCAGCAGGTCTGCCAGGTCCGGTAGGAGGGCCTCGATCCGCTCCCGGCTCGCCCGCGGCAGAAGACGGGCGCGGTCGGTGTCCGACAGGGGCAGCTCCAGGAGCGCGTCCATGAGGTCGGTGCGGCCGGCGCGACCGATCCTGGCCTCGAGCTGGCGCCGCTCCTGGCGTGGCATGGCCAGGTAGGCGGCCGCCAGCTCGGCGGGGGTGTGGGCGTCCATGGGCAGCGCGGCCAGGGCCCGGATCCGCACGACGGCGGCGGGGTGGCGGGCCAGTGCCGCAAGGCGGGTGGTGTCGCCGGTGGCGCGGGCGACGTCGACGACGAGCCGGGCGTGGTAGGCGGACACCTCGGTCAGCTCGTCGAGCAGCCGGGCCAGGCGTGCGTCGCCGTCGTGCTCGCGGGCGGTGCGCACTAGCAGACGCACGCGCTCGACGTGCGGCAGCCCGGGCAGCTCCTTGACCAGGGCAGAGCAGGAGGGCAGGGCCATGCGCCGATGCTACAGCGGTGGTGGGCGGGCTCAGCCGCGCAGCATCTCCGCGACCTCGAAGGCCATCTCGAGGGACTGCTGGTGGTTGAGGCGCGGGTCGACGAGGGTCTCGTAGCGCTCGGCCAGGTGCTCGGCGTCGATGTGCTCGCCGCCGCCCAGGACCTCGGTGACGTCGTCGCCGGTGAGCTCGACGTGGATGCCACCGGGGACCGTCCCTAGGGCACGGTGCACCTCGAAGAAGCCGCGGACCTCGTCCATGATCGTGTCGAACTCGCGGGTCTTGTAGCCGGTCTCGGCGGTGATGGTGTTGCCGTGCATGGGGTCGGTGACCCAGGTGAGCGGGCGGCCGTCCGCCTGGACGGCCTCGATGAGGGTCGGCAGGACGTCGCGGACGCGGCTGGCGCCCATGCGGGTGATGACGGTGAGGCGGCCGGGGTCGCCGTGGGGGTTGAGGTGGTCGATGAGGCTGAGCAGCTCGGCGGGGGTCGTCGTCGGCCCGACCTTGACGCCGACGGGGTTGTGGACGCCCTCCAGCAGGGCGACGTGCGCGTCCTCGGCGCCGCGGGTGCGCTCGCCGATCCACAGCAGGTGCGCGGAGGTGCCGTAGAAGCGCCCGGAGCGTGAGTCCTCGCGCGTCATAGCGTCCTCGTACTCCAGCAGGAGAGCCTCGTGGGCGGAGTAGAAGTCGACCTGGCGCAGGGCGTCGAAGTCGACCCCTGCGGCGGCCATGAAGCGCATGGCCCGGTCGATCTCCTCGGCGAAGGACTCGAAGCGCTTGTAGGCGGGGTTGTCGGTGAAGCCGCGGTTCCAGGAGTGGACCTCACGCAGGTCCGCGTAGCCGCCCATGGTGAAGGAGCGGATGAGGTTGAGGGTGGTGCCGGCGCGCAGGTAGGCGTCGAGCATGCGCTGGGGGTCGGGCACGCGCGCCTCGGCGGTGAAGGCGTGCTCATTGACGGAGTCGCCCCGGTAGGACGGCAGGGTGACGCCGTCGCGGGTCTCGGTGTCCGAACTGCGGGGCTTGGCGTACTGGCCGGCCATCCGCCCGATCTTGACCACGGGGGTGGAGGCCCCGTAAGTGAGTACCGCCGCCATCTGGAGGATGGTCTGGAGCTTGAGGCGGATGTTGGTGGCCGTGTTGTCGCGGAAGGACTCGGCGCAGTCGCCGCCCATGAGCACGAAGGCGTCGCCGCGCTCGGCCTTGGCCATCTGCTGGCGCAGGGAGTCGACCTCGCCGGCGAAGACGAGCGGGGGGCGGGTGCGCAGGTCGGCGGCGACCTCGGCCAGACGCTCGGCGTCCGGATACGAGGGCTGCTGGGAGGCGGGGCGGGTGCGCCAGCTGGCCGGGGTCCGGGGGACATCGAGCTCGTTCATCACACCAGCATCATACGGAGGAGGGTGCGCGGCGGCCCCCGCGTCCCGCCAGCTGGCGGGACGCGGGGGC
>CALEXZ010000144.1 GCA_937926195.1 uncultured Actinomyces sp.
TCGACGTAAAGACCTCTCTGCTGGAAGTGAAGGAAAAGGTCGAGTTCGTCGACTGCAGTATAGATGACGGTCGCCAGAGGATCTGTGCGGCGCCGGAGATAGAGAAGGAACTCGGACGGGTGGTCGATGAGTTCAACGATGAGATCCAGGTCGTGCAGTGAGACGGTCCAAGCGATGCAGTCCTTGTCGATAAAACCGGCTTTGACGAGTTCAGCTGTACCGGTCGTCGTCGCTGCAAGGTCTTCGAGGCTTACTGCGACAACATGGATCTCTCGAACGGAACTCAAGTCCATCCACTCTGCGCCGTGGAGCCTAAGCCCTCTGTCAGCTTCGATGCGGTCCCGAAGGCGACGGGCCTGACCGACTGCTCTTTCGATGATGCGTGTTAGGTTGTTTCTGAGGCGCCGTGTGTCTCCTGCTCTCGCAGCCGGAGCGATGGCGACTGCCTTATCTTCGACGATGATGGCGATGTCGTCGAGGATGAAGAGGTGATCACCTTCGACGCGCTTCGTGTAGCCCTCGACCGGACCCGCTTCTTCGCTCTCGGTGGCCGGCACGTAGTACTCGAATCCGTGTAGCACAGTTGCGCCAGGGAGTACACGGGCGAGCGCCGCTTCGGTTCGTTCCTCAAGGACCTTTCCTCGATGCGCTTGGTACTTATCCCATGCCTGGGTGCCCTTGAGGTGCTGCTCGAAGGCCTCGCGGACAGCGACGACGATGTGGGCGTCGTGGACGAGCATGAAACGTCCATCCATACCAGCAACGACCGGGTTGGTGCGCAGCGGGTTATCCCCGGCTGCAAAGGCGTCAATTACGGACCGCGGTGTCGATCCACTCAAGTCTATTGTGAAAAACTCGAACACCGCCTGGACCGCGGCACAGTCCAGACCTGTACAGTCGGCGACCTCCTGCGCGCTGATGGTGACGAAATGGCTTTCAGGCTCCCATAAGTCCTGCCACTGCCCAATGTAGTGAGCCCGCTCTTCTTCGTTGAGGCCGCGGGGGTGTGCTTGCATCACACCGATCGTTTCGTCGCCCCATTTGTTTACGCGGGCACTGAATCGGTCCACCTGCATCGCATGGCATCCCTGAAGAGTCCTAAAGGCCTCATCGACGCCGAATCCGAGGTCGGCCCTGAGGGCCTGGTCAACGTCTTCGTTGGCGAATAGTTCTCGTACGGTGATCTCAACCTGGTCTGGGTAGGACGAGTTCCTCATCCACACTTCGGCGCCACGTACCTTCTCCGTGATGAAACCGAATTCATCTTCCTGATCTCTGTCTAGGAGAGCCTTGGCCTGCTCGAGTTGGAGGATGGCGTCCACATCCTCAATCCGGCTGTAGACAGCATCGGTGACGGGCTGGACTCGCAAATCTCTGCAACTGGACTTTTGACACTCAGGGGGCTCTGGCGAGGCAGGAGGTCCCGCTTTGCCAGCGAGGCGTTCGTGACCCGTGATCGCTAGCAGAGTCAGTACCTCAGCACGGGTCAGACCTGCCTCAGAAGCCCCCGCTTGGGGAAGAAATGCCCACGGTAGGCAGCGGATCCGGGCAACCTCGATGACACGCACTGGATCAAACTCGGCGATCGCCGTCGTCAGATCTTCAATCGCGTTGGCCAATCGTTGCTCGGCTTGGGCGGACGGGTCCTCTGCGGACAGGAGCTCCGTGCGCAGACTGAGTTGCGCGCCGACGGAGTCGACGACTGTCTGCACATGCGGGTCAAATGGCATTCGTGTTGCCCTACGTTGCGGCGGCCGTCGGCGGTTCTTCTTACCCACCCCGTCACCCTCTCTCATCGGTGTTCATGAAGACGCGCGGACAGCTACTCGTGGTGCCGAGCGCCGCTCAATCTGCGGCACTGGAAACGAGCGCGTCGGCCGCAAGTTTAACGTCTTTTCGCATTTGAGGGTACGGTTGCCTGAGCGTATCGAGGTGCATAGGTGGGTGTGTCGTGACGCCGGGTAGGGGTCGAGGTCCCTCCACGATGGGGGCTGCTACACAACCCGTCACGACCTGTGACTACCTTCACCTGCCCTGACGAGCTTCCGGGGCCTGGAGGCCCTTGGGCTGACCGCGGTGGGTCGGTTCCTCTAGGAGGAGCGGGTGGTGATCGAATGCCGCATGCCCTCTGGCTCCGAGGACCCGTTCTGCCGGTCGTGCGGCGCTCGGGGACAAGTCTGTGGGACGGTGCTCGGGCACCTAGCCCACGTGCCGGCAGGGCGGCGGTCCACGAAGCTGGTGGAGCACGGGGGGCGCTTGGCCTGTACCCACTTCCGCCGAGTGCGGATACGGGACACTGGTCGCGTGGCCGAGGCCAAGCAGATCCTCATCCAGGCCCCGACCGCTTCGGCGGTGTGTAGGTGCTTGAGGTTACTGAGCACGTGTAGCGCCGCACTAGGCTAGGCGAAAGGTACGTCCCGTGATCGTCAACTTGATGCCCGTAGGGCCAGTGCGTCTGCTGGACGTGGTCCCGTTCCATTTTAGGAAGGTCCTCAGGATCTGGCTTGCTCAGCGCGACCATGGCTGGCGCCAACGGGGCGAGGTGGAGGCCATTGACGGTTCCACCGGGTTTAAGAGCGCCACCGGCGAGTAGTTCCCACCGGCCCGGGCGGTGATGGACCCCTTCCACGTCGACGTCCTGGCAGCCAGTAAACCCGGAGAGTGCCGTCAGCGCTTCCCGGTGCTGCTCGGAGTCAGCGGCTGCCAGAGTCATCACGATCGTCACAGGGTCGTTGTCACCCGCGCCGAACTCGACCGGAGCAGCGAGGCGGGCAAAGGAGAGCCCGGTACGGAGGGCGGACTCATCAGGTCGCGCGTGGGGGAGAGTGAAACCCGGAGTGATGACGGCATACGGACCGTGGGTGTCAACGGTCACGATTATGGCCTCGGTGTACGCCGGTGCGGTGGTACCGACCTCCACGAGGAGAGCACCTGCGGCACGCCAGTCATCGGCCACAACGTCCAGGGACACAGCGTTGATCGAGATCAGGGACTTGAGAACGGTCATGGGACCGTGCTTGGTTCCACACACCTCATCGACATAGGTGGCAGATATGCCCTGTGTCAGTGGGTTCTGCCGCACGGCCCCTCATCGTCGGTGCGGGGTCAGCGCTCCTGCGCGGCGAGCTCCGTGAAGAAGTCGAGCAGCCGGTGGGTGCCGACGGGCTCGCCCACGCAGTCGTGGAGCATGCTCCACGACACGAAGCGCATCGTCTCCGCCCGTCGTGGGCTGACGAGCCCGAGCACGTTCATCGTCGGCGGCAGGACGGCGGGTGAGATCGTCGCGACCCGCGCGGGCCGCCCGAGCGCCTGGAAGGCGCACTCGGCCAGCCCCTTCCACGTGAAGACCTCGGGACCGCCCACCTCCCACGTTCCCTCAGTACCGTCTGTCAGACGGTCGACGCAGAACTGCGCGAGGTCCGCGCCGTGAATGGGATTGATCCGGGTCTCGGGGCGGAAGAGGAAGACACGCCCCCGTTGGGCCATCTGGAGAACCTGGGCCATGTCGGAGAAGTAGCCCGGGGGATTGACGACCTGGCTGGGCACCCGGGAGGCACGCAGCTCCTGGACGAAGGCGGACTTCGCGCGGGTGAGCCGCGCCGGGCACTGCTCACCCCCGATGACGTTGACGAAGCAGAAGCTCGTGACACTGTGACGCTCCGCAGAGCGCAGGATGGCGAGGTTCGCCCGGTAGTCGACGTCCCACGGGTCGGCCTTCTGCCTGGTGACCCCCAGGGCGGACACGACGGCGTCGACACCCCGGGCGGTATCAGCGACGAAGTCCGGATCCGTGACCTCGCCAACGGCCCACTCGTCGACGAGGCCCTCCAGCGTCGGAGAGCCCCACGGGCCGGGGGAGACGGCCCGCTCACGGCTGCGGGTGATCGCGCGCACCTTGAGTCCGCGGCGGTGCAGGTCAGCGACGATGAAGCGGCCGAGATAGCCGGTCGCTCCGGCAACAAGAACTGTGGAGGTCATGAGGCGTCCCGGGTAGCGTGCAGGGTGCGCGGTCACACGGCGGTGAGTGACGTGGCCTCATTCTCACACGTTTTCCTTCCGATCGTGGGCGGGGGAACCCTCGACGCCGTCGACCCGCCCAGGCGGCACTGCCGCGCCGCAGCGTGCTCACCTGCGCAGCGGCGTCCACCCGACAGGCAGCGGGCCACGGATGGCCGCCCGGTCCTCGTCGGCCTGCTGGGACCAGCCCTGCCCGGCATGAGCACCGGCCTCGCCGACGCGCCCCTGCGCTACACGGAACCCGACGTCGTCCAGCCGCGCGCCCGGCATGCTGCCCCGGCGCACCGAGGCGCGCACGCTCCAGTGCCGGTCCGCCCACCCGCCGCCGCGCAGCACGCGGTAGTCGGCGTAGCGGGCGGGGTCGGAGTAGTCCCAGCACCACTCCCACACGTTGCCGAGCATGTCGAACAGGCCGAAGGCGTTGGGCTGCTTGCGCCCCACGGGCTGCGCACCGGCCACGGCGTCGGCACCGCTCCAGGCAACGTCCTCAAGCGCGCCGTAGCGCGGGCCCGTCGAGCCTGCCCGGCAGGCGTGCTCCCACTCGGCCTCCGTGGGCAGGCGGAACCCGTCGGCACTGACGTCCCAGCGCACCCCGGCCTCGCCGACCTCGTAGGCCGCAGCGAGCCCCGCCCGGGCAGACAGGGTGTTGCACCAGGACACGGCCTCGCTCCACGACACCGAGTGCGCGGGAGCCTCCGCATCCTCGCCGTCGGGCACCACCGCCCCCAGCAGGCGCGAGTACAGCCCCCACGTCACCGGGGTGGCGGCGATGCGGAAGGGTAGCAGCCGCACCTCACGCTCGGTCCTCGTCCGGGCGTCGCGCAGCACGACGGATCCGGCAGGCACCGGAACCATCGTGGGTGTGAGCACAGGCACCCCATGAGCGTACCCGCAGGCCGCCGCCCTGAGGGGGGAGACGAGCGCCAGGGGCTCAGTCGGCCTTCGGCGCCTGAGACCGCTTGCGCGTAGCGAGGTAGGCGGCTGAGTGGAGCGCCAGCCCGAAGACGGGGAAGGCGGGGATCGTCCACAGGCGAGGCTTGAGAGCCACACCGTCGTCCTTGAGGGCCTTGTTGGCCATCGCCCAGAAGGGCAGGACGATAGGCAGCGCTGTGGCACTGCCACTGGTGTAGCGGCGCGCGGCGGCTACCGAGGCGAGGTGGAGGAAGCCGTGCATGCCGTAGCCGAAGAGCATCGACTGGTAGAAGGCCGAACGTCCGCGGGTGCGGTACCCGTCGATGGAAGCGGCGGCCATGAGGACGCCGGCGGTGCTCAGGGCGAGGTTGACGTGAGCGCGTGACGGCCCGTGCTCGCGCACGTCCTCTGGCAGCCAGCGGGCGGAGCCGGCAAAGGGATGCGGGTGCCCCGGCATCGTCACGTACTCCTCGATGTCGTGGGCGAGCCAGGCGAAGAACAGTCCTGAGGTGGCTAGGTCGACGCGGTCCATGGGTATGCCTCCGTGAAGAGCGAGATGTGGGTGGTGTGCGGCTATGAGGCATCGCTACCGATAGTCAGTCGTGGGGTGTATCGACGCGCTCACGAAATGCTCGCTGTGCTCGCAGAATGCCCTCGGCTCCCGCGTGAGCCGCTAGGAGCACCGGCAGGGAGGCGGCGATGCCGCCTGCGCTTACTCGGCAGGGCACGCCCTCCTTGCGCAGCGCGTGCCACGCCCACGCCCCGTAACCGATGACGGCGGGGGCTGTGAGGGCACCGGAGACGTACCCGCCTCGCAGCAGGCACAACCCCAAGTGGCCGAAGCCGTGCAAGCCCCAGGCGGCAGCGGCGTTCTGGAACCACGCGGAGCGGCCGTCGCTGCGTAGGCCCGCAATCGCGGCACCTGCCCAGTGCAAGCTGATCAGAGCGATACCGATGTTGGTGTGCTCCTGGCTCCAGCCGTTCCTGCGCAGCTCGTCGGGCAGCGGAACCCACGAGGGGGCGTGCGAGAAGGCCCCCCGTGAGGACTCCTGGTAGGTGAACAGCTCCTCGCCGTCATTGGCGAGGAAGGACAGCAGCAGGCCGTAGGCCGCCAGGTGGGACTGCTTCATGAGTGACCCCCTCTACGAGACCGCCGGTAGCGATACTGGTGGTTGCACAACCAACAGTAGCGCAAGTCGTGCGATTCTGGAAGGATTCGAGGCCAGGTCACGGCGGACAGAGTCAGGCGGAGGGAGACGAGCGCGTGAGCACTCAGTCGCGTTCGCGGGGCGGACGCCCCAGGGACGCCTCCCTGGACGCGCGGATCCTCGAGCAGACCTTCACGCTGCTGGCCGCCAAGGGCTTTGGCGGGCTACGGGCCGACGACGTCGCCCGCTGCGCGGGCGTGCCCAAGTCGACGATCTACCGCCGCTGGTCCTCCCTCGCCGAGCTCGCCGTCGACGCCGTGGACGCGGCCATGGGCCCGCGCGAGTGCGAGGCAGGAGCGGACCCTCTCGCCGACCTCACGGAGATCATCGTCAAGGCGCACTCCTACCTCGTGGCCTCCCCGCTGGCGCCCGCACTACCGCGCCTGGCCATCGAGCTCACTGGCAACCCCGAGGCGGCGGCGTCCTACCGCGAGCGCGTCATCGCGCCCCTACGTGACGGCGCCATCACCGCGGTGCGCCGGGCGCAGGCCATCGGTCAGTGGTCGGGACCCGACCCCGTGACGAGCGTCGACATGATGATCGGGACGGTCGCCTACCGGCTCCTCTACCTCGGGCACACGGCGAGCCTGGAGGAGACCTTCGAGATCGCCGAGGCCGTCGCCCGGCGCACCCTGCCTCGTCCCACGCCGCGGGACTGAGGGGCGCTGCTCGGGGTGACGACGACGTGCTCCTCGGCGCGCCTCCAGGCCCCTTCGCGCTCCTGGGCGCTACTGGGGCTGCGGGTACTCGCCGCGCAGGTCGCAGATGGCCTGACGGCGCCAGGATCCGACGAGGTGGGTGTTGACCAGCCCGATCGCCTCCATGAGCGCGAAGACCGTCGTCGGCCCCACGAAACGGAACCCCCGCCGTTTGAGCTCACGGGCCAGCGCCTGCGACTCGGCGCACCGGGTGGGGACCTGTGCGAGCGTGTGCGGCGCCAGCTCGGTGCGGGGCCGGTAGGACCACACGAGCCCGGCGAGGCCGCCCTCGACGTCGTCGGCCTGACGCAGCGCGAGGGTGGCGCGGGCGTTGTGCACGGTCGCCTCGATCTTGGCCCGGTTGCGCACGATCCTCGTCTCGCCCAGCAGCCGCTCGACGTCCTCGGGGCCGAAGGCGGCGACGGCGTCGGGATCGAAGCCCGCGAAGACCTCACGGAAGGCCGGGCGCTTGCGCAGGATCGTCACCCACGACAGCCCCGACTGGAAGGCCTCCAGGCTCACCCGCTCGAAGACCCCTCGCTCGTCACGCACCGGTACGCCCCACTCGGTGTCGTAGTACTCGCGCAGCAGCGGGTCCGTGGCCGCCCACACCGGGCGCCACAGGCCGTCCTCGCCGCGCACGAGGTCAGGAGAGACCGGCCAGGCCAAGGCACTACCGGCGGCGCCCACCGCAGCGTGATCGTCGGAATCCATGGCCTCACGCGGTCGTCTCACGGGAGGGGTTGATCGCTGCGCCGAGCGCGGCGACGGCCTCGTCGCGGAAGTCCCTCATCGCCGCCGACCAGGTGAACACGTCCGCACCGTGGTACATGCCCGGCTCCACGCGCACCTGCACCGCCACCCCCGCCTCCTTCAGACGCCGGGCGTAGTCACGGCACTCGTCCAGGAAGAGGTCGAGCTCTCCGACTCCGATCCAGGCCCTGGCGAGCCCGGCCAGGCTTCGGCGCCGGGCCGGCACCGCCCAGGGCCGTTCCTCTGCCTGCCCGGGGCGGTGAGACAGGTACGCCTGCCACGACTCGGCGTTGTTGCGCGCGGTCCATATGAACATGCCCTGCCCGGGGACGGGGTTCCCGTCGGCGCCGGTGCGGTCGTCGAGCATGGGGTAGATGAGCAGCTGGAAGGCGAGCGGCAGGTTCTCGTCCAGGGCGCGCTGGGCGGTCGCTGCTGCGAGGCCGCCTCCGGCGCTGGCACCGCCGACCGCCACCCGCCGGGTGTCGATGTGCAGGTCCTCAGCCGCCTCGTGCACCCACCGCAGGACGGCAGTGCAGTCGTCGATCGCCGCAGGGTAGGGGTGGCGGGGAGCCAGGCGGTAGTCGACACTGACGACCAGGCAGCCCAGCTCGCGGGCGATCCGCGAGCACAAGCCGTGGTCCTGTCCGGGGGAGCCGGCGACGAGCCCGCCGCCGTGGAACCACACGAGCGCCCCGGTTGGGCCGCTCTCGCAGCGTTCGGGAGTCTCGTACAGCCACACCGGTACCCGGGCCTGCGGGGTGTCCACGGTGCGTCGGGTGCCCAGCCCCGAGGGCACGACGACGCTGAGGACCCAGGACAGGACCGCCGGGACCGGGCTGTCAGGCAGGGGCTGGGGCTCACCGGAGCGCCCACGTCCCAGCACGAGCAGTGGCGCGCGCAGCTCGGGGCGCACACGCTCCAGGTCCGGCTCCAGCGACCGGCGTCGCGCCGCCGTCCCGAGCGCCCCGAGACCGGCCAGGGCCAGGGCCGCCAGGGCGGCTGCGCCTGCGTGTCGACGTGCCATCGTGTGCTCCCGCGTGAGGTGAGGACCGGAACCCGTACGCGCCCAGCCTAGGAGACCAGCGCCGCCCGGAAGGCCGCCTCGAGCTCTCCGTTGAGCCGGGCCATGAGCGAGGGCTCGACCTTTGTCACCTGGCGGTCGTAGGTCATGAGCCCGTTCGTCTCCCGCTCGACGTCGCTGACCTGCGTGTAGGTGCAGGCCGCCAGGCCGTGTGCGGCCAGAGGGATGAGCTGCTCGCGGTACAGGCGCGTGAGCGCCTGCGCCAGCTCCTCGGCGTCGGAGCTGAAGCCGTAGCCGAACTGGATCTCCTGCTCCCACGCGTGCCCGGGCACGGCCAGGTTGAGGCCACCGAACTCCGACAGGTAGAAGGGACGCCGGTCATGGCGCGGCGCCCGACGCAGCCGCAGGACGTAGCGGTGGCGTGAGCGCAGGTCGCCGCCGCCCTGGTCGAACCAGCCGGAGGCCGCGTCGACCAGGCGCGTGGGGTCCAGGCGGCGCACCGCCTCCTGTGCGCGACGGCTGTCGAACTGCCCCCAGCCCTCGTTGAAGGGCACCCACATGATGATGGAGGGGTGGCACCTCAGGTGGCGCACCATCTGGGCGAGCTCACGGGCGAAGCGCTGCCGGTCGCGAGCCCGGCCGCGGCCGGTCCACAGGCGGAACAGGCGTGAGCGGTCCGGCACCGTGATCCCTAGCGCCTGGATGACGCCCGAGCCCTGGATCCCCAGCGGCGGCCTGCCGCCCGAGACCATGTCCTGCACCACCATGAGTCCCAGCCGGTCGCACAGGTGGTAGAAGCGGCGGCTCTCGACCTTGATGTGCACACGCACCGCGTTGAAGCCCATGGACTTGAGCACCCGCAGGTCGTGCTCCACGGCCGCGTCGTCGGGCGGGGTCATGCCCGACGACGGCCAGTAGCCCTGCGACAGGGGGGCGTTGACGAGCACCGGGGCCCCGTTGAGCAGGACCCGACGACGCCGACCGCTGCCGCCGTGGGGCGTGAGGCCCACGCTGCGCAGCCCCGCCCAGCTCGACACCTCGTCCTGGCCCACGCGCACCCGCACCCGGTACAGGGCGGGGGAGGCGGGGCTCCAGCGCTGCGGGTTCGCCAGGGGCACACGGCACCAGGTGCCGGTGCGGGCCGTGGCCGCCGTCTGCTCGCCGTCGGGCGCCACGACGCTGAGCTCACAGGCCACGGGCTGCTCGGCGTCGGACTCGACCCGCACGCGCAAGCCGTCCAGGCCTGCCAGTGGCTCCACCCGCAGACTGCGGACAGCAACCGGTGCCAGGGGCTCCATCCA
Organism: uncultured Actinomyces sp.; assembly: GCA_937926195.1. Classification (GTDB taxonomy): domain Bacteria; phylum Actinomycetota; class Actinomycetes; order Actinomycetales; family Actinomycetaceae; genus Actinomyces. The sequence goes on from CALEXZ010000144.1 coordinate 9,911, forward strand.
CGTTGTGCCCCAGATGCCCGAGGTCGCCGTGTACCAGATCGTCCGCGGCTCCAGCACCTGCTTACCGCGCTGGATCGAGGCCGTGTCCGTCGGGTCTGTCACCAGCACGACGAGCTCCAGGCCACCGCCCGCACCGTCCGGGCCGCCGGAGGTCTCCTCGGGGCCGAGCACGACCTCGACCGGCAGGTAGCCGCCCTCGTGCTCGGCCACGACGCGGCCACCCACCCGCACCTGGCAGGCGTGATCGACCGCGCTCAGCACGATCCGAAGCCGCCGTCCCGCCCACGAGGCGGGAACCTCGAGCCGACGACGGTAGACGAGCGTCTCGTCGGGCCCCAGGGCGCGGCCCACCCCCGAGTCGCGGGTCTCGATGGCGAAGGGGACGCGGATCAGCGCCCACCCGTGCTCGGGCAGGTCCCGGCGTCCCAGGTCCGCGCCCGGCAGGACGACGTGCTCCCACCACCCGTCAAGCAGCGTGAACTCAGCGCGCTGAAGCATCGGGTCCGGGTGAGGCGTGTCCGTGGCAGCTCCTCTCGGTGCCATGTGCCCATGCTACGTGCAGCACACCGCCGGTTGGCGTCCTACGGCGCTCCCGCGCCCGTCCCGCCCGCCGCACCGTCGTCCCCGGCACGACCGTCCCCGTTAGTGTCGGTGTCCTTGGTCATGATCCCGCCCGGGCATGTGCTCTTGTCACCCGCGCAGGGCAGGATCGCCCCATGACGAGCACCCGCCCCGAGCCCACCGCCGCGCACGACCTGCCCGCCGAGATCGACCTGCGCCTGGTCGTCACCGACATGGACGGCACCCTCCTGGACGACAGCTCCCGGCCCCCGGCGGGGCTCGGCGCCCTCATCGAGCGGATGCGTGCGCACGGGGTCGCCTTCTGCCCCGCCTCGGGCCGCCAGCTCGCCAACCTGCGTGCCGTCCTGGGCCCCGGTATCGACGACGGCCCCGTCATCCCGGAGAACGGCCTGTTCTCGCTCGTCGGCGGTGTCGAGCTCCACTCGGACCCGATGACGCGCGAGCAGGCGGTGCGGGTCATCGACGCCGTGCGGCAGGTGCACGAGCGCGGTGGCGACGTCGGGGCGGTCGTCGCCACGCGGCACGTCGCCTACGTCGAGCGTACTGACGAGGCCTTCACCAGCCAGGTCTCCACCTACTACGCCTCACGCGAGGCGGTCCGCGACCTCACCGAGCTGGCGCTCGACGACGTCCTCAAGATCGCCGTCTACGACTTCGGTGTGGCCGAGCGCGACTCGGGGCCGCAGATCCGCCAGGCCGTCCCCGACCTGCAGACCGTCGCCTCCGGGCTGCACTGGACGGACGTCATGAGCACGGTCGGCTCCAAGGGCCGTGCGCTGAGCATCATCCAGGAGCACCTGGGTGTGAGTCCCGAGCAGACGGCGGTCTTCGGCGACTACCTCAACGACCTGGAGCTCTACGACCGCGCCCGGCTGGGCTTCGCCATGGCCAACGCCCACCCCGGCATCCTCCAGGCCGCCCCCTACGTCGCCCCGGCCAACACCGAGGACGGCGTGGTGCACACGGTCAACCTGCTGCTGGACCGGCTTCCCGCCGGACGCTGACGGGCGTCAGTTCTCGTCGAGGATCCTCTCAATGTCGACGGCGGGACCCGCGTCACGCAGGCGGTCGAGGGCGCGCCGTTCCTTCTTCGTCGGCCGCCCCGCACCACGGTCGCGCACGATGGCGGCCGGGGCGTCCAAGGGCGAGGGCCGTGGGGGAGTGCGGTCGAGGTAGGCGGTGCGGGCGATGGGGGCACCGACCCTCTTGGACAGCAGCCGTAGCACGACGAGGTCACGGTCGAAGCCCTGGACCCGGTAGCGGACCTCGTCGCCGACGACGACGTGCTGCGCGGGCTTGGCACTCACGCCGTTGACCCGCACGTGACCGGCCCGGCAGGCGGCCGTGGCCGCCGACCGTGACCTGACCTGACGCACGCTCCACAGCCACACGTCCACCCGAACCGAGGCGGGGCCACCCGCCTCGGCGGCGGCACTCCGCGCCTGCGTGATCCTCGGGTCCTCGCCGTCCATGCCCGGATCCTATCGGTGGCCGTGGGGCGTCGGTCGGGGCCGGCCCCGACGCCCCAGGCGTCCGGGCAGTCGGCCCCGGAGCCCCCTCTGTCCCCGACGCCCACGGCCTCGGCGCGAGCGGAGCACGAGGCCCGTTCCCAGCAGTGCCGAGCCGAGGACGAGGACCGCCACGAGGTCTGATCGCGCCAGCAGACCGTCGCCGACGGCGTCGAGGGCGCGGTTGGCACTGCCGAGCGGTCCGGGTGCCCCGTCGCCCCCGGCCGCACAGTCCTCGAGCACCGACCGCAGGGAGGCCGCGTCCGCCTCGGGCACCCCCAGCTCGTAGGCGGCCAGCACCGACACGAAGCGCGCCGCGTAGGAGCACCGGAAGGCGTCGTCGGGCGGCCACCACCCCGATCCTCCCGCGGGGTCCCAGGTCCCCGTCTGGGTGGAGCCGATCGGGCAGGTCGCGGGCCCGCAGGCCCCCTTGTCCTGGTTGGCCTCGCCGTCGACCGCCAGGAGGTTGAGCGGGTCGTTGGCGGCCAGCAGGCGCGTGCGCGCGTCCCACGCCCAGGCTCCGTGCGCGTACAGGTAGCTGAGCGGGACGACGTGGTCGATCTGGACCTGCGCGGAGGTGTCCGCACCCCGCGTGAAGCTGAGGACCGAGCCGGTGTAGGGGTCGTGGAGGGTCCCGGACCACACGGTGGCGTCCGGGCACACGCGTGCGCCCTGACCCACTCCCTCCTCAAGCGGCTGGAGGCCCTCGGCACGCGAGTAGTCGGCCTGCTCCAGGTCCCGCGAGAGGATCTCGTTACGCGTGTCGCAGCCGTCGCCGTCGACATCCTCCCAGGTCTGGCCGAACCAGCCGGTGCGCGAGCCGCCCTCGGCCCAGGACACCGCGGCGGGGGCGTCCTCGGGCAGGGCGGCCAGCGCCTCCAGGGCCTGGGCGGGAGTGAGCACGGCGTCACCGCGAGAGTCCCAGGGCACGGCGGGCGCCGCGACCGCGACCGGGGTGAGCAGGACGCTCACCAGCACCAGCACAGCCGCGGCGACACGGCACCGGGCCCGCCTTCCTGCGGCCCGACACCCGAGCACGACCGTCTCCACCGTCATGAGTCCAGGCTAGAGGGCACCCACGACACTATCCCCAGGCCGGGGCGCCGCGTTCAGGCGCCAGACGCCCGGTAGTCGGCCGCCAGGGCCGCCAGGACCTCCTCGTAGACGACGTCCGGGCTCAGGCGCCGCAGCTCCTCATTCAGCGTCGTCACCGGCTGGCGCCGGGGCATCGTGACGATCTGCGTGTGCGCGCCGTCGGGCGTGCAGATCCGCACCCGCTCCTGGTCCGCGCGCTCGATGCTCCACGTGCCGGCGGAGGTGTGCACCGCCACCTGGGCGATACCGGAGAAGCCCTCGACGTCCACCCGCTCCACCGCCACCCCCAGGCGCAGGCGCAGCCAGTGCAGCATGAGGGACAGGGAGGCGTTGGCGCGCTCGCCCGCGACGGTGACACTGTGGACCTCGTGCTCGCGCAGCACCGGCCCCAGTGTCGAGGCGACGATGGCCCGCCACAGCGTCATACGCGTCCAGGCCAGGTCGATGTCCCCGCGCGTGTGGCTGGGGGCCAGCGTGTCGAGGGCCGCCGCCGGGTCGGGCTGGGCGGGGGTGTTCGTGATGCGTGTGCAGGCCAGGCGCCCCAGCGGGTCCGTCGCAGCCTGCTCGGGCAGCGTCGTCGGCCACCAGGTGACCACGGGCACGTCCGGCAGCAGGAAGGGCACGACGAGGGTCTCCGGGTGCGCCGCGGCCGCCCCGTGCGGACGCAGGACGAGGGTCTCGCCCGCCCCGGCGTCGTGACCCACGCGGATCTCAGCGTCGAGGGAGCCGGGGCGCGTCGCGGACTCGGTGTCGTCATCGGGGTGGACGAGGGCGATGATCCTGCTCGGGTGGTCCAGCGAGGCCCCGTGGGCCGCCGTCAGCGCCTCCTCCAGGTCCAGAGCGTTCGTGGAGATGAGGAGCGTGAGGACCCGCGAGCCGCCCATCGTCCCCTCTGCGTCGAGCAGCTCGGAGACGATGCGCTCGGTCGACGTGGCCGTGAGCGTGGTGATCATGAGCGCCTCCAGGTGCGCGAGTCACGGGCAAGAAGGTCGTGGGCGCTGTCCGGGCCCCAGGAGCCGGGCACGTAGTCCTCCGGTGCGCCCGCGTGCGCCCAGTGCTCGATGACCGGGTCAAGGATCCGCCAGGACAGGTCCACCTCCCGCTGGTGCGGGAACAGGGGGGCGTCGCCTAGGAGGGCGTCGAGGATGAGGCGCTCGTAGGCCTCGGGGGACTCCTGGTTGAAGGACCCGCCGTAGGCGAAGTCCATGAGCACGTCCCGCAGCTCCATCTGGGTGCCCGGCACCTTGGAGGCCAGGCGCATGGTCACGCCCTCGTCCGGCTGGATCCTCATGACGATCGCGTTGGCGCCGACGGCGGCGGTCGAGGCCGGGTCGAAGGGCAGGAACGGGGGCTTGCGGAAGACGACGGCGACCTCGGTCACCCGCCGGGCCAGACGCTTGCCGGCGCGTAGGTAGAAGGGCACGCCCGCCCAGCGCCGGGTGGCGATCTCCAGGCGCAGGGCCGCGAAGGTCTCGGTCGTGGAGTCGGCGGGAACCCCGCTCTCCTGCAGGTAGCCGGCGACCTCGGTACCGCCCTGGAAGCCGGCGGCGTAGCGTCCGCGCGCCGTCGTCGCCGCCAGGTCGAGCACGCCGGCGCGCTCCAGGCGCACGGCCGCCAGGACCTTCTCCTTCTCCGCGCGCACCGCCGAGGCCGCCATGGAGATCGGCTCCTCCATCGCGGTCAGGGCCAGCAGCTGCAGCAGGTGGTTCTGGATGACGTCACGGGCCGCGCCGATGGTGTCGTAGTAGCCGGCGCGCGAGCCGATGCCGATGTCCTCGGCCATCGTGATCTGCACGTGATCGACGTAGCGCTGGTTCCACAGGGGCTCGAAGATCGTGTTGGCGAAGCGCAGCGCCAGGATGTTCTGGACCGTCTCCTTACCCAGGTAGTGGTCGACGCGGAAGACGTCGTCGGGCGGCACGATGCGTGCGACGAGGGCGTCGAGCTCGCTCGCCGAGGCACGGTCGTGCCCGAAGGGCTTCTCGATGACCACCCGCCGCCAGGCGGAGCCGGAGGCGGCCACGAGCCCGGAGGCGGCCACGCGCTCGGTCACCGCCGGGAACCAGCCCGGCGGGATCGACAGGTAGAAGGCGCGGTTGCCGCGCGTGCCGCGGGTCGCGTCCAGGTCCTCCACCACCCGGGTGAGACGGGCGTAGGCCTGCTCGTCCTCGAAGGAGTCCAGCGTGACGAAACGCATTCCGGCGGCCAGCTGCTCCCAGATGCTCTCGTGCCAGGCGGTGCGCGCGTGGGCCTCGACGGCCTCACGCACGTAGGCGCGCATCGCCTCGTCGTCCCAGTCGCGCCGACCGACCCCCACCAGGCTGAAGGCGGGCGAGAGCAGTCCGCGGTTGGCCAGGTCGTAGATCGCAGGCAGGAGCTTGTGGCGTGCCAGGTCCCCGGTGATACCGAACATGACCAGCACGCACGGGTCCGCCACACGCGGCATCCGCAGGTCGCGGGGGTCCAGGAGCGGGTTGTCGGAGGCGTTCACAGCAGCCTTCCTTCTCGTGCGCCGCGCACGGTGCGCGTGCGCGCCCCACTGTACGCAGGTGCCCGCGGACACCGCTTCAGGTGGGGGACCGCGCCACAAGGGTGCCCGCCCGCCGACCCCGCACGTGACCCCCGCCCGCCCCGGTCCCTGGACCGGCTCCACCGGGCCGTGTCCGTCGTCGGGCGGCGGGTGGGGCGCTAGGCTCCCACCGAGGCCCGGCTGTGGACGCGCCAGAGCGCAGCCCGCGGTCGTGCCCGAGCCCCAGCAGCAGACCCCTGAGGAAGAGGCCCCCATGAGCGCGACCAGTGACGCCACGACCTTCACCCCGGCCCCCGCCAGCGCCGACATCGGCGTCTACGGCCTGGGCGTCATGGGGGCGAACCTCGCTCGCAACCTCGCCCGCCACGGGCACGCCGTCGCCGTCTTCAACCGCACCCACACGCGCACCGAGCGGCTCATCGACCGCTACTCCCATGAGGGCGACTTCGTGCCGGCCTCCGAGCTGGCGGACTTCGTCGCCTCCCTGCGCCGCCCTCGCGTGGCCATCATCATGGTCCAGGCCGGGGCGGGCACCGAGGCGGTCATCGAGCAGCTGCGTGCGCTGCTTGAGCCCGGCGACATCATCGTCGACGCCGGCAACACCTTCTACAAGGACACCCAGCGCCGCGAGGCCTCCCTGCGTGAGCAGGGCATCCACTTCGTCGGGATGGGCGTGTCCGGCGGGGAGGAGGGCGCGCTGCTGGGCCCCTCGATCATGCCCGGCGGCACCCGTGAGTCCTACGAGCGCCTCGGGCCCATGCTCGAGTCGATCTCCGCCCAGGTGGACGGCACGCCCTGCTGCACCCACGTGGGTCCCGACGGCGCCGGCCACTTCGTCAAGATGGTCCACAACGGCATCGAGTACGCCGACATGCAGCTCATCGCCGAGGCCTACGACCTGCTGCGCCGCGTCGGCGGCCTGAGCGTGCCCGAGATCGCCGCCGTCTTCCGCTCCTGGAAGACCTCCGAGCTCGACTCCTACCTCATCGACGTCACCACCGAGGTGCTTGAGCGCGTCGACCCGGCCACCGGCGCCGCCTTCGTCGACGTCATCGTCGACGCGGCCGGACAGAAGGGCACCGGCTCGTGGACGACCCAGACCGCCCTCGAGCTGGGGGTGGCCGTCCCGGCCATCGCCGAGGCGACCTTCGCGCGCGCCGCCTCCTCCTCACCCGCCCAGCGCCGCGCCGTGCGCGAGGCCGCCCTCGACGCCGGGGCCCGCGAGATCGGCTACGACACCGACGCCGAGCGCCAGTCCTTCGTCGACGCCGTCCGCCAGGCCCTCTACGGCTCGAAGATCGCCGCCTACGCCCAGGGCTTCGACGAGATCGCCACCGCCTCCGCCGCCCACGGCTGGGACGTGGACCTGGGCGACATGGCCCGCATCTGGCGCGCGGGCTGCATCATCCGCGCCCGCTTCCTCGACGACATCACCCGCGCCTACACCGCAGAGCCCGGGCTCGCCAGCCTGCTGGTGGCCCCGACCTTCGCCACCGCCCTTGAGCAGGTCCTGCCCGCCTGGCGCGAGGTGGTCGCCACCGCCGCCCTGGCCGGGGTCCCGGCCCCCGCCTTCGCCGCCTCGCTGGCCTACGTCGACCAGCTGCGCTCCGAGCGGCTTCCCGCCGCCCTCATCCAGGGCCAGCGCGACTTCTTCGGCTCCCACACCTACCACCGCACGGACGACCCGGCGGGCGTCTACCACGTCCTGTGGGCGGAGGAGGCGCGCGCCGAGGAGAAGTGGAGCTGATGGCGCCTGCGCCCACCGCCTGCCGCCCCCCGAGGCGCCCGGCCTCGAGGACGAACCTCTCGCGCGAGGAGGCCGTCTGGCGCTCGGGCGTCCTGGCGCTGGCCCGCCTGACGGTTCGCGTCGACGTCACCGGTGCCGGCGAGGCCGCGAGCACGGGCTTCGCCGTGCGCAGCGAGCTCGACCTCGACGTGCGCGACAGCGCCGAGGGCCTGTGGGTGGACTTCCTCGGCGAGGCGGTCACCGGCGTCGAGGTCGACGGCGAGGAGATCGAGCCCCGGTGGGACGGCGCCCGCGTGGCCCTGCCCGCGCTGGGTGCGGGCCAGCACCGCGTCGTCGTCGAGGCCCGGGGCCGCTACTCCAGCTCCGGCCAGGGCCTGCACCGCTTCCACGACCCGGTGGACGGAGCCACCTACCTGTACACGCACTTCGAGCCCTCCGACGCGCGCCGGGCCTGGCCCTGCACCGACCAGCCGGACCTCAAGGCACCCTTCCGCCTCAGCGTCGTCCACCCGGTCGGCTGGACGGTCATCGCCAACGGCGCCCTCGACTCGACCCGGGACTGCCCGGACAGGCCCGGCACCCAGACCACCCGCTTCACCCCGACCCAGCCGCTGCCCTCCTACCTCACGGCCCTGGCCGCCGGCCCCTGGCACCGGGTGCAGGGACGGTGGCGCTCGCCCCTGCGTCCCGACGACGCCCCAGTGCCCCTGTCCTGGTCCTGCCGGGCGAGCCTGGCCCGGCACCTGGACGCCGACGAGCTCCTGGCCGTCACCCGCTCGGGGATGGACCTGTTCGACCGGGCCTACGCCTTCCCGTACCCGTGGGGCACCTACGACAGCGTGCTCGTTCCCGAGTACAACATCGGCGCCATGGAGAACCCCGGCTGCGTGACCTTCAACGAGTCCAGCTTCCTCTTCCAGGGGCCCGTCACCGCAGCCCAGCACGCCGAGCGTGCCAACACGATCCTGCACGAGATGTGCCACATGTGGTTCGGGGACCTTGTCACCCCCCGCTGGTGGGAGGACACGTGGCTCAAGGAGTCCTTCGCGGACCACCAGGGCACCTGGGCGCAGGCCCTGGCCACCGAGTGGACCGAGGCCTGGGCCACCTTCGCCTTCGGTCGCAAGGCCTGGGCCTACGCCGAGGACTCGCGTCCCGACACGACCCACCCCGTCACCGCCACGGTCGACGACGTCGAGACCGCCCGCCAGGCCTTCGACGGCATCACCTACGCCAAGGGGGCCTCGGTCCTCAAACAGCTCGTCGCCTACGTGGGCGAGGACGTCTTCCTCGACTCCGCCCGGCACTGGTTCACCGAGCACGCCTTTGCCAACGCCGCCCTCGCCGACTTCCTCGACACCCTCTCCAGCGCCTCCGGCAGGGACATGGGGGCCTGGGCCCGGGCCTGGCTGAGCACCTCCGGCCCCTCCGTGCTCACCTGCGAGCCCGAGTCCGACGGGACGCGCCTGACCCGGCTCACCGTCCGCCAGGAGGGGACGGACCCGGTGACCGGGCGGGAAGTGCTGCGACCGCACACGCTTGTCGTGGGCCTCTACTCCTTCGACGACGACGGCGCCCTGGTGCGCACCCACCGCCTGCCGCTCACCCTGGACGGCCCCAGCTGTGAGGTGCCCGAGGCCGTCGGCCTGGCCGTGCCCGACCTCGTGACGCTCAACGACGAGGACCTCACCTACGCCGTCGTGCGCCCGGACGCCGCCTCGCTGGCCACCGCACGCCGGAGCCTGGGGCGCCTGACGGACCCCCTCGCCTCCGCGGTGTGGTGGTCGAGCCTCACCCTGCTCGTACGCGACGCCCTGCTGGAGGCGCCCGCCTTCGTCGAGACCGTCCTGAGCCAGGCGCAGGAAGCCACCGAGCCGGCGGTCCTCGGCCGCCTGCTGGCTGACGCCCGCCTGTACGCCCTGCGCTACACCGCGTCCCGGTCCCGGGCTGCCGCCCTGGCCCCGCTGGCCGGAGTCGGCGGCGGGGTCCGGGCGAGTGCGTGGGACCTGCTCGTGGCCGCCGCGCCCGCATCCGACGCACAGCTCGTGCGCCTGCGGGCCTGGGCCGAGGCCGCCGGGCAGGCACTGGTGCTGGACGCGGCACAGGTGGACCTGTGCGAGGAACGGCTGCGCTCCGTCCTGGCCGGAGAGCTGGAGGGCGTCGTCGTCGACGACGACCTGCGCTGGCGCCTGCTCATCGCGCTGGCCAGGCTGGGACGCGCCGCAGCAGACGAGCTCGACGCCGCACTGGCTCGGGCTCCGCAGTCGGCCAACGTCACCCGCCACCTGCAGGCGGTGCACGCACTGCCCCGCCCCGAGGTCAAGGCGGCGGTGCTGGAGCGGGTGCTGGGGGACGAGGGCCTGAGCAACGACCACCTGGACGCGCTGCTGGCCGGCTACGCGGTCGACGCCCACCGCGAGCTGACGGCGCCGCTGACCGGGCGCTACCTCGACGCCCTGGAGCAGGTGTGGGGCGAGCGCACCCAGGAGACGGCGACGCGTATCGTCCTGGGGCTCTTCCCCGCCTGCGGCGAGGGCGAGGACCTGGCGGCCGTGGACGCCTGGCTGGAGGGGCACGCGGCGGCGCCCGCCGCCCTCAGACGTCTCGTGCTCAAGCAGCGCGACGACCTCGCCCGGGCGCTGCGTGCACGCCAGGTGGTAGACCGACCCTGCCCCGAGCGTCTTCCCTCTGGGCGACACGACGGTATGGTGTGAGCACGTGGCGCATCCTGGCGCCGCCCGACCTGAGGAGGAACAGATGACGAGCACTCCGAGAGAGCCGGACGCCACGTTGACCCAGGACTTCGGGGTTATCGACCTCTCCGACCAACGCGAGGCCCCCCTCATCGGCCTGTCTCAGCAGGACCGGGCGGCCATCACGGCGCTGCCTGCGGGCACGGCCCTGCTGCTCGTGGGAGCGGGCCCCGCCACCGGGTCGCGGTTCCTGCTGGACGCGGAGCAGACGACCGTCGGCCGCCACCCTCGTGCCGACATCTTCCTGGACGACGTCACGGTCTCACGCAAGCACGCGGTGTTCACCCGCCAGAGCGACGGGCGCTTCGCCGTGCGCGACTCCGGCTCGCTCAACGGCACCTACGTCAACCGGGAGCGTGTCGAGCAGGCCGTGCTCCGCCCCGGTGACGAGGTGCAGATCGGTAAGTACCGCATGACGTACCACCCCGGTCCGGCCCCGAGCTCCGACCTGCGGTGACGATGCCTGCCGCCTCACCTGCCCGCCGGCACGCTGCGAGCCGGGTGCCGGGAGCACCCGGCTCCTGGCCCCACAACGTCTCCCACGAGCCCGGGATGAAGATCGGCGAGGTCGTCAGCCTGCTCAAGGAGGCCTTCCCCGCGCTGTCGATCTCCAAGGTCCGCTACCTGGAGACCGAGGGGCTCATCAGCCCGCACCGCGTCGGCAACGGCTACCGCCAGTACTCGCAGGCCGACGTCGAGCGTCTGCGCTTCGCCCTGACCGCTCAGCGTGACGAGTACCTGCCGATCTCCGTCATCCGTGAGCGCCTGGCCGAGCTTGACGAGTCCGGCACCCCGGCGTCGCCCGTGGCCCGCGTCGTCGCCGCCCACGGGCGGCGCCTCGACGACGGCCCGACCGACCTTGAGGGGCTGCGCGCCCGTACGGGAGTGAGCGCCGAGGAGCTCGACGAGCTCATTGCCATCGGGCTGGTCGCCGCGGACGCGCACGGCCTGTTCGACAGCCGGGCGGTGCGCACGGTGGCCGTCGCCCTTGAGGTCCACGCCCAGGGCGTGCCCCTGCGCAACCTGAGGATGCTGCGTACCTCTGCCGAGCGCCAGGCCGACGTCATCGACCAGGCCGTGCAGCACAAGCGCTCACGTTCGTCCTCCGCGGGGGAGGAGGCGGCCAGCGAGCTCGCCGGCAAGGTGGGCGAGCTGCACGCGCTCCTGCTGCGACGCGCAGTCGACGCACTCGTCTGATCTCTACCCGGGGGGCTTCGGTCTGCTGGTTCTCAGGACACCGGGGCGTGGTGACACTAGCCTGGACGGGTGCACGGGATGCGGCTCATGGGCGTTCGGGCCTCTCAGCAGGATGGCGGGCTTGTCGCGATCCTCGTGGAGGAGAGCGGCCCGCGGATGGTGGCCGTACCCGTCGGCGCCCGTGACGCACTGACCCTGAGCTCGGGGGAGGGACCCGCCTCCTCCAGCTGGTCGGCGCTGCTGACCTCCGCCCTCGGGGCGGCGGGCGCGCACCTGTCGGGGATCGTGCTCGACGTCGACGCCGACGGCGGCCTGCGTACCGGGGCCCAGGTGGTGGACGCGGGCGGGGACGAGCACCTGGTCTCGTGCAGCCCAGCGGACGCGCTCATCCTGGCCAACGAGTGCCGTGCCCGGCTGTGGGCCTCCGCGGCGCTGCTGCGTCTGAGGGCGGTCGACCTGGCCGAGGACCCCGTGCAGGACAGGGTGGCGCGGCTGAGGGCCGCGCTCGACGCGTACCCGGCCGCTGCGCGCCCCGAGCCCGGTACGGGCACAGGTGCCGGCCTGGCGTAGGTTCTGTGCGTGCGGGTCCGACCGACCCGAGGCCGGGATCGTGACGGTCCTCCCTCCCACGCGCGCGACACGCGGGACGTGTGTGACTACTGTGACTCAGGATGTGTGTTGCATCACATAGTCATGGGTGGGTGGTGGGCGCCTTTCCCTGGAATGGAGGGCGAAGGTCGACGTGGTTCCGGCCTGCGCTCAACCTCATCCTCAGGTTGAGACGGACTCCGTTTCCCGTGGGTGCGTGGCCTTCGTTGAGGACGGGCCTGTCCGGCCCTATCGTGGACCTCGCTGGTGCACACCGCACCGCGGCCCGTGCGCCCGGCGCACGGGTCCCGAACTGACAGGAGCAGGCACGTGAGCGCGAACGAAGCGATCAGTCACAGGCTCGCACCCCAGCGCACCCAGGGCATGCTCTTCGGGGACCCGCTTCCCGACCTCGACGTCCACACCGGTTACCGGGGCCCCATCGCCTGCCGCGCCGCAGGCATCACCTACCGCCAGCTCGACTACTGGGCCCGCACCGGCCTCGTCGAGCCGACCATCCGCGGGGCCAAGGGCTCAGGCTCCCAGCGCCTGTACTCCTTCCGGGACATCCTCCTGCTCAAGGTCGTCAAGCGCCTGCTGGACACCGGCGTCTCGCTCCAGCAGATCCGCACCGCCGTCAACGCCCTGCACGCACGGGGCGTCGAGGACCTCACGACGATCACGCTCATGAGCGACGGCGCCTCCGTCTACGAGTGCACGAGCGCCGACGAGGTCATCGACCTGGTCCAGGGCGGACAGGGCGTCTTCGGCATCGCCGTCGGCCGGGTGTGGCACGAGGTCGAGGGCACGCTCGCCACGCTGCCCACCGAGCACGCCGAGCCCGTCGTCGAGGACGAGCTGGCTCGTCGCCGCGCCGCACGCCGCGCCATGTGAGCGCACGGCTCAGGCACTGACCGCGAGGGCGGGGAATACGACGTTCCCCTGCCCTCGTTGCACGTCATGCGGGTGCAGCTGGCTCCCTGCAGGCGGTGGCGCCCGTGACCCTGCAGAAAGGAGACCCTCATGATCCTGGGCACCAGCGAGCTCGACGTCTCGCGCATCGGACTGGGCGGCAACACCTTCGGCTGGACCTGCGACGAGCAGACCTCCCACGCCGTCCTCGACGCCTACACCGCCGCCGGAGGCAGCTTCATCGACACGGCTGACGGCTACTCGGCCTGGGCGGACGGCAACACGGGAGGGGAGTCCGAGTCGATCATCGGCTCCTGGCTGGCACGGCGGGGGCACCATGACGACCTTGTCATCGCTACCAAGGTCTCTACCAAGCCCGACCGCAGCGGGCTTGCACCCGACAACGTGCGCCGCGCCGTCGACGAGTCCCTCAGCCGCCTGGGCACCGAGACCATCGACCTCTACTACGCCCACTACGACGACCCCAGCGTCCCGCTGGAGGAGACGGTCGCCGTCTTCGAGGAGATCCGCCGCGCCGGCAAGATCCGCTACATCGGCTTGTCGAACTACACTCCCGACCGCATCACCCAGTGGGTGGAGATTGCCGACGCCGTGGGCTGGGACCGCCCCGTCGCCCTCCAGCCCCACTACAACCTCGTGCACCGCGACGACGTCGAGGGACCGGGCAACAGGGGGCAGGTGGCCGCAGACCTGGGCATGGGCCTCGTGCCCTACTTCTCCCTCGCCGCCGGCTTCCTCACGGGCAAGTACCGCCGTGGCGAGGAGCCCACAGGAGCACGCAGCAGCGCCGTCGCCGGCTACCTCACCGAGGCCTGCTTCAACGTTGTCGACGCGCTGGAGTCCGTCGCCGCGGCCCACGACGTGCACCCGGCGGCGGTGGCGCTGGCGTGGCTGCGCGAGCGCCCCGGCGTCGTCTCCCCGCTGGCCTCCGCACGCAGCGTGGAGCAGCTCGGCCCGATCACCGACGCGCTCACCCTCGAGCTCAGCGTCGAGGAGACCGCGTGGCTGACCGCGCTGTCCGACGCCGCGCACGAGGCCCGCTGAACGGGCCCGGCCGTCAGGGCTCGATACGCCCGATGCGACGCGAGAGGCAGTAGCCGTCGGACAGGTCGGTGAGCGTCACCTCGACGACGCCGTCGGCACCCACCTCGTAGCGCTCGCGCAGCACCGGGCCGTCGCCGGTGCGCACCACCGGCACCGCCGAGAGGTCCTCGGCCTCGCGCAGGGCGCGGTCCACCGGGAACAGCAGCTCGCCGCAGGGCGACACGCGTCCCAGCGGCCCGCCCGCCACGTCGGCGCCCGCGCACTCGACGTAGCGCAGACGGGCCACGTTGTGCACCGCCCGGTACTCGCGCTCGGCCGTGCCGGTGCGCGCCGGGGCGAAGCCGTCGCGGGCCATGACGGCGTCGGGGGTGAGCAGGAGGTCGAAGGAGACGGTCTCACCGGCCTCGGCCTCACGGAACACGCCCAGCGCCCGCGACAGGCGGTCCGTCAGGGTCATCCCGGAGTCCGGGTCCACGGCGATGGCCAGGCCGATCGCCGTCGAGGCGCCCGGCTGGGCCGAGCGGTGCACCCGCCTGCCGAAGGCCGCGCGCAGGAGCCTGGGGACCTGGGGGTAGGAGGAGGCTCCACCCACGAGGTAGATGCCCGCCACCGCCGTGAGGTCCGGGCCGCCGTCCTCCAGCTGCCCGGCGAGGGGTGAGAGCACCTCCAGCGACCTCTCCACCAGGCCGCGTGTGGCCTCGTAGAGCTCGGCCACGGGCAGGACGACGGGCTCCTCGCGCAGCTCGACCACCAGGCGCCGCGTCTGGGGGGACAGGGACTCCTTCGCCTGCTGGCACTGGTCGAGCAGGTCGTCGCGCTCGGTGAGGCTGAGGTCCTGCTCCGAGACCCCCGCGCGGGCGAGCACGAGCTGGGCCAGGACGAGGTCGATGTCGTCACCGCCGAGGTCCGGCAGGCCCCGGGAGGCCAGCACCTCGTGGTCGCTGCCGGAGACGTTGACGAGGGAGGTGTCGAAGGTGCCTCCGCCCAGGTCGTAGACCAGCACGCGGGTGCGCCGGGACGTCACCGTCGAGCCCTGGCGGTGCGTGTACTCGAAGCCTGCGGCCGAGGGCTCGTGGACCATCTGCACGACGTGGAAGCCCGCGGCCGCGAAGGCGTCGAGGGTGAGCATGCGCTGGGCCCCGTAGGCGTGGGCGGGAACCGCGACCGCGACCTCGTGGGGCGTCGTGCCCAGCCTGGCGCCGGCCAGCTCCGGGGCCGCCTCGAGCAGGGTGCGCAGGTGGGTGAGGAACCCTGTGAGCACCTCACCAACCTCGTGCTCCTCGTCGCCGATGCGCACCGGTGTGGACCACGAGACGGCGGGGGAGCCCAGGACCCGCTTGAGGCTGCGCAGCACGGGGGCGCCGCTGCGAGCGGCGTCCTGGGCCTCGAAACCGTGGACGAGCCCGTCCTCGGTCAGGGCGGTGAGCGAGGGAAGGTACTCGTGGCGGTCGCCGCGGGCGTCGACAAAGCCCAGGACAGGGTAGTTGCCGCGGTCGACGAGGCTGACCACCGTCCGCGTCGTGCCCAGGTCGATCCCCAGACGCACGGTGCTCACGGTGCTCTCGGCACTGCGACCACCGCCACCACCGCGGGTGCCCGCGGAGGCGTCAGGACGCCGCCGACGGCGGGAGGTGCCCCGGGTGGTGGCGGACGTGCGGGAAGTGGTGCGCTCAGCAGCCATGTGCCTGCTCCTCAGGTGGATCGTCCGGGCTGTGCCGCAGCCTAACGCCTGCCCGAGCGCCGATCGGGGCACGAGGGTCCCGGCGTGGCCCGGCCCCGTGGCAGGCTCCCGGGCCGCATTCCTCGCGCGGCGACGACGTCCAGGCCACCTGGGCCGGGTTGTCCGACGTCGATCCGCCCGTGGCGGACACATCCGTACCTGTACCCTCCCAGCATGACCGAGAACCTCAGGTCGCTCGCTCTTCAGGCCGCCGCGGGCTCCACGGCCAGTGCGGACCCCGACTACCCGCTGGTGCACCTCGCCCCTGAGGTCGGACGTCTCAACGACCCCAACGGCCTGCTCATCAGCTCGGGCACGTACCACGCCTTCTACCAGTACACGCCCATGCACGGCACCCGTCGGCTCGTGTACTGGGGGCACGCGAGCTCACGCGACACGCTGCACTGGGAGCACCACGAGCCGGCCGTGGTCCCCGACTCCGCCTACGACGCCAACGGTGCGTACTCCGGCAACGCCATCGTCCTGGAGGACAGCGAGGTCGCCGAGGCGCCCTCCCGGGCCCCGTACCAGCTCTTCTACACCGGCAACGTCAAGGACCCGCTCACTGACGAGCGCACCGCCAGCCAGTGCCTGGTCACCAGCGACGACCTCGTGACCTTCACCAAGTGGCCCGCCAACCCGCTGCTGCCCACGCACGCGCCGGGCTACACCGCCCACTTCCGCGACCCCCAGGTCATGCGCGACCCTCAGCGCCCGGGGACCTTCCGCATGCTGCTGGGGGTCCAGCGCGAGGACGAGACGGGTGCCGCGCTGCTCTACCGATCCCAGGACCTGCTGTCCTGGGAGCTCGACGGCGAGCTGAGCTTCCCGGACGCGGCCGGCCGTCTCGACGCCCTGGGCTACATGTGGGAGTGCCCGGGCCTGGTGACGCTCACCGACGAGCTCACCGGCGAGGAGTGGGACGTCCTCATCTTCTGCCCGCAGGGCGCCTCCAGCGAGGAGGCCGACGGCTACACGACGGTCTTCCCGTGCGTCTACACCGTCGGGCACCTGGTGGGCTCCGAGCTGCGTGACTGCGACGGCACCCTGCGCCAGGTGGACCACGGCTTCGAGTTCTACGCCCCGCAGGTCTTCGCCCGCAGGCCCTGCGAGCCGGGGCCGGTGCTGCTGAGCGGCTGGGCCGGCAACGCCGGTCAGGACGAGCAGCCCTCCATCGGTACGGGCGGCTGGGTGCACTGTCTTACCGTCCCGCGCGAGCTCAGCCTGCGCGGCGGACGGCTCATCCAGCGTCCCGCGGCCGTCCTCGCCGACGACGCACCGCTCCTGGAGGCCTCTTGCCCGGGCACCGGGGCGGGTCCGGCGGAGCTCGACGTGCTGGCGGGGCACCGCTGCTGGCACCTGGCGCTCGACCTCGAGCAGGCCGGGGACGGCCGCAGCAAGGACCTCGGTGACAGCCAGGACGCGGTGCGCCTGACCATCGGGGACGAGGAGTGCTTCGTCGAGGTCGCGCTGGTCCTGGGGCCCGAGCCGCGCCTGGTCATCAACCGGGAGCGCTCGCGCTACCACGACCCCGAGGCCGTGCGCGAGGTGGCGCTCGAGCCGGGTACGTCCCCGCGCCTGGAGGTTCTTCACGACCGCTCCGTCACGGAGGTCTTTGTCGGCGACGGCGACCTCGCAGCCACCTTCCGCTCCTTCGTCACCCCGACGGCGAGCGGTGCGCGCCTGGCCTGCCAGGGCGCGGTGCGAGTTGCCCGCGCTCGCGCGGTCACCTTCGACTGAGCCCGGGCGAGTCCCGCTCCCGTGACCGGCCTTTGTGGAGCCCGACAAAGGCCGGTCACATAGTATGATTTGCCTCACGCATCGTGGACCTGTTGGGAAGGGATGCGGTCCCGGTAGTGTGACAAACGTTTGACATAGGTCCGGTCGGGCCGGACGCCGTTACGTCTCCCCGCGTCGCGCCGCCCGGCCACGCTCATCGCAGAGCCGCCGGACCCCAGAGAAAGGAAACCCGGGTGGCAATGGATCACGCCCGCGTGGCCAAAGATGTCCTGACATACGTCGGTGGCGCTGAGAACATCAACGCGGCGGCGCACTGCGCCACACGCCTGCGGCTCGTTCTGGCGGACATGGACAAGGTCGACCAGGCGGCTCTCGACAAGGACCCCGACCTCAAGGGCACCTTCCTCGCCGGCGGCATGTTCCAGATCATCGTCGGACCCGGCGACGTCGACATCGTCTTCTCCGAGATGATCAAGACCGGCAAGGTCAAGGAGGTCTCCAAGGACGAGGCGAAGCAGGAGGCCGCCCAGAGCGGCAACGTCGTCTCCCGCTTCATCAAGATGATCGCGGACATCTTCGTCCCGATCCTGCCTGCGCTCATCGCCGGCGGTCTCATGATGGCGCTGCACAACGTGCTGTCGGCCGAGGGCCTGTTCGGTGACGAGCCTCTCGTCAAGCGCTGGGCCTGGCTGGCCGACTACGACGCGCTCATCAACATGGTCTCGTCGGCGGCCTTCGCCTTCCTGCCGATCCTCGTCGGCTTCTCCGCGACCAAGCGCTTCGGCGGCAACGTCTACCTCGGTGCGGCCATGGGCGCCGCCATGGTGTCGACCTCCCTGCTCAGCGCCTACAACATGGCCGACTCCGCGGCCACGAGCAACTTCTGGCTCTACCAGGGCATCGGCACGAAGTGCTCCCTGACGGACGGCGCCTGCATCGCCGACCTGGTGGCCGCCGGGAAGATCCCCGCCGCGGACGCGTGGAACCTCTTCGGTGTCCACGTCGACAAGATCGGCTACCAGGCCATGGTCATCCCGGTGCTGTGCGTGGCGTGGCTGCTGTCCGTCATCGAGAAGTGGCTGCACAAGCGGCTGTCGGGCACCACCGACTTCCTGCTCACCCCGCTCATCACCATCCTGGTCACCGGCTTCCTCACCTTCGTCGTCGTCGGCCCCGTCACCCGTGAGCTGTCCATCTGGATCACCGACGGCATCAACTGGGGCTACAACACGCTCGGCATCGTCGGCGGCTTCCTCTTCGGCCTCGTGTACTCGCCGATCGTCGTCACGGGTCTGCACCAGTCCTTCCCCGCCGTCGAGATCCCGCTGCTGCCGCAGAACGGCGGTGTGGGTGACTTCATCTTCCCGATCGCCTCCGTGGCCAACGTCGCGCAGGGCGCGGTCGCCCTGGCGGTCTTCTTCAAGACCAAGGACGCCAAGATGAAGGGTCTGGCCGGCGCCGGTGGCGCCTCGGCCGTCTTCGGCATCACCGAGCCCGCCATCTTCGGTGTCAACCTGCGCTTGCGCTGGCCCTTCTTCATCGGCATGGGCGTGGCCGCCCTCGGCGCGGGCCTCGTGGCCGCCTTCGACGTGCGCGGTGCGGCCCTGGGAGCCGCCGGCTTCGTCGGCTTCGTGTCGATCATCACCGACGACATCCCGGCCTACCTCATGATCGAGGCCCTCGTCTTCGTCGTCGCCTTCGTCGCCGCCCTCGTCTACGGCTCCACCCGGGGCGCGGCCTCCCTCGCCGGCGACGAGGTCGTCACCGACGAGCAGGAGAAGGCCATGGAGGCGGCCGCCGTCGCCGCCCACGAGGTTGTCGAGGCCGTTGAGCTGCCCGCCGAGGCCGCCACCGACTACACGGTGACCGCCCCCATCGCCGGGCGGGCCGTGCCCCTGAGCGAGGTCGCCGACCAGACCTTCGCCTCCGGCGTGCTCGGGCCCGGCATGGCCATCGACCCCGCCGAGGGGCCGGTCGTCTCCCCGGTCGACGGCGAGGTCCTCGTCGCCTTCCCGACGGCGCACGCCTACGGCATCCGCTCCGCCTCCGGCATCGAGCTGCTCATCCACATCGGCATGGACACCGTCCAGCTCGAGGGCAAGCACTTCACGCCGCGGGTCAAGGCAGGTGACACGGTCCTGCGTGGCCAGACTCTGGTCGACGTCGACTGGGAGGCGGTCAAGGCCGCCGGGTTCCAGACCGTCACCCCGGTCGTCGTGTCCAACGCGAGCGCCTTCGACGGTGTGACGGACGAGCACGCCGGCGAGGTCCAGCGCGGCGACGCCTTCTACGCCGTCGCCCCCGCCCCCGCCGAGGCAAAGGCCTGACGCCGAGCCACACGCTCCGGAGGGCCGGTACCCCGCGCGGGGTACCGGCCCTCCGGCCGTTGCCGCAGCCGGAGGGCCGCTAGGCGCGGAGAGTGGGGGAGCGGCTCAGGTGGTGCGCCCCTGGATCAGGGTGCCGGGAAGCTCGATGACGCTGCGCGCGGGCTCGGGAAGGTCGCCGTCGTGCAGGGAGGTGATCTGCTCCAGGACGAGGTCGACGGCGGTGCGGGCGATGGCACCGATCGGCTGCTGGATGGTGGTCAGGCCCGGAAGCGCCCGCCGCAGCGCCGCCGTGCCGTCGAAGCCGACCACCTTGACGTCGCCGGGCACGCTCAGGCCGCGTTCGCGGGCCCACTGGAGGACGTCGGCCGCGGACAGGTCGTCGGTGGCGAAGACCGAGTCGATCTCGTTGCGTACGGCATCAAGATGCTCGCGCACGAGGGTGGCGCGCTGGGCATCCGGCGTGTGGAAGTCCACGGTGATAATGAGGGGATCGATCCCCGCCTCCTCCAGGACCGCCCGGTAGCCGGCCTCGCGCCGGTTGTGGGCGCCCGAGCGGGAGGTCAGCAGCGCGGGACGGCCTGCGCCGCGTGAGAGCAGGTGGGAGGTCGCTACCCGCGCCCCGGCCTCGTTGGCGCAGCGCACGTTGGCAATGGTGGGGGACAGGTCACGGTCCACCGTCACCAGGGGCAGCCGGATGGTGGCGTACTCCTCTAGGTCCTCGTTGTGGCCACCCGAGATGATGCCGTCGACGCGGTGCGAGACCAGCAGGTCGAGGTAGTCGCGCTCACGGTCCCGGCGGTTGAGGGAGTTGCAGATGAGGGTGCGGTAGCCGTGCGCCGCCAGGGCGTCCTCGATCTGCGCGGACAGCTCGCCGAAGAAGGGCAGGGAGACGGTGGGGACGATGACGCCGACCGTCTGGGTGGACTTGCCGTGCAGCGCCCGCGCCACCTGGTTGGGGCGGTACCTCAGCTCCTTGATCGCCGCGGCCACGCGGGCCTTGGTGACCTCACTGAGGTAGCCGCGGTTGTTGAGCACCCGGGAGACCGTTGTCAGGGACACTCCCGCGCGTGAGGCGACATCGGCGAGCGTGGGCTCACGGTGCTGCGGCACGGGGACTCCTCGTTGAGGGGACGCGGGTACTGCGCCCACTCTATGCCACCGGCGGGTTGCTTCAGCGCCCGGTGCGCGGCCGTACGAGGCCGACGAGGGCGGGAGCGGGCCGTGTGCCCGGGGCTAGGCCGAGCGCTGGGCGCCGGGGGTGCACAGCGCGGGCACGAGCTCCTCGTAGAGCTGGATCATCGCCCGCGCGATGGCGGCGTGCCCGGCGTCGTCCGGGTGGATGCCGTCGATGCTCAGCTTGTCGGTGTCGCCGTCGACGGCCAGGCTCATCGCGTCGGTCGACATCAGGCCCACCGTCGCGGACTGCTCGTGCACCATGCGGCGCACGAGCTCAAAGCGCGGACCGACGCCGACAGCCGGGAAGTAGGGGGCGACGACGACCGGCACGCCGCGCAGCCGGGCGGCGAGGAAGGACAGGTCGTGCTCCACGGCCTGGCGGACGAGCTCGAGCTGGGAGGGCAGCAGCGCGGCGTCGTTGAGCCCCAGGCACACGGTGACGACGTCGGGCTCGGCCCGCAGCACCGTCTCGAGCCAGGTGGTGTCCCGGCACGAGGGCGAGCGCCCGCCACCGGGCAGCGTGCCGCCCCTGCGCGCGAAGAAGCCCATGCCGTCGGCGGCCAGAGCCACCTCCCGCCAGCGCAGGTGCTCGCACACGAGAGAGGTCCAGCGGTTACGCGGGTGGGTGACGGCCTGCCACCCGGTGGTCACCGAGTCCCCGAGGAAGACCGCGGTGGGGAAGGGGAGGGGCCGAGGAAGCGTGGGCACGTGCCGACCCTAGTCCTGCGTCCTCGGCGGGTGCAGAGCGTGGTGCGCGACCTCGGCGTGCGTGGTCTGGCTGAGCATGCCGTCGCTCATGACCATGACGCGGTCGCACACGTCGAGCAGGCGCTCGTCGTGGGTGACCATGACCGTGGCCTTGCCCCACTCGTGGGTCTGGGCGGCCAGGAGCTCGGCGACGGTCCGGGCCCGGCGCGAGTCCAGGGAGGCCGTGGGCTCGTCCGCCAGGATGATGTCCGGGTCGTGGTAGAGCGCGACGGCGATGGCGGCCCGCTGGCGCTCGCCCCCGCTCATCTGCTCGGGGTAGGCCTCCAGCCGGTCGGCCAGCCCGAGCTCGTCAATGAGATGGTCGCGGTGGGCGATCCGCGGCCGGGTGCGGGCGACCTTGTCGTGCAGGACGAACTGGTCGCGCAGGCGCAGGAAGGGCACGAGCCCGGCGGCCTGCAGCACGAAGCCGAGGCGCGCGTGACGCACGTGAGCGCGCTGCTTCTCCGCCAGCTCGGAGAAGGGCTCTCCGTGGATGCGCACGGCACCCTGGGAGGGTGTGCGCAGGCCTCCCATGATGGTCAGCAGCGTCGACTTGCCCGAGCCGGAGGGGCCGAGGATGCCGACGAGCTCGCCTTCGGTCAGGGACAGGGTCGTCGGCTGGAGCGCCTGGATGAGCTCATCACCCTGCTGGTACTCCTTGGCGACGCCCTCGAGCGTGAGAACCGGGGTTGTCGTGCTCATGCGATGGCCTCCACCGGGTCGATGCGTGCGACCGCACGCACGGAGATGAGTCCGCCGAGCACGGCGAAGAGGATGAACGCTCCGGTGATGGCGGCAATGAGCGGGGGAGAGGACATGAAGGGGACGGCGTCGGGCAGCACGAGGCCGGCGAGAAGGGTCAGCCCCAGCCCGATGGCGACACCGGTGGCGGCCAGCACCGCCGTCTGAAGGCAGCCGGAGGCCACGAGGTAGGCCGTGGGCACGCCGCGGGCCTTGAGGACACCGAGGACGGCACGCTTCTGGAGCGTGAGGACGTAGATGAAGATCGCCAGGACGAGGGCGGCGATGAGGATGAGCGCGATGATCATGAGGCTGAAGGTCAGGACCTGCGCCGAGTAGCCGGGCAGCTCGTTGACGAAGTCCGCGGGACTCAGGGCGGTCAGCCCCGCGTCACCCAGGGCGTCGATGAGGGAGGCGGGGACCTCCGGCCAGTCGGCGCCGCTGAGGACGACGGCGTTGGGGACGGTGGACAGGGCCGTGGAGGTGACCTCGGCCAGGGCCTCGGCGTCGACGGTCAGGACACCGGCGGCCTGGAAGGTGACGTCGTGGGTGAAACCGACGACCCGCCACTCGTGCTCGGTGCCTGCGATCGTCAGCGTGTCCCCGACGGCCCAGCCCTCGCTGGCCAGGGAGTCGTCGAGGAGGACCTCGTGTGCGGGGTCGCTGATGGGGGATCCCTCGACGACCGCGGGAGCGAGGGGGGAGTCCAGGTCCGTGCCGAAGGCGTAGACGTTCGTGCGAGCGGCGTCTGCCCCGGACTGGCCGACGCGCTCGATGACGGCGCCCTGGGCGATGAGCGCCGTGGCCGTCAGGCCCTCGTCCTGGGCAGCGGCTGCGGCGGCGTCGACCTGCTCCGGGGTGAGCCGTGAGGCGGCGAGGGAGGAGTTGGACGCGTCTGTGAGCACGACGGCGGAGGCATCCCACTGGTCGACGGCGGCCCGGTAGGAGTGCGCCAGGCCGATCGCCAGGGCGCACAGGAAGAAGGACAGAAGGGCGACGAGCGAGACGATCGCCACGATGAGGGAGAAACGCGCGGGCTGGTGGCGGATCTCACGTAGAGCCAGGAACATGGGTCCTCGGTGAGGTAAGAGGGGCCGAGTCGCCCCAGCAGACACAGTAACTGTCCGCCGGTCCGGGCGCAGCGCGTCCTTCTCAGAGGTCTCACAGGTTGTGCGGGGAGGAAGGACAGGTCCCGTACCTACGGTGGCGCACATGACCACACAGGGACGCACTCAGATGACCGACGACCTTCGCGACGGCCTCATCACCGGGCCGAACGGCCCGCTGCGCGACATGGGGGTCTATGAGGCGGGAACCGGCTCCGGTGTCGCGACGTCCGCGGGCGACGGCTCCGGGCCCATGACGTGGACGGAGACCTCGGGCGTGCCTCGGGCGCGGGTGACCGGTGACGCCGAGGACGTGGCCGGTGTCCTCAACCCGCTGTGGCGCACGGGCACCGCCGTGGGGCTGATGGGGCTCGCCATCGGCCTGCTCATGATCATCGGCACGAGCGGGCTGGCGGCCGTCATCCTGTGGCCGCTGGGTGCGCTGTCGATCATCACCGGCACGAGCGTGCTGTGGGCCACGCGCCAGGCGCGACGCGCCTCGCGCAACATGAGCGTGCACGTCGCCCAGGTGCACGTCACCCGCACCTGGCAGTAGGACCTCCTGGCAGCAGGGGCGCGGCGGCGTCGGCACTCACCGGGAGCCGCCGGCACCGACGGCGCCAGGGGGAGCACCGCCTTCGGAGACAGCGCGTCCCACACCGCCGTAATGACATAATGTACATTATCGGCGATGTAGGCAGGGGGCGGGTGCGACGCCCGCAGGCGTGCCTCCGGCTCCCGTCAGCTCTCGCGCATCTGCAGGCGTGCGACGATCGGCTCGGGATCGTCCCTCAGCCGTCCGTAGACGACGACGTCCTCACGCGTGAGCAGCACGTCCTCGCCGTCGTGCACCTCGACGACCCGGGCCTCACGCAGCAGCCCCTCCTGCAGGAAGCCCGCCGCACGCGCGATGTTGCCAGCGTGACGGTACGAGCCGATGTGCTCAAGCTCGAGCCGGTCGAGCACGAGGCCGTCGTCGGCCAGCGCCCAGTCCGCCACCGTGGCCACGGCGCGACGTGTGAGGCCGCGCCCGCGGTAGTCGTCGCCCATCCAGAAGCTGAGCGCCCCCGTGGCGTTGTCCTCGTCGGCCGCCACGGAGACCAGGCCCATGAGGACGTCGTCCGCCCCCACGATGGCCCAGCCGTGCAGGGGCGAGGCCGCGTCCGCCCGCGTTCTGACATAAGTCTGTGCCGACTCCAGGTCGACGACGCTGCCCTCCAGGGACATCCCCGTGCCGGTGAAGGCACGGCGCACGGCCTCGGCGTCGTCGTCGCGCAGCGGGCGCAGGTAGACGGTGTCAGTGGACTCAGCGGACGGAGAGGAAGCGACGTTGCTGCTCATAGGACGTATCCAACCACCACGGGAGCCCGAGCACAGCAGCTCGGACGGACCCCGGGTGCCGGTCGCGGCGCCCCACGGGCAGTGTGGCAACGGGGCCCTCAGTCCCCCAGCGCCGTCCCCACCGCGCGGGCAGCCTTGATCCACTCGTGGTCGCGCGGCACGTACTTGACCTTGCCGGCCACCCGGCGCAGGGGAACGAGCTCGGTGCCGTGACCGCGGTCGGCCACCATGACCCCGAAGCTCCCCTCCGCGATGGCCTGCGCCCCCGCCACGCCCAGGCGCGTGCCCAGCATGCGGTCGGCCGCGTTGGGCGTGCCGCCGCGCTGGACGTAGCCGAGGATCGTGACCCGGGCCTCCAGCCCCGTGCGCTCCTCGAGCTGGGTCGCGAGCGTGAAGGTGTTGGCCCGGTGGGAGGCCTCCAGACGCTTGACGCCCCGCTTGGCGGCCGCCTTCGAGGTCGGTGTCGAGGCGTCCTTGACCAGGGCCTCGGCGTGGTCGATCTCCTGGCGGTCCTCGCGCGACAGCGCCCCCTCGGCGACCGCGACCACCGAGAAGCTCGAGCCGTGCGAGCGGCGCCGTTCGATCCTCTCGGCGATGGCGTCGACGTCGTAGGGGATCTCAGGCAGGAGGATGACGTCCGCTCCCCCGGCGATACCCGCACCCAGCGCCAGCCAGCCCGCACGGTGGCCCATGATCTCGGTGAGGATGATGCGGTGGTGGGAGTGGGCCGTCGAGTGCAGGCGGTCCACCGCCTCCGTAGCGATCTCCAGGGCGGTGGAGAAGCCGAAGGACGAGTCGGTCTCAACGATGTCGTTGTCGATCGTCTTGGGCAGGTGCAGGACGTTGAGGCCGGCGTCCATGAGACGGCGGGCGTTCTTGGCGGTGCCTCCCCCGCCCAGGCACACGAGCGCGTCCAGCTCGTTGCGGGCGTAGTTCTCGACGATGGTGGGGATCATGTCCTGCTCCTGGCCGTCGACGACCATGCGGTGGACCTTGTCACGACTCGTGCCGAGCATGGTGCCGCCCATCGTGAGGATGCCCGACAGCGAGGCCGTGTCCAGGGTGACGGTCCGGTTCTCGGCCAGTCCCCTCATGCCGTCGCGGAAGCCGATGAGCTCCCAGCCGTGCTGCTGGATCGCAGCCTTCCCGAAGCCGCGGATCGCGGCGTTGAGTCCAGGGGCGTCTCCGCCGGCGGTCAGGATGCCGATGCGCTTGGTGGCCATGGGCCGATTATGCCTGCCCCGGCGGCTGCGGGGGCAGTGAGCGTAACGCGATCTGGGCACCCGCCTGCGCCCGGTAGGATGAGGCCCCAGAACGCGACGCACCTGCCGGGAACAACTTGGGCAGCGCGAGCGTTGCGGCCAACGGGTACCCCGCCGCCTCCCAGGCGGCGGGCCCGGTCACGATCGTCAAGGAGAGGCAGCAGCATGGCAGACCGCGCACTGCGTGGCATGACCATCGGCGCGAAGTCGATGGAGTCTGAGGAGGGCGTCGAGTTCGCCGAGCGCCAGATAGTTACCTTCGAGTGCCCGATGGCCCACGTGACGACCATCCCGATGGCGCTGGAGGCCGAGGTCCCCCAGACCTGGGAGTGCCCCGAGTGCGGTCAGCCCGCGAACCTGCGCGGCGAGGACGAGCCCGAGTCCGACGAGCCGAAGAAGGCGCCGCGCACGCACTGGGACATGCTCCTGGAGCGCCGCTCCCTCGACGAGCTCAAGGTCCTGCTCGACGAGCGCCTGGAGCTGCTGCGCTCCGGCGAGATCTACCGCCAGCGCTTCTGAGCCACCTGCCCTGCCACGGGCAGCAGCCCCTCCCCTCCCCCGGCCCGGGCCGGGGCACGGCGCCCGCGCACGCAGCCGGGCGCCGTCTCGCGCTCAGCGCCCCGAGCGGCGCTCGCCCAGCGAGCGCAGGAGACCACCGAGCTGGTCGGCACGCTTGCGCACGCCCCACTTGGTGACCAGGGCGAGCTCCTCGGTGAAGATGCCGCCCGAGAGCTTGGACTGGCCGGCCTCGCGCTCAACGAAGGTGATCGGCATCTCGACGATCCTGCCGCCGATCTCATCGACCAGAGCGGTCATGTTGACCTGGAAGCCGTAGCCGAGGGCCTCGACCCGAGACAGGTCGAGGCGGCGCAGGATGGCGGCCGTGTAGACGCGGAAGCCCGCGGTCGCGTCCTTCACCCGCATACCGAGCATGGCGTTGATGTAGAGGTTGCCGGCCCGTGACAGCATGACCCGCCGGGTGTCCCAGCCCTCGGTGGCACCGCCCGATACCCAGCGCGAGCCGATGACGAGGTCGGGGGCGTCGGCCATCTGGGCACGCTGGAGCAGCAGCGCCAGGTCCTGCGCACGGTGCGAGCCGTCCGCGTCCATCTCGACGATGAGCTCGTACCCCGCGTCCAGCGCCCAGGCAAAGCCCGCGAGG
Source organism: uncultured Actinomyces sp. (assembly GCA_937926195.1). GTDB lineage: Bacteria > Actinomycetota > Actinomycetes > Actinomycetales > Actinomycetaceae > Actinomyces. Next base: position 37,210 of record CALEXZ010000144.1, read on the forward strand.
TAGGCGGGGCCCAGGCCGTTCTTCTCCTTGCGGTGCAGGACGTGCACGTGCTCGTCCTCAGCGGCACGGGCGTCAGCGAAGGCACCGGTGCCGTCAGGCGAGGAGTCGTCGACCACGAGGACGTGGGCGTCGGGGACCGCGGCCCGTACCCGCTCAAGCGCCACCGGAAGGGACTCGATCTCGTTGTAGGTCGGGATGACGACGACGGCCCTCACGATGTGCTTCCTCCTGGATCAGTGACCAGCTCGGCGTCGAGACCGAGCCCGTGCGTGGAACACGATACCTGCGCCCACCAGCAGCGCCGCACCGGTCAGGACAGTCCTCCCCGGCCAGGGCCCGAGGCGGTCGGCCACGGTGAGCGAGCCGCGCAGAGCGACGTCGGCCACGAGCGCTCCCTGGACGCCGTCGTCCAGCCGGTGCTCGACCGTGCCGGTGGGGCTGATGACGGCGGTGACCCCGACGGTCGAGACCTGCACGACGCTGCGGCCGTGGACGACCGCCTGGACCCGGCCCTGGGCGATCTGCTGCGCGGACTCGGAGGAGCCGATGAAGGAGGCGTTGTTGGTCGGGATGAGGATGAGGCCGCCGCCCTCACGCACCCCGGCGCGCAGGACGTCGTCGTAGGCGACCTCGAAGCAGATACCCACGGCGAGCACGACGTCGCGCTCCTGGGTGGCGGCGCGCACGGTGAGCGTGTGGGGGCCGGTACCCGCGAGCATGTCGATGCCGATACGGTCGGCCTGGTCGGTGACCGCGCGGATGAGGCCGCGCCACGGGATGAACTCACCGAAGGGCACGGGACGGTGCTTGCGGTAGTAGCTGCCCGCCCCCTCGCCGGCCGTCCACACGATGATGTCGTTGTAGCGCGCACCCTCCTCGTAGGGGACGGCGCCCACGAGCACGGGTGCGCCGACGGCCTGGGCGGCGTCCTCGACGAGGGCCGCGCTGGCCTCGTCCTGCCTGGGGTCGCGGTCGGCGGCGTTCTCCGGCCACACGACGAGGTCGATGGTGCCGGGCTCGGTGCGCTGCGCCAGCTCGAGGGTCGCCTCAGCGTGGTTGCCGGTCACCTCCAGGGCGCGGGCGAAGGCGTTGTCGTCGCGGGCCACCGAGCCCTGGACGGCGGCGACGCGGATCGTGCCCTCCTCGGCCTCGCAGGCCAGTGGCAGGGCCAGCGGCGCCAGCACGAGCGCCCCGGCGCCCGCGGCGCACGCCAGCGCGGCCCGTGCCCGGCGCTGGCGCAGCGCGAGCACCCCCTCGGCCAGGACGGCACCGACGAGCGCCACGAGCAGGCTCAGCCCGACGGAGCCGCCGTAGGCGGCCAGGGGCAGCGACGGCGACTCCGCCATCGCGAAGGCCAGCCGTCCGAAGGGGAAGCCGCCCCAGGGCCAGCTCGAGCGCAGCTCCTCGACCCCGCACCACAGCAGTGCGAAGGTGCCGACGCGTACCACCGGTACCGTCCGCACGGTGGTGTGGCTCAGGGCCCGTGAGACGAGCGCCCAGGCGGCGCCGAGCACCGCGAGGTAGAGGCTCTCGACGACGGTCAGTGCCACCCAGCCGATGGGGTTGCCCATCGACACCCTGGTGAAGTGCAGCAGGGGCGCGAACAGGCCGATACCGAACAGCAGGAAGGTCGTGGCGCTCTCGGCGGCCGGGCGCTGCCGGGTGGCCAGCTCGAGGGCCGCCAGGGCCACGGGGGCGCAGAACCACAGGTCGTGGGGCGGGAAAGCGGACCACAGCAGCAGTCCGGCCAGTGCTCCTGCACCCAGGCGCGCCAGGCTGCCGCCCGCTGTACCTGCGCTGAGCCCGGTCGCCCGGCAGCGGCGTGTGCTGTGTCCGCGACGCGCGCGGGCCATGTCAGCGAGCCAGCTTCCTGAGGGCCAGGACGAGAACCGTGAGCACGGTGCCGACCACGGCGCCGAAGACGCAGGCCGTCGCCGTCGACAGGAGCCAGGACACGACAGGGTTGTCCACCAGCTCGGCCGCGTGGCTCATGAGGTGGTGGGGCGCGGTGACCCCGACCGTGGCGATGTTGTGGGCCAGGATCTGCCCGCCGACCCACAGCATGGCGACCGTGCCGATGACACCGATGACCTTGAACAGCCCCGGGGCCGAGCGCACGATCGTGTGCCCCAGTCGGCGCACGGCCGCGGTGCGCCCCTGTGCCGCCAGCCGCAGCCCGAGGTCGTCGAGGGTGATGAGCGCGGCGACGAGCCCGTAGACGGCGAAGGTGATGATGAGGGCGATGAGCACGAGGACGACGATCCGGCGCCCCGAGGACTGTCCCTGCACCTCGGCGAGTGCCAGCAGCATGATCTCGGTGGACAGGATGAAGTCCGTCGTCGTGGCCCGTCGGACGATCGTGTCCTCGTCCACCGGGCCGGTGTGCTCCTGGGCGTGGTGGGCGCCCAGGAACCGGGCCAGGACCGGTTCGAGGATCTTCTCCCCTCCTTCGAAGCACAGGTAGGCGCCGCCGCAGATGAGGGCCACGGGCAGCAGCCCGGGCGCCAGCCAGCTGAGCACGAGCGCCACCGGCAGGATGATGAGGATCTTGTTGCGCAGCGAGTTGAGCGTGATGCGCCTGATGATGGGGATCTCGCGCTCGGGGGTGATGCCGGTGACGTACTGCGGTGTGGCGGCCACGTCGTCGACCGCTGCCGCCGAGACCTTGGCCGAGGTCTTGACCGCCATGGAGGCCGTGTCGTCGACGGTGGCCAGGGTGAGCTTGGCGAGCGTGGCGATGTCGTCCAGCAGGGCGAAGAATCCGGACACGCGTTCTCCTGACGAAAGAAGGTCACCGCCGCTGGCAACGGCGCGGGCGCCCAGGAGCCTACCGTCCCCTCAGCCCCGGCTCAGACCGAGGACCAGGAGACGACTCCCCGGCTGACGTCCTGGACGGCCTCGGCGGCCGCCACCGACAGGCGGGAGACGGAGGCTGACAGGCTCGGCTCCTGCGGGTCGGGGCGCAGGCTCGCGACCTGCCCGAGCAGGTCGAGCAGCTGCTTGACCCAGCGGACGAAGTCGCCTGCCGTCAGCTCGGAGTCCTCCAGCACCTGCGTGAGCGTCGCCCCCTCGGCCCAGGCCAGCACCGGGCCGCTGAGCGCCGGCTCGGCCCCCGAGGAGGCGGGCAGCCTCATGAGGGACTCAAGGTCGTTGATGCGCCGCGAGACCTCGGCCTCGGCCCGCAGGGCGGCCCCGAGCGCCGAGCCCGGAGGTACCGGCAGGGGCAGGCCCTGGGCGGCGGCGCGCGGCTCGTACACGCAGGCGCACAGGGCAGCGGCCAGCTCGGCCGGACTCAGCCCGTCCCACACGCCTCGGCGCAGACACTCGGCCACGAGCAGGTCGCGCTCGGCGTAGACCCGTGAGAGCAGGCGGCCGGCCGCGCTCACACGCAGCTCGCGCTCAGGGTGGCCCCTCTCGACCGGCTCGAGGTAGCCCAGCTCAAGCAGGACCTGGCACACGGCGTCGAAGGCACGGGCGATGGTGCCGGTGCGCGACTCGATACGCGCCTGGAGCCGGTCCGCCTCCGCCAGGGCCTTGGACCACGCGCGTCCCACGCGGGCGTGCTCCTCACGGTCGGGGCAGGCGTGGCAGGGGTGCGAGCGCATCTCATGGCGCAGCGCGTCGATCCGCTCACGCGTGTCAGCGCCCTCGTCACGGCCGCGTCGACGGCGTCGGCGGTCCTCCTCCTCAAGGCTGCCCGAGCGCAGCGCCTCAATGAGGCGCCCCACGAGCCGGTCGCGGTGGCGCGGACGATGCACGTCCACGTCCTCGCTCACGCGCAGCGAGCCCACGCGCACGACGCCGTCGGGGGTCGTGTCGGGGCTGAGGGTGAGCACCCTGGAGTCCTCCGCCAGGACGGTCAGGGCCGGGGTGCCTGTGCGGTCCGCCCCCGAGTCCAGGACAACGGCGTGGCGCGAGCGGCGCCCCTTGCGGAAGACGACGACGTCCCCGCGGCGCAGGCTCGACATCTCGCGCAGGGCGTCGCCGCGGCGGCTGTCACGGTTGTGGCGCGACAGGTCGGCCTCGGCATCGGCGATGCGCTGACGCAGCCGGGCGTACTCGCGAAAGTCCCCCAGGCGGCAGGTCATCTGCTCCTCCAGGCCGGCCACCGAGCGGCGCCGACGGCGGGCCTGGGCGGCGAGCTCGACGACCCCGCGGTCGGCCTGGAACTGGGCGAAGGAGGACTCCAGGACCTCACGGGCGCGGCGGCGCGAGGTACGGCCCAGGAGGTTGACGGCCATGTTGTACGTGGGCCGGAAGGCGGAGACGAGCGGGTAGGTGCGCCGGGAGGCGAGGGAGGAGACGAGACTGGGCTCGACGTCGTCGGCGGCCAGGACGACGGCATGCCCCTCGACGTCGATGCCGCGGCGCCCGGCCCGGCCGGTGAGCTGGGTGTACTCGCCCGGTGTGAGGGTCACGTGCGCCGAGCCGTTCCACTTGCGCAGCGACTCCAGCACGACGGTGCGTGCGGGCATGTTGATGCCCAGTGCGAGGGTCTCGGTGGCGTAGACGACCTTGACGAGCCCGGCGCTGAAGAGCTCCTCGACGGTCTCCTTGAACACCGGCAGCAGGCCGGCGTGGTGGGCGGCGACGCCCCGTTCGAGGGCGTGCGCCCAGGCGTGGAAGCCCACAGCGGCCAGGTCCCCCACGGGGATGTCGGCGGTGCGCCGGTCGATGACCTCGCGGATGCGTCGGGCCTGGGCCTCGGTGGTGAGGTTCACTCCCCCGGCGACCGTCTGGGCGACCGCCTGCTCGCAGCCGGCCCGCGAGAAGATGAAGACGATGGCGGGCAGGAGCCGGGCCCGCTCCAGGGCGTCGATGACCGACAGGCGCGAGGGCGGGCGCAGACGCGCCACGCGGGCGCCGCCCTCTCCCCGGCGCGGGGCCCGCTGGCCGGACGGTGCCCGCCCGCGCCTCCACGGCTGCGTGTAGCCGCTCTGGCCGGTGGTGCCCGCGGCTGCTGCGCGCCTCGCGCTGCGCACGGCCCGCAGCAGCTCGGGGTTGAGGGGCGGCAGGTCGGCTGCCGCCCCGTCATCCCGCTGGATGGCGGCCCGCGGGCCGTCGTCGGCGCCGAGGCCGGCGGACCGCGGGCCGGTGGCACCGTGCTCGGGCAGCGTGTAGAGCTCCAGCAGCCGCCGCCCCACCATCATGTGCTGGGTCAAGGGCACCGGCCGGTGCTCGGAGACGACGACGGCGGTCGTGCCGCGCACGTGTCCCAGCCAGTCGCCGAGCTCCTCGGCGTTGGAGACGGTCGCCGACAGGGAGACCACCTGCACCTGGGGGGCGAGGTGGATGATGACCTCCTCCCACACGGGGCCGCGGAAGCGGTCGGCGAGGTAGTGGACCTCGTCCATGACGACGAAGCCGAGCCGGTCCAGGTCGCGCGAGCCCGAGTACAGCATGTTGCGCAGGACCTCGGTGGTCATGACGATGACCTCCGCGTGCGGGTTGACGGAGGTGTCGCCGGTGAGCAGGCCCACCGTCTCCTCCCCGTGGCGGTGGACAAGGTCCTGGTACTTCTGGTTGGACAGCGCCTTGATGGGCGTGGTGTAGAAGGTCTTGAGGCCCTTGGCGAGACCGAGGTGGACGGCGAACTCGCCGACGACCGTCTTGCCGGCGCCGGTGGGTGCGGCCACGAGCACGCCCTCGCCGCGCTCGAGCGCCTGGCAGCCCGAGACCTGGAAGTCGTCGAGGGGGAAGTCGTAGCCGGCGGCGAAGCGGGCGAGCTCCGTGCGTTGGGCGGCCTGCCGACGGCGAGCAGCGGCGTAGCGCTCGGAGGCTGAGGGACTCATGGGCTCACCCTACGTGGAGCGGTCAGGGCCTTCCCGTCGGCCTCAGGCGCCCGGGGTCGCGGCGTCGTCGGGCGCGGCGACGAGCACGCGCACGGCCCCCGCCACCGCCTCCAGGCGCAGCGGCAGGCCGGTCAGGGGCTCGCCGTCGGCCATGGGGTGCGGGGGCAGGCGCAGCCCGGGCTGCTCCCAGGCCTCCAGGGTGATGCTGCGGGTGCGCTCGATGTGGACGGCCGGGTGGCCGACGTGGGTGCCCGAGAAGACCTTGGACAGCAGCCGCAGCAGTGCGGTGCGCGGCAGCGGGTCGAGGCGCACGAGCTCCAGCAGCCCGTCGCCGGCGCTGGCCTGGGGCGCCAGGTCCATGCCACCACCGATGTAGCGGGTGTTGGCGGCGGTGACGAGCAGCGCCCCGCCCTCCCAGGTCCCTGCGTCTGTCGTGATGCGGTAGCCGTAGGGCCTCAGCCGCGCCAGCTCGCCGAAGACGGCGACGGTGTAGCGGGCCTCCCCGTGGGGCCACACGAGGGCGTTGGCCCGGGCGTTGACGGCGGCGTCCACGCCGAAGCCGACGGCGGCCATGCACCACTCGTGCTCCGGGGCCACGGGTGTGCCGTCGGGGCGGGTGACGTGGATGGCGTCGGCGTCGACGACGTGCCCACCGCGCAGGGCGGCGTCGATGACGTCGAGGCCGGCCTCGACGTCGCGTGAGGGCAGGCCGTAGTGGCGGGCGACGTCGTTGCCGGTGCCCACGGCCACGATGCCCAGCGGGACACCGGTGAGCGCGACGACGTCGAGGCCCAGGTGCACCATGCCGTCCCCACCGACGACGACGAGGGCGTCGAGCTCGTGGTTCTCCAGCAGGGCGGTGGCGGCCTCACGGGTGGCGTCGTAGGAGCCACCGGTGACGACGAGGACGTCGTGCCCGCGCCGCACGAGGCCGACGCGTGCGAGCGAGGCCGCGTCGGTGTGGCGCCCGTGCCCGGCGCTCGGGTTGGAGGCGAGGGCGATGCGCATGGGGTTCTCCGACCGGATGAGAAGGGTGGGTGCGCGGGCGCGGGGCTCAGTCCTTGTCGGTCGCGGCAGGCAGCTGGGCCGCGGGCTCGGCGGCGGGCACCGCCTTGGGCTTGGCCGCCAGGGCGGCGTCGAGTTCGGCGTCCTCCTTGGCCCGGCGGCGGGCGACGCGCTTGTCGTGGCCGATCGACATGAAGCAGGCGAGGAAGTACAGGCCGGTGATCGGCAGCGCCATGAGGATCATCGACCAGGGGTCCGGCAGCGGGTTCGCGAAGGCCATGAAGGTGAAGATCCCCAGGACCGCCCAGCGCCATCCCTTGATCATCGTCGTGCCCTTGACCAGGCCCAGCCGGTTGAGCGCGACCATGAGCTCGGGCAGCAGGAAGGCGATGCCGAAGACGAGCAGGAGCCTCATGACGAAGCTGAGGTAGAGGGTGGCCTGGATGTAGCCGGTGCCGGACTCGGGGATGAAGCTGGTGAGGATGGTGACCGCGTGGGGCAGGATCCAGGCGCCCAGGCCGACGCCGCAGCCGAAGAGCACGAGGCCGGTGAGCCCGTAGGCCCAGGTGTAGAGCTTCTCCTTGCGGGTCATGCCGGGACCCACGTAGGCCCAGAACTCGTACATCCACAGCGGCGAGGCGAACAGCACGCCGAGCCAGATCGACACCTTGAGCTTCATGTCGAAGGAGGACAGCACGGTGTCGAAGTTGATTGAGATGTTGGCGCCGCTGGCTTTGGCGACCTCGATGGGCCGGGTGATGAGGGAGAAGACCTCGTCGTAGAGCATGTAGCCGACGACCGCCATGACGAGCACGCCCACCGCGGAGATGAACATGCGGTTGCGCGCCTCACGCAGGTGGTCCCCGATGGACATGATGGCCTCAGGGTTGTCCTTGCGCCTGCTCGGCTTACGGACCTTCGGCTCCTTGGCCATGACTGCTCCTGTCGAGGTTCACGTGGTGCCCGTGCGCGCCCGGGGCCGGTGACGTCAGCGGACGGGACCGGCCCGGGCGCGAGCACCGGGAGGGATGGGCTCAGGCCTGAGGGGCGGCGCCGTCCGTGGGCTGCTGGGGGGCGGCCTGCCCGGCCTGGGTGGGCTGGGTGTAGTACGTGCCCTGCTGCGGCTGCTGGATCTGGGCCGGGGCGGCGGGGGTCGTGGTCTCGCCGAGGTCGTCCTCGCGCAGCTCCTTGACCTCCTTCTTGAAGACCTTCATCGACTTGCCGATCGATCCGGCGATCTCCGGGAGCTTGCCGGCCCCGAAGATGAGCAGGACGAGGACGAGGAGGACGACGATGTGGGTGGGTGAGAACTTCACGGCACTGCTCCAGTGGGTACGGGCCTGATTGAGACGGGTCAGAGTCTAGCGGCACGCGCAGAAGGCGCCTGCCTGCCGACGCCCCCGTTCCACCGTGGGCTTAGGCACTCACAGACCGCCTGGGAGGTCGCCGGACGGCACGTGGGAACCCTCGTCATCCGTGTGTTCTCCGCGGGTAAGGCCCTGCTCGTCCTCCATGAGCCGCAGCGCCGCCCGGGCCCGGGCTCCGGCCTGCTCGCGCAGCCCCGGCGGGCGCACGTCGACGAGGTGGCGTCCGGCGCTGAGGACGAGGCCGATGAGCCACTCGCGGCTGCGTCCGCGTACGGTCGCGGTGAGCGTGCCGTCGTCGTGCTCCTCGACACGTTCGCACCCGATCTGCTCCACGAGCCAGCGTCCGGCGGGACGCAGGTCCAGCTCGGCCGTCTCGGCCCCGTCCTTGTGCGCCAGACGCTCCAGCCCCTGCGCGCGCAGGCGCCGGTGGTGGCCGGCGTCCTCCTCGCTGACGGTGGCCGCAAGCACACGGTCGAGACGGAAGGTGCGCTCGGCGCGGGCGAGGGCGCACCAGCCGTTGAGGCACAGGTGCGTGCCGTCGGAGACGAGCTCGAAGGGGTCGACGTCGCGCTCGCTGCGCTCGTCGGTGGCCGAGACGTAGACGAGGTGCAGCCGTCGTCGCTGCGTCAGGGCGCGGGTGACGGCCTCGAGAACGGGGTCGCGGAGAACGGGGTCGCGCGTGGCGGAGCCCGCCGGAAGGCCCTCAGCCTCGGCACTGGATCCGAGCACCCGTGACAGCAGCTGCTGCGCGTGGTGCAGCACCGCGGTGGCCTCGGCGTCGGCGGCGAGCAGCCGGGTGAGGACCCGCAGCGACAGCAGCAGGGCCGTGCCCTCCTCACGGGTGAGGGTGACCGGCCGGTCGAGGCCCAGCGGATGGGTCAGGCGCAGCCTGCCCTCGTCGAGAGCCTCGCCGTCGAAGTCGACGAGGACGTCGGGCGTGCCCTCCGGCAGCCCCGAGACCCACAGGGAGCTGATGTCGCGCCGGATCTGCGTGTCGGTGACGCCGAAGTGCTCGGCGGCCTGTGCGAGCGTTGCGCCGGGGTGCTCGTGCACCCACGCGGGCAGGGCGAGCAGGCGCAGGAGACGCTCGGTGGACGAGGGGCGGGCCATCAGATCTCCTCGTCAGCGGTGCCGGCAAGTGCGGCCGCACCGCGCAGGTGCTCCAGGACCGCCTGGCGCAGGGGCTCGGGCTCCAGCACGACGACGGCGTCGGCGAGGGCGGCCAGGGCCCCGGCCAGCACCATGGGCTCCTCGTAGTCGAGGGCGAGAACGTCCCAGCCCTGCGGGGGCCTGCGTGCGGGGACCGTGAGGACCTCACGGGCGCGGGCGCGCAGGGCCAGGGCCCGGCCCGGGGCGAGGGCGAGCACCGCGGTCCCCGTCGCTGCGGGGGCGTCGCCGAGGACGGTGGGCGCCGTGAAGGCGCCGGGCGCGCTGACCACCTCGACGGGGCCGCGCACCCGTGCCAGGCGGAAGGAGCGCAGGGCGTCGTCGGCCTTGTTGCCTGCGCTGCCAGCAGTGCCAGCACTGTCGTCGGTGGCGGTGCCGGGGGGCGAGGGGGTCACGGCGGTGTCGCGGGCGTCGAGGTACCAGGCGCCCTCGCTCAGGCGCAGCCGGTAGGGCTCGACGAGGCGACGGCGCACGGTGCCCGAGCGCGCCGACAGGTAGTCGAAGGCGACGAGCCGGCGCTCCTCGACCGCGGCGGGAAGCACGGCGGGCACGTCCTGGCCGGAGAGGTCCACGCTGAGGTCCGGCACCACCTGGGCCTTGGAGCGCGGCTTTGCGACGGCGAGCAGCTTGGTCAGGGCGTGCCTGGCGGCCACGGGCAGGCTGCCCTCGCGCCAGGCGGAGGCGGCCAGCTCGAGGGCGGCGACGTCGGCGGCCTCCAGACGCAGCGGCGGCAGGACGTAGTCGTCCTCGTCGACCCGGTAACGGGCCTCGCTGCCCTGACCCGTGACGACGACGGGCACGCCGATGGAGCGCAGCACGTCCTTGTCCCTCTCGAACATGCGCCGGGAGCGGTCTGCGCCGTCGGGGTCGTAGCCGTAGACCCGGGCGATGACCTCGGTGGCGCTCATCCCCGTCGAGGTGTGGCGCAGGGCCAGCAGCAGATTGACCTGCCGCTCCTCCGCGGGGACCTGGGACGCACTGGTGCTCACGAGCACAGGGTAGATGCCCCGTAGGCTGTGGCCATGATGTGGCGTGATGGCGAGGTGCTGTCCCGGCGGCGCGCGTGGGGCCCGCCGGGGCGCCGCTGCGCCGAGCTGGAGGTGCGGGTGACGGCCGCACCCGAGGGCGCGCGGGGCACGCAGCCCGGCAGCCGGCTGCGTGCCGTCGCCTACGAGCAGCTCACCGGGGTGCCCGAGCACGGCGAGCGGGTGCGTCTGGAGGTCTCCGCCCTCGACCGCGCCCTGGGCACCGGCGGGCACGCCATGGTCAGCACCCGCCTGGACGTCCTTGCCTCCGACCCGCCGCGCGAGGGCCATCTCGTCAAGGCCCGCTACATGCCTGACCAGGTCATGGTCACCGGTGTCGACGAGCAGGGCACCGACCACCACCGCCTGCTGTCCCAGCCGGTCGACGACCTCGGCCTGGAGGGGATGCCGGTGGTCGTGGCGGACCTGCACTCGAGCCTGCCGGCCGTCCTCGCCGGGCTACGCTCCCCCGACGGCGAGGAGCAGCCGCGCACCGTCTACGTCATGACCGACGGCGGGGCCCTGCCCCTGGCGTACTCGCGCCTCGTGGCGGCCCTGAGCGAGGCCGGCTGGCTGGCCGGGACCGTGACGGCCGGGCAGGCCTGGGGCGGTGACATCGAGGCGGTGAGCGTGCACAACGCGCTGCTGGCGGCCCGCCACGTCCTGCGCGCCGACGCCGCCGTCGTCATCCAGGGGCCCGGGAACCTGGGCACGGACACGCCCTGGGGCTTCTCCGGGGTGGCCTGCGGGGACGTGGTCAATGCCGTCGCCGCCCTAGGCGGGCGAGCGGTGGCGTGCCTGCGTATCTCCCAGGCCGATGCGCGTTCCCGCCACCGAGGGGTCTCCCACCACTCGATGACGGCCTACGGGCGGGTCGCGGTGGCGGGGGCCGACGTCGTCGTCCCCGTCCTGGACGGGCAGCTGGGGGCGCAGGTGCGTCGGCAGGCCCAGGCCCTGTGCGCACCACGGCCGGGTGCCGTGCAGCACCGGCTCGTCGAGGTCCCTGCTGCCGGGCTCCTGGAGCTGCTGCGCGCGGCCGAGGAACAGACCGGTGTGAAGCTGTCGACGATGCGGCGTGGCCTTGAGGAGGACGCGGCCGCCTTCGTCGCCGCGGCCGCAGCCGGCCGTCACGTGCGCAGGCTCCTGGGCGGGGAAGCGGGGCATGACTGACCCGGGAGATCGGCCGGGTACGGTGGCCGACGGTGCCGTAGAGGCGTTGACGACGAGCCTGACGGCCGCCTACGACTGGCGCGAGCGCCACCGCATGGTGCCGACGGGGGCAACCCGCGGGCCGTGGGGCGCCGTGCCGGTGGTCGACGTCGCCCTGGGGGTCGTGTTCCTCGTCTTCGCCCTGGAGTCGCTCAGCTTCATCCTCCGCTTCGGGGCCCACCCGGTCTACGTGGCCAATTGTGTTCTGTGCACGGCGCTGGCGCTGGCACAACTGGGCAGGCTCAGGCACCTGCGCGCCTCCTTCGTCGCGACCTACGCCTTGCTGGCGGCCTACGCGCTCCTCGTGGCCCTGTCCCCGGTCAACCTGGGGCTCAACCCGATCATCGCCACGGCCGTCATCAGTCTCTACACCGTCACCCGGTGGGAGCCCGACCGGCGCTGGGGCACGGCCGCGCTTCTGCTGGCCCTGGTGGGCGCCCTGGTCAATCCCGTCACCCTCTCCTCCTACACGGGGCCCAACGCACCGGGAGCCGCCCCGCCGGCAGACGGCTGGAGCGAGAGCCTCCTCGTGGCCCGCACGCTCACCAGCCTGGTCTTTGCCGGGACTGTGGTGCTCACCTACCTGCTGGCCTCCTCCCGGCGGCGGCTCGCCGAGAACCAGGCCCGTGCCGTCGGTGTCGCCGCCGCCCAGGCGGTTGCCGCCGAGCGTCTGAGCCTGGCCCGTGAGCTCCACGACCTTGTGGGCCACGGCCTCACCACGATCAAGGTGCAGGCCGCCACCGGGCTCGCCCTGGGCGGTGAGGAGCGCCTGCGCGCCACCCTGAGCACGGTGCGTGACACGGCGGACGCCTCCCTGGTCTCCGTGCGCCAGCTCGTCTCCGTTCTGCGCTCCGACACCGGGGATATCACACCGTTGGCGGACCTGCGGACCATCCCTCTGCTCATCGACTCCACCCGCAGCTCAGGTGCCAGGATCAGTGCCGTGCTGCCGGAACCGGGTGTCCTGGAGTGCTGCGGCTCAGTATGGTCGGCGATCCAGCGTCTCACTCTCGTGCGCGCCGTGGGAGAGACCCTCGCCAACGCCGTCAGGCACGGATCCGGCCAGATCGAGATGGTCCTCACCCTGTCCCCAGCCTCGTGCCACCTTCACGTCACCAACCCGGTGCCCGACGCCGCCGAGCACTCACCTGTCGGCGGAAGCGGGCTCGTGGGTCTCGAGGAGCGGCTCCGGCTCGTGGGCGGGACGATATCTCACGGCCTCCGGCACGACAGTGCAGGCTCCCGGGTCTTCACCATCGACGTCGACTTCCCGGTGACACCGCTCGAGCTGCCCGCAGGCACCGCTGTCGTCGGCCCCTGCGAGGCAGGTCCGGCCGCGGCCGGCACCGGTTTGGGAGACTGCGCATGACCCCCGGTGCGACCAGCACCAGGGTCGCCGTCGTCGATGACCAGCCGCTACTCGTCAGTGCCTTCAGTGCCCTGGTGGGAGCCCAGGTCGACATGGAGGTCGTGCTGGAGGCCGTCGACGGACGCCAGGCCGTCAGGGACCTGACCGCTCTGGCCGCCGGCTCCGACGGCGGTGCCGACCTGGTGCTCATGGACCTGCGGATGCCGGTCCTGGACGGGATCAGTGCCATCCGTGAGCTGCGGGCCGCGCCGACCACCTCAGCCTTACGGATCCTCGTGCTCACGACCTTCGACGACGAGGACCTCGTCCTGGCGGCGCTGGGCGCGGGCGCCCACGGCTTCCTCCTCAAGGACGCCGAGCCGTCGACGCTGCTGGAGGCGATCCGCGTCGTCGCCCGCGGCGGCTCCTGGCTGGACCCGGCAGTCACCGGCACCGTGCTGGCGCACCTTGACGCGGGCACCGGTCCGGGTGCCGCCCCACGGCCGGCACCGCCGTCGGCGCTGACGGACGGCGCCGTACCCGTTGTGGGGGCGTCGTCGGGCCCCTACGAGCCCCTGACCACGCGGGAGGACGCCGTCCTCAACCTCGTGTGCCACGGGCTGAGCAATGCTCAGATCGGCGAGCGGCTCCACGTCGCGGAGTCGACGGTCAAGTCCCACGTGAAGACGATCCTGGGCAAGACCGGCTGTCGTAACCGCGTCGAGCTCGTCATCTACGCACTGACCACCGGGCTCGTGCAGCCCCGGTAGCCCTCGGTCCTCCTCCCCAAGGAGAAGACCGGGCCACGGTCACGGCCGCAAGCCCTGTCCCTGGTGGGGATCCGCCGAGGACGGTCGCGCACGAGCATGAGGCCATGAGCGAACCCACCACAACGTCCTGCCTGCCCCGCTCCGAGCGCGGCACCGGTATCGCACCCGGGCTGAGACTCACCGGGGTCTCGAAGTCCTTCGGCCGCCAGAAGGTCCTCACCAGGCTCGACCTGTCGGCCTACCCGGGCCGTGTCTACGGGCTGCTGGGCCTCAACGGCGCCGGCAAGTCCACCGCCTTCAACATCGCCCTCGGGCTGATCACCCCCGACACCGGAGGCGTGGAGATCCAGGGCGCTGCGTTGAGCCGACGCAACCTGGCCCAGGTGGGGGCCTCCGTCAACGGTCCGGCCCTCTTCCCCCAGCTGTCCGCACGACGCAACCTGCTCGTCCACTGCCGCCTCACCGGCACCCACCCCCAGGTCATCTCCCCGCTCCTGGAGCGCGTGGGCCTGGCTGGCACCGGACGCAAGCGCGCCGGCTCCTTCTCCACGGGCATGAAGGTGCGCCTGGCCCTGGCCGTGGCGCTGCTGACTGATCCTGAAGTCCTCATCCTCGACGAGCCCCAGAACGGGCTGGACCCCCAGGGCATCATCGAGCTGCGTGACCTCGTGCGGGACCTGGCCGACGAGGGCCGCACCGTCGTCGTCTCCAGCCACCAGCTCGGCGAGATCGCCCGCATGAGCGACGACATCGGGGTCTTGGCCGCCGGAGGCCTCGTCTACGAGGGCCCGCTGGCGGACTTCGCCGACGCCGCAGACGAGCGGGCGATGGAGGCGGCCTTCCTGGAGGCCGTCAGCGCGGGCGGGCGCCACGCCGAGACGCGAGTGCTCGCATGAGCGCCGCCGTCATGCCGCGCACCCGCAGGACGGTGCGCCAGGAAGCAAGGGTCAAGGTCAGTCTGCACGACCTCATGCGCGCCGAGCTCACCCGCAGCCGACGCACCTTCACCTGGGGTGTTATCGGGGCGACGCTGGTCTTCACGGTCCACACCCTCGTCCTGTCCCACGCCTCGATCTCCTCGGGGGTGGTCAAGGAGCTCCAGTGGAACGGCAACGCCCTGGGGTGGATGCACCTGTACGCCGGGGCCTTCGCCGTGCCACTGGGCCTGCTCACCGGCGCCATGGCCCAGTGGCGTGAGCAGCGATGGCGCCAGGGAGGGACGGCGTGGCGCGCCGTCGAGCCCCGCCGGGTGGTTGCCGCCCGCATCGCGGTGCTGAGCCTGTCCGCGCTCGCCTGCCAGGTGGCGCTCATCGCCCCTGTAGTAGCCCACGCCCTCGTCGTCGGCAACGGCTGGGGCCCCTGGGAGCGGTACCTCCTGTTCGCTGTCTACATGTGGATCATCGTCACCGGATCCTGCGCCTGGGGAGTAGTGCCCGGGTCCGGCATGGCCAGCACGGCCTTGGTCGCGTGGACGGCGTCCACCGGATCCTGCGCCTGGGGAGTAGTGGCCTTCCGCGTGCTGCGCGTCGTCGCCGTCGGGGTCGCACCCGTCCTCGGCTTCGTCTGGTGCGCCGCAGGGCTCATCCAGGCCGAGAGGAGCGACTGGTGGGCGCTGCCGTGGACCTGGACGGCCCGGGTCCCCCTACCCCTGCTAGGTGTTCACGGCAGCAGCGTCCTGCTTGAGGCGGGCTCGCCGGTGTGGCGCTACCCGCTCCTGCCGGGGTTCCTGCTGGCGGGCTCCCTCACTCTCGTCGGCACCGCTGCGGCAGTCCTCGGCGGTACACCCGCCGGTGCCGAGTCCTCGGTCTCCTGCCTCTCCTGGCTCGGCCGGCTGCGTCCGCGCAGGCGGCCCGATGACGCAGCACCGCCGCCGACCGTCCCGGAGCGGGCCTTGGGGCAGATCCCGGAGCAGGCCTCAGAGCGGGCCTTGGGGCAGGCACCGGCGTCGGCACACCGTGTCCTGGGTCTGCGGGCCACGCCCGCCACCCGTGTGGCCCGAGCCCTCGGGACGCGCAGCTCCGTCCTGGCCTTGGCCGGCGTCCTGCCCTGGGGCGTGTGGGTGGTTCTCGCGCTCCTGCTGCTCACCTGCCTGGGGCTGGTGCGCTACGCATACCCGCCCGACTACGGGCAGATCCTCCTCGAGCTCCTCGGTGTGCCGGTGGCCGCGGCCGTCACCGGCACCACCGTGTGGGGACGGCTTGAGCCCGCCTGGGGCACGCTCGTCACTCGTCGGCCAGCCGGTGGCCTCCTCAGCTCCGCCGTGGTGCTCAGCGGCCTCTTCCTCGTTCCGGTCCTCGTGGCGTCCTGGACCGTGACCGTGCTCGACGACACCTTGACGCGCACCGACCCGGACCTGCCTGCGGTCACCGGCCCGGTCTACGGGCTCATGGTCATGCCAGCCGTGGCCCTCATGGTCGCTGCCGTCAGCCTGGCGGTCGCGCTGTGCACCCGGGTCGTCGTGGCGATCGTCCTCAATGTCATCCTAGTTGTCATGGGGTTGCTCGTGGGCGGTAACGAGGTCCTTGCCGCCACCTGGCTGTGGTGGCTCGCCCCCTGGGGCTGGATAGGCGTCGCCCACCAGTTCCCCGAGCGCTGGCTGACAGTCGTCGTGCTCAGCCTGCTCATCGGCTCAGCGGCGATGGTGGCGGCAGCGCTCGGCTCGCGGCGCGCGGCCGTCAGGGACTGAGCCGTTCCTGCCTCCGGTCTCACGCAGGTTCACGGGGAAGGGGCGCCATCGGCTTTCCGATAGCCTGAGGCCATGAAGACCTTCGAGGACCTGTTCGCTGAGCTGCAGCACAAGGCCGCCACCCGCCCCGAGGGCTCGGGGACGGTTGAGGAGCTCGACCGGGGCGTGCACTTCATCGGCAAGAAGCTCGTCGAGGAGGCCGCCGAGGCCTGGATGGCCTGCGAGCACGAGTCCGACGAGGCCGCCTGCGAGGAGCTCAGCCAGCTGCTCTACCACGCCCAGGTGATGATGGTCGCCAAGGGCTACACCCTCCAGGACGTCTACCGCTACCTGTGAGCACCCCCGTGGGTGCTGTCGTCTGAGCGCGTCGGCACCGCGGTCTCTCCCCTGCCCCGACCCACCCGAGGAGCGCCTTCGTGCTGCGTATCGCCGTCCCCAACAAGGGGTCCCTGTCCGAGCCCGCCACCACCATGCTCAAGGAGGCCGGCTACCGCACCCGCCGTACGGGCCGCGAGCTCGTCCTGCTCGACGAGGACAACGACGTCGAGCTGTTCTTCCTGCGCCCGCGGGACATCGCCGTGTACGTCGGCCAGGGCACGGTGCACGTGGGCATCACCGGGCGCGACCTGCTGCTCGACTCTGGCGTGGAGGCGGTGGAGCACCTGGCGCTGGGCTTCGCCCGCTCGACCTTCCGCTTCGCGGCCCCCGCCGGCACGATGCGCAGCCTCGACGACGTCGCGGGCAAGCGGGTGGCGACCTCCTACGACGTGCTCGTGCGCGAGTACCTGGCCTCGCGGGGCGTGCAGGCCACGACCGTCCACCTTGACGGCGCGGTCGAGTCCTCGGTCCACCTGGGGGTCGCCGACCTCATCGCCGACGTCGTCGAGACCGGCACGACCCTGCGCGCCGCGGGGCTGGAGGTCTTCGGCGAGCCGATCCTCACCAGTGAGGCGGTGCTCATCACCACCGAGCGCTACCGTGAGGAGCCGGGACTGGCGACCCTCGTGCGTCGTCTGGAGGGTGTCATGCGAGCCCGCTCCTACGTGCTGCTCGACTACGACGTGCGCATGAACGACCTGCACCTGGCGACGGCGATCACGCCGGGGATCGAGTCGCCGACGGTCTCTCCGCTGCAGAACCCGGACTGGGTGGCGGTCCGCGCCATGGTGCCGCGCAAGGACATGAACCGGGTGATGGACGAGCTCTACGCGGTCGGCGCGCGTGCCATCCTCGTGTCCTCGCTGCTGGCCTGTCGCCTGTGAGACCCTCGCCCCCGGGACGCCCCAGGTGGCGCGTCCCGGGGGCGTGCCGCGCCTGCGGGCAGGTGTGGGCAGGAAGGTAGGGCGGGGTCGGCTCAGAGCTGCCCGTCGGGCGCAGGAGCGATCCCGTAGTGATCCATGAGCTCGCGCTCCTGCTCGGGGGTGAGCCGCTCCTGGAGCGCGATCTGCGGGGCACCGGTGACCTGCTGGCGTGTCCAGGGCAGCGTCAGGTCTCCGTGGGCGAGCGTGGCACCGCACAGGGGAACGAGCACCTGCTTGGTGAGCAGGGTGCCGGTGGACACGCACACCCAGGTCGGCTGGCCGCTGAGGTCGTCGAGGAGGACCTGGGTGACCTCGCCCAGGGTGCGGCCGTCGGCGTCGAGCGCCTCGGCGTCAAGGATCTCCTCAAGAAGAGCCTCGTGGGCGTCTGCTGTGGTCATCGCGGGTCCCTTCTCACATCGACCCGGTAGCGGGTCTGCCCGGCTCGGGGCACCGGCATCGTAGCGGGCGCGCCTGGGCCGCGGTGCCCCGCAGCCGTCAGTGAAGCGGGTCGCACACGTCGTCGGTGGCGGGGGTGGTGGCACCCAGCAGGCCGTGCCCGGCGAGGAAGTCGATCATCTCGCCCACGTGCTCGGGAACGAGGGAGCCGATGACGGCGTCCTCGCTGGGCTTGACGAGGGCGGCGGTGGCGATGGCGACCTCGCGGGCGTTGGCCGCCTGGGTCTCGTCCACGAGGTCGGTGACGTAGGCGCGGGTCGCGTCGACGGCGCCGTCGGGGTCCGTGACGAAGCGCTCCATGCCGGCCACCGAGGCGGCGACGGCGGCGCTGAGCTCGTCCCGCCGGGCCGTGAGCAGGGCGCGGGTGGTCACGAGCGAGGCCCCCACAAGCGGGACCTGGGGGGCGACGTCGATGGTGCGCACCTTCATCCCGTTCTGGTCGAGCTGGACGGCGTCGTTGTTGGCGAAGCCGGCGATGGCGTCGACCTTGCCGCCCATGAGCGCGGCCTGCTGGGTGTAGCCGATCTCCTGGACGTCGACGTCGTCCTCGCTCAGGGCGGCGGTGTCCAGGGCGAGCTGGACGGTGAACCAGGTCGAGCCGGTACGGCCGGGCACGCCGAGGGTGTGGCCCTTGAGGTCGGCGGGCGTGCGGATGGCGGAGCCCTCGGGGACGATGAGGCAGCCGGGGTAGCGCTGGTAGTAGCCGCCGACGACGACGAGCTCGTTGCCGTTGGAGGCGGCGACGACGGCCTCGTCCGCGGAGGCGACGACGAGGTGCTCGGTGCCGGCCAGCAGGGCGTCGAACTGCCCCTCCTGGGCGCCGTGGTGGCGCAGGCTCACGCCCTGGGCGTACTCGCCGGCGTCGTCGGCCATGTAGAAGGGGGCGAACTGGATGTTGGGCGTGTAGGTCATGCCGATGACCAGGCCGTCGGAGGCGGTGGCGCTCTCCTGGCTGCGCGAGGCCGTGCCCGAGGAGCAGGAGGCGAGCACGACGGCGGCGCCGGTGCCCAGGGCGGTGGTGAGCAGGCGGCGGCGGGTGAGGGCGGGGCGGGCGGTCATGACGGGGTCCTTTCGGGCGTGGGGGGAAGAAGACGGAGCAGGAGGCTGACGGGGACGGTGGACTCAGGTGGCTCTGCGCCCGCGCATGGCGGCGACGACACGGCTGCGGCGCTCAAGCTCGTGCAGGAACCAGTGGATCGTGGTCGCCAGGACGCACAGCAGCACGATGGTGGAGAACAGGCCGGTGGTGTCGACGCTGTCGCGCTGGTGGGAGAGCACCATGCCCAGGCCCTCACCGCCCATGGTCATCTCGCCGACGACGGCGCCGGTGACCGACAGGGTGAAGCCGGTGCGCAGGCCGGACAGGATCGCGGGCAGCGCCATCGGCAGCTCCATGTAGGCCAGGAGGCTCAGGCCGTGGGCGCCGTCGAGGCGGGCGGCGTCGATGACGTCGGTGTCCAGGCCGCGCAGGCCCAGCAGCACCGTGACGGTGATGGGGAAGAACACCATGAAGGCGCACAGGATGACCACGGGCAGCGTCCCGTAGCCGATCCACAGGACGAGCAGGGGGGCGACGGCGATGGCGGGCACGGCCTGGGAGGCGGCGACGTAGGGCAGGACGGTGCGGCTGAACAGCGGCCAGCGGTACAGGGACCAGGCCAGCGGCAGGGAGGCGGCCGCGGCCAGCAGGCAGCCCAGGAGGGCCTCACGCAGCGTCACCCAGGCGTAGTCGAGGACACCACCCTGGGTGAGGGCGAGCCACAGGCGGCGGGCGACGTCGAGGGGGCCGGGCAGGAAGACGGCGGGAACGAGACGGCCGACGGTGGCGGCCCACCACAGGGTGAGCACGCCCGCGCCCAGCAGCAGGGCGGGAAGGGGGCCGGGGCGGCGGGCGCCGCTGCCGGGTGCGCGCCCGGTGCGGGTGAGGGCGTCGCGCGCGGCGAGGTGGGTGGTGCCCACGGGTCCTCCCGGTACTCCCCCGGGACGGGTGCCCCGGGCGTCTCCGGGGTGACGGGCGGCCGTCGGCTCGCGCCCGCGCGGCGCACCCGCCATCCCCTCGTGCCGTCCGTGCGCGCTGGGCGCGGCGGACGGCGACGGCGTCGGGACACCGAGCGCGCCTCGTGCTTCCTCCCATCCGGACTTTCACCGTCGGTGCTGGAGTTCCACCAGCTCAGCCGCTCACGCCACCCCGTCGGAGTGCGTGCGCGGGTCGCGGACTGTCACCGCCGGCTCGGACTTTCACCGACCCCGGAGCACGTGCTCTGCCTGGAGGCTAGCCGGTGCAGCGGCGGGGCGGCAACTCGCTGCGGACGCGCATCACGGACGACCGTGAAGGAGGCGCGCCGTCAGCGCGGGTGGTCGCCGTCGGCGAAGGGGTGGATGGTCTCGAAGTGGGCGTGGACGATGGCCGTGCGCGTGAGAGGCGTGAGGTCGCTTCGGCGGCAGAAGGCCATAAGGTCCTCCAGGGCGCCGGGGACTCGCCACTGGGCGGGAGGAACGAAGAGGGCGTCGACGGGAGCGAGGTCGGATCCTCTGATCCGGACCGCCTCGGTGCGCAGACGCCCGGCGACGTCGGGTGAGGTGCGGGCCATGAGGGTTCGGTGGATGGTCAGCAGACCACCCAGGTCGAGCTCTCCGACCTGGGTGGTGGCTGCCCGCATGGCACGGGCGTTGGCTTGGTGGATGCAGCTGTCGGTGCGACCGGTGACCACGGGCATGATCTGCGAAGCAGTGGAGACCTTCGGTGTCCGCACAGCGGACATGGACCCGGGCGTGAGGGCGACGGCGGCCGGAGATCGGCCCCATATCAAGGGTGTGCCCCCGTGAGATCGGTGCAGGTTCCGGCCATGTCCGCTGCGTGGACACGCGTGTGGCCGGGGCCCGACGCTACGTGTCGGAAGCGACGGCGCGCTCGACGACGTTGCGGCCGGTGTCAGGCGCGGCGGGCCTCGTAGTCGTCGATCTCGCCGACCTTGTGGCCGTAGGCGCTCGTCGGGTCGTGACGCAGGTCGAGCCAGACGTCGATGAGCGCCCAGGCGGCGGGTGCAGCGATGACGTTCTGGCCCATGCACAGAACCTGGGCGTCATAGTTCTCCACCGACCCGCGCACGGTGAGCAGGTCGTGGGCGGTGGCGGCCCGCACCCCCGGGACCTTGCTGGCGGCGATGGCGGTGCCCACGCCGGTGCCGCAGATGAGGATCGCGCGGTCGGCCCGCCCCTCGGCGACCGCCTCCCCCGCCAGGAAGGACACCTGCGGGTAGGTGATGCCGGGCTCGGACAGGTCGACGAGGCTGCTCACGCGCCGGTCGGCCACCAGCCTCTCCTTGATCGCGTCCTTGAGCACAGTTCCGTTGTCGGGGGCACCGATGATCAGTCGCATGGGCCAAGCCTGTCAGGGCAGCGCGCGCAAGGCGAGCCCGATCACGGCGCGGCGCCGTCGGCTCAGCGTAGGCACCCGGCCATGTCCGCCGCGTGGACACGCCCGGGCGCCGCGTACAGTTGCCACAGGTGACGACGGTGAGCAACAAGAGGAGGCCGGCTCGTGCCCGCAGCGGCGCAGGACCAGGACATCGCCCGTCTCCAACGCGCCCTCGACACCGCCGACGCCGTCCTCGTCGGGGCGGGCTCCGGCCTGTCCACGGCGGCGGGCCTGACCTACTCCGGCGAGCGCTTCGAGACGCTCTTCGCCGACTTCATCGCGGCCTACGGCTTCACGGACATGTACACGGCCGGCTTCCACCCCTTCGCGAGCCTGGAGGAGCGGTGGGCCTACTGGAGCCGCAACATCTGGTGCAACCGCTACGTCGCCACGCCCAAGAACACGTACTCCACCCTGCTTACGCTGCTGGAGGGACGCGACTTCTTCATTCTCACCACCAATGTCGACCACCGCTTCCAGCTCGCCGGCCTGCCCAAGGAGCGCCTGTTCTACACGCAGGGCGACTACGGCCTGTGGCAGTGCGCCGTCCCGTGCCACCCCAGGACCTACGACAACCACGAGACCGTGCGGCGGATGATCCTCGCGCAAGGCTTCACCATCGCCGCCGACGGCGCCCTCGTGGCGCCTGAACGCGGGCTGCTCATGACGGTCCCCGGCGAGCTCGTACCCCACTGTCCCGTGTGCGGCGAGCCCATGACCATGAACCTGCGCGCCGATGACACCTTCGTCGAGGACACCGGCTGGCACGAAGCCGCCTCGCGTTACCGGCAGTTCCTCCAGTCGCACAGCGACGACCGGGTCCTCTTCCTTGAGCTGGGCGTCGGTGCGAACACGCCCGTCATCATCAAGTACCCGTTCTGGCGCTCGACCTACGCCAACCCCAAGGCCGTCTACGCCTGCGTCAACCGGGGCGAGGCCCTGGCCCCCGAGCAGATCCTCGACCGGTCCATCCTCATCGACACCGACATCGACGCCGTCCTCACCGCGCTGGCCTCCACCACCTCACAGGAGCACCGGAATGCAGAATGACCGCAGAGCCGACCTCCTGCGTGCGACAGTCGACGCCCTGTGCGCCGAGCGTGGTGCCGAGCCCCCTGCGACGACGCGCGCCGACGAGCTGTGGACCGTGCTGCGCGCCCTGGTCAACACGCGCCCGCCCGCACCCGCCGACCCGTCCCTGCTCGCCGCGCAGGACGAGCTGCTGCGCGGCATGATCGAGGAGGCGGGCGTGAGCACCGTCGCCGACGCGCTGGCGAGCCCCCGGGACAGCCGCCTGCTGCTGTGGCGCGGCGACATCACGACCCTCGCCGTCGACGCCGTCGTCAACGCGGCCAACAGTCAGATGCTCGGCTGCTGGGTGCCCGGGCACATGTGCATCGACAACGCCATCCACACCTTCGCCGGCATACAGCTGCGCATGGCCTGCGACCGTATGATGCAGGGCGCCCAGGAGCCCACAGGCACGGCGCGGATCACGCCCGCCTACAACCTGCCGAGCACCCACGTCATCCACACGGTCGGCCCGGTCGCGGCCGGTCACCCCACCGAGGAGCACCGCCGCCAGCTGGCCTCCTGCTACACGAGCTGTCTCGACCTCGCCCGCGACAACGGGCTGCGCACCATCGCGATCTGCGGCATCAGCACGGGCGTCTTCGGCTACCCGCGGCCCCAGGCCGCTGAGACCGCCGTCGAGACCGTGCGCGGCTGGCTCGACACCCACGACGCCGGCCTGCGGGTCGTCTTCAACGTCTTCTCTCAGGAGGACGAGCGCATCTACCGCGTCCTGCTGGGCATGTGAGGCCGGACAGGCGCCGTCGGCCGCCCACACCGATGCCATCGTCCCGACGCCGTCAGCGCTCTCAGTACTCCAGGGAGGCCGTGCCCTCGGCGACGGCGACGGCCTCGTCGAACTCGGCCGCGATCTGCGGGTCCACGGTCCCGGCCCGTGAGACGGCGAGCGCCACCACGAGGTTGGCGACGAAGCCCGGCAGGATCTCGTACAGGTCGAAGACGCCGCCGTCGAGGTTGCCCCACACCATGACGACCACGGCCCCCGTGACCATCCCGGCCAGGGCGCCGACGGGCGTCAGCCGCTTCCAGTACAGCGACAGCAGCACCGTCGGGCCGAAGGAGGCGCCGAAGCCCGCCCAGGCGAAGGCCACAAGCGCGAGGATCGTGTCATTGGGGGTCCAGGCCATGGCGGCGGCCACGACGGCGATGACGAGCACGGAGAAGCGCGAGTACATCACCAGCCGGCGCTGGGAGACCTCCCGGTGCGCGACCTGCATGTAGAGGTCCTCGATGACCGCTGAGGAGGTCACGAGCAGCTGGCTGGCGACGGTGGACATGATGGCGGCGAGGATCGCGGCGAGCATGAAGCCCGCGACGAAGGGGTGGAAGAGCATCTGCCCGAGGCTGATGAACACGGTCTCCGGGTTGGACAGGGCCCCGCCGTCGCGCTGGTAGACGGCCACGCCGATGACGGCCGTGCCCGCGGCACCCAGGCAGGCGAAGAGCATCCAGCCGATGCCCACGCGCCGGCCCGCCGTGGCCTCCTGCGGCGAGCGCATCGCCATGAAACGGACGATGATGTGCGGCTGGCCGAAGTAGCCCAGCCCCCAGGCGAGGGCGGAGACGATGCCGACGACCGACGTGCTGGGGCCGACGACCGCCCAGTAGGTGGGGTCGACGGCGGAGACCGCCTCCAGGGTGGCCCCCACTCCCCCGAGGTGGATGACGCCGGCGATCGGCACGGCCAGCAGCGCGGCGACCATCATGAGCCCCTGGACGAGGTCCGTGTAGGACACGGCGAGGAAGCCGCCGACGAGCGTGTACACGACCGTGATGCCGGCGACGAGCGTGAGCCCCAGGCGGTAGTCCATCCCGAAGGAGGACTCGAAGAAGGTCCCGCCCGAGACCATGCCGCTGGAGACGTAGAAGGTGAAGAAGACGAGGATGATGAGGCCGCTCGCCCAGCGCAGCAGGTGGCGCGAGTCGTGCAGGCGGTTGTCGAGGAAGGACGGCACCGTGATGGAGTTGCTCGCCACCTCCGTGTAGGTGCGCAGGCGCGGCGCCACGTACTTCCAGTTGAGCCACGCACCGATGGTCAGTCCGACGGCGATCCACCCCTCGACGACACCGGTGAGGTAGAGGGCTCCGGGCAGCCCCATGAGCAGCCAGCCGGACATGTCGGAGGCGCCGGCGGACAGCGCGGTGACCACGGGTCCCAGGCCGCGCCCGGCGAGCATGTAGTCGTCGAGGTCGTCGTTGCGGCCGTAGGCCCACCAGCCGATGGCGAGCATCGCGACGAAGTAGATGATCATCGCGATGGCCTGGAAGGTCGTATCCGTCATGGGGATCTCCTGGGGCTCGGGGAGCACCAAGAATAAGCCGACCCCTCGGCGAGGGCCCCAGGCCGCGGCCGCCCGTCCAGCACGTGGACGCTCCGGCCGCCGTCGGCCACGAGGCCCCGACGCCGTGGGTGGGACCGTCCCACGGTGTGACGGACAGGACCTCTCAGGGCAGGAAGTCGGGCGTGGGTACGCCGACGTAGACGGTCTCGAGGTAGTCCTCGATGCCCTCCTTGCCGCCCTCGCGGCCCAGGCCGGACTGCTTGACACCCCCGAAGGGTGCGGCGACGTTGGAGATCGTCGCCGAGTTGACACCCACCATCCCGAACTCCAGGCGCTCGGCCAGGCGCATGATGCGCCCCATGTCGCGGGTGTGCACGTAGGCGGTGAGCCCGACGGCGTCGTCGTTGGCCAGGGCGATGGCCTCCTCCTCGGTGGAGAAGGCGATGACGGGGGCGACGGGGCCGAAGATCTCCGCGCGGATGATGTCGGCGCGCGCATCGACGTCAACCAGGACCGTCGGCGGGTAGAAGAAGCCGGGGCCCTCGGGGGCGCTGCCCCCGGTCAGCGCCCGGGCGCCGGTGGCGAGCGCGCCGTCGACCATGGCGGCGACGGCCTCACGCTGGCGGGCGGAGACCAGCGGCCCGACCTCGACACCCTCCTGGGTGCCGTCACCGACCCGCTGCGCGCCCAGGGCCCGCGCCAGGCGGTCGGCGAAGTCCTCGCAGACGCTGTGGTGGACGAGGAAGTGGTCGGCGGCGTTGCAGGCCTGGCCCATGTTGCGCATCTTGGTGGTGACGGCCGCCTCGACGGCCGCGTCGAGGTCGGCGTCCTCGAAGACGATGAAGGGGGCGTTGCCGCCCAGCTCCATGGAGGTGCGCAGCACGGTGGAGGCGGCCTCCTTCAGCAGGGCCCGGCCCACCGGGGTGGAGCCCGTGAAGGACAGCTTGCGCAGGCGCGGGTCCTGGATGATCGGGCCGGTGAGCTCGCGGCTGTGCGCGGTGGGCAGGACGGAGAGCACCCCGGCGGGCAGCCCGGCCTCGGCCATGATCCTGGCGAAGAGCAGGGCGGTGAGCGGGGTGTCCTTCGAGGGCTTGAGGATGGCGACGTTCCCGGCGGCAAAGGCCGGACCGGCCTTGCGGGTGGCCATGGCCAGGGGGAAGTTCCAGGGGGTGATGAGCAGGCAGGGGCCGACGGGGCGGCGCACGACGAGGGCCTGGAGGTGGCCCTCGGGCAGGCGGAAGTAGTCGCCGCGCACGCGCACGGCCTCCTGGGCGAACCAGCGCAGGAACTCCGCCCCGTAGGTGACCTCGGCGTGGGCCTGCGCCAGCGGCTTGCCCATCTCCAGGGTCATGAGCAGGGCGAGGTCCTCGCGGTAGGTGGTGGTGGCCAGCTCGTAGGCGCGGTGCAGGATGTCGGCCCGCTGGCGCGGGGAGGTGAACTGCCAGGTCTCCTGGGCGGCGGCCGCCTGGTCCATGGCAATGGTGGCGTCGGCGGGGGTGGCGCTGGCGACGGTGGTGAGCACCTGGCCCGTGGCCGGGTTGAGGACCTCGAAGCGCTCACCGGAGGAGGACTCGGTGAACTCACCGTTGAGGAAGATCCCGGTGGGGACGCGGCGAAGAAGGCCGGTGATCGCGTCCTGGGTGCTCGTGTGGTCCATGTGGCTTCTCCTGTGAGGTCCTGCCGGGCGCGGGCCCGAGGCGCGCCGACGGCCCTGTCGGCGCTGCGAGACGACCCTACCGGTCACCGTCCTAGCCGACGAGGGGCTGCGCCTGCCACCGGGTGCACAGGACGACGGCGGCGGCCCAGTCGTCGTCGTGGGTGAGGGACACGGGCCAGCAGCGCGTCTGGGCGCTGCCCCGTCCCAGCGCCTGCTCGACGGCGTCCCTCACAGCGCCCGCCAGGCGCAGCTGCGGGCGGCCCCAGCGGTCGGTGACGACCTCGATATCCCGCCAGTCGAGGCTCTCGGGGCTCAGGGACGGGGGCACCGCCGTGCCGGCGAGCGTGTTGGCGGCCTGTGACCAGGCCTTGACGAGGGCCTCCTTGGCGGCCCACCTGGCGGCCAGGTGCTCGGCCTGGAGGGAGCCGGTGGCGTCCGCCCGCCGCCGCACCTCACGCAGCTCGCGGGCGGTGAAGGCCCGCTCGGCGAAGACCGTGCCCGGGATCGTCAGCTGGTGGGCGAAGGCGGGCACGTGCACCAGGTCCGTGCCGACGCCCAGCACGCCCGGTCCCGGCGGCACGGGCACCTCGGGCAGGTGGGGCTCACTCATGGCGTCTCCTTGGTGTCGGGCTTCGTGGGCACCGGGGCCCTGGGTACAGGACTAGCACGAGCAGCACACTCGTGCCGCATACGCGGGCGGGGCCCGGGCCGAGTCGTTCCTCGGTCCGGGCCCCGCCCGTCTCAGCCCTCAGCGCGGCTCACCGCCGTGTGAGGCTCACAGGCCGGTGTGGAAGATGCCGTCGGCACCCAGGCGGGCCGCCGGGTCGAGCAGCATGGCCGCCTCGACCTCGTGCGGGTCACGACGCGGGCCCTTCTCACCCAGGCGACGGCCCTCGACCGGCTCGTAGAGCGAGGCGCGGCCGATCATGCCCGCCCGGCGACGGCGCGAGCCCTCCGCCAGGCGACGGTTGGCCGAGGCGAGCCACGCCTCCACTGCCTCCTGGCCTCCGGCCTGACGCAGCGCCGCCTCGAAGGCACCGGGGTGGACCACCGCGATGAGCCCGGAGACGTGACCGAAGCCCAGGCTCGTGAGCAGTCCGGCGCGCACCACGCCGCCGCGCGTGGGCAGCGAGATCGGCGTGCGCGGCCACACCCAGAAGGCGTCCTTGGCCAGCGGCGCGTCGACGACGTCGAGGCTGGCGTTGCCGGGCGCGACGCCCGTGGCCAGGACCTCGGTGAGGCCCGCGATCTGGAAGAGCGCGGCACCACCCTTGGCGTGGCCGGTCACCGACTTCTGCGAGATCGCCACCAGCGGGTTGCCCTCGCTGCGGCCCAGGGCCCGGGCCAGGCGCGTGTGCAGCTCGGACTCGTTGGGGTCGTTGGCGTTGGTGGAGGTGTCGTGCTTGGACACGACGGCGATGTCGTCGGCCTCGACGCCCAGCGAGCGCAGCGCGCGCGCCAGCCTCGAGCTCGCGCCGCCGCGGCCCGAACCGAGGGCTCCCAGGCCGGGGGCCGGGATGGAGGTGTGGGCGCCGTCGGCGTAGGAGGAGACGAAGCCGAGCACACCGGCCACCGGCAGACCCATCTGCTGGGCCACCGAGGCGCGGGCCAGGATGACCGTGCCGCCGCCCTCGGCCTCGACGAAGCCGCCGCGACGGCGGTCGTTGGCGCGCGAGAAGTGACGGTCGGAGATGCCCTTGGCGCGCATGG
>CALEXZ010000145.1 GCA_937926195.1 uncultured Actinomyces sp.
GAGGCTGGTGACCCGGGACGGGCGGTGGGCCTGTGCGAGGCGCTGCTGGAGGATCGGAAACGGGTGCTGGGTGCGGACCACCCCGACACCCTGACCACCCGTGGCAACCTGGCGTTGGCGGTGCGGGAGGCTGGTGACCCGGGACGGGCGGTGGGCCTGTGCGAGGCGCTGCTGGAGGATCAGAAACGGGTGCTGGGTGCGGACCACCCGTCTACGCTTATCGCCCGTGGCAACCTGGCGTTGGCGGTGGCCCAGGCTGGTGCCCCGGGACGGGCAGCGAAGCTGTTCAAGGAGTTGCTGGAGGACCTGGTGCGGGTGCTGGGTGCGGACCACCCCGACACCCTGACCACCCGGGGCAACCTGGCGTCGGCGGTGGCCCAGGCTGGTGACCCGGGACGGGCGGTGGGCCTGTTCGAGGCGCTGCTGGAGGATCGGAAACGGGTGCTGGGTGCGGAACACCCCCACACCCTGGACACTCGCGCGAATCTCGCCGTCGCCCGTTACCGTCTCGGTCAGCGGTCGCAGGCTGTCGAGGACCTGCGGTCCCTGCTTACGGACCTGCGGTCCTTGCCGGAGCCGAACGCGGCTCTTGTGGGGAGTGTGAGCCAGCTGCTTAACAAATGGACGCAGAAGGACTGATACCAACGGCTGGCGGGTGCTGGGATGAGATACCCGGTGCCGGGGACGCGAGTTATGGTCACGTCGTCGGCGAGGGCGAGAATGTCCAGGCTATCCGGTGCGGTCCGCTGGCCTGATCGAGATGCTGTTGAAGGAGTGAGGACACGTGTCGGGTACTGATCAGTCTGATGCCTTTGCCACCCGGAACGAACAGGCGCTGGCGGTGCTGGAGGCCGGTGACCCCGAGCGGGCTTCGTTCCTTTTCGATTCGCTGTTGGCGGACCGGCTGCGGGTGCTGGGTCCGGACCACCCCGATGTCTTGGAGACAAGGGGCCACCTCGCACGTGCCGTGATGGAGGCTGGCGACCCAGGCCGGGCCGTTGACCTTTTCGGGTTAGTGAGCGGGGAGTCCGTCCGGTTGCTAGGGGCACACCACCCCGACACCTTGATCGCCCAGGGAGACTACGCCTGGGCGCTGATCGAGGCAGGTGCTCCCACGCAGGCGGCGAAGATGTTGGAGGATCTCCTTGACGACATGGTGCAGGAACAGGGGAAGGATCACCTCCATACCCTGATCTTTCGATCTCACCACGCAACGGCGGTGAGGCAGGCCGGCGACCCGGTTCGTGCCGAGGGCCTATTCGAGTGTCTGCTTGAGGACCAGCGTCGGGTTCTTGGACCTGGCCACCTCCACACCCTAGTTACCCGGAACAACCTCGCGCTGACTGTCATGGAGAACGGACACCCTGGGCAAGCCGTGGTTCTGTTCGAGGACCTGTTGGAAGACCGGTTGCGGATACAAGGCGCTGACGATCCCGGCACCCTGAGTACCCGGAACAACCTCGCGTGGGCGTTGATGGAATCCGGAAAACCGGCGCAGGCGGCGGACGTACTCGGAGTGCTGCTGGAGGAACAGACGCGGGTGCTGGGGCCCGACCACCCCGGTGTCCTGGATACGAGGGATCATCTCGCTTGGGCCGTGCTTGAGGCAGGCGACCCTGCGCGAGCGGCGGGTTTGTTCGAGGCACTGCTTCAGGAGCAGGTGCGGGTGCTGGGGCCCGACCATCCCGATGTCCTGGCGACCCGGGGCAACCTTGCCTGCACGGTGCTGGACACCGGTGATGCGAGGCGGGCCGCCGACCTGTTCGAGGTGCTGGTTGCCGAGCAGGTGCGGGTGCTGGGGCCCGACCACCCCGACACCCTGGCTGCCCGGGGCAACCTCGCCTCGGCGGTGAGGCAGGCCGGTGATCTTGAGCGGGCTGTCAGCCTGTTCGAGACCTTGCTTGAGGACCAGGTCAGGGTCCTGGGACCTGATCACCCTCATTCCCTGACGACCCGGGGCAATCTTGCTTTGACGATGAGGCAGGCCGGTGACCCGGTTCGTGCCATCGGTATGTCTGAGGTGCTGCTGGAGGACCGGTTGCGGGTGCAGGGCGCAGACCACCTCGGAACCTTAGCCACCAGGAGCAACCTGGCCGCGGCAGTGTTGGAGGCAGGAGAGTCCGGGCAGGCGTGTCGCTTGTTCGAGTCGCTTCTTGAGGATCAGGTCCGGGTCCTGGGCCCCGATCACCCCCACACCCTGCTGACCAGGGCCAACCTTGCCGCGGCAGCGCTGGAGGCCGGACATCCCTCCCGGGCCGCGGAGCTGTTCGGGCTGCTGCTGGAGGAACAGGTGCGGGTTCTGGGGCCTCACCATCCTGGTGCCCTGTCTACCCGTCACAACCTCGCTTTGGCGGTACTGAAGGCTGGAGACCCGGCTCGCGCTGCGGACCTGTTCGAGGCGTTGCTGGAGGACCGGTCGCGGGTACTCGGCCCAGATGATCCCGACACCCTGGCCACGCGTAACAACCTTGCCTCGGCGGTGAGGCAGGCGGGTGACCCGGGGCGTGCCGTGGGTCTGTTCGAGGCGCTTGTGGAGGACCAGGTGCGGGTGCTCGGTCCTGATCATCCCCACGTTCTGTCCACCCGGGGCAACCTTGCCTCGGCGGTGAGGCAGGCGGGTGACCCGGGGCGTGCCGTGGGTCTGTTCGAGGCGCTTGTGGAGGACCAGGTGCGGGTGCTCGGTCCTGATCATCCCCACGTTCTGTCCACCCGGGGCAACCTTGCCTCGGCGGTGAGGCAGGCGGGTGACCCGGGGCGTGCCGTCGGCCTTCTCATGACACTGCTGGATGAGATGCGGCGTGTTCTGGGGCCTGAGCACCCCGACACCCTGGCAACCCGGGCCAACCTCGCCGTCTCCCGTTACCGTCTCGGTCAGCGGTCGCAGGCCGTCGAGGACCTGCGCTCTCTGCTTGCGGACCTGCGGTCCTCGCCGGAGTCGCACGAGGCTCTTGCGGGGCGTGTGGGCAGGCTGCTCGACGAATGGACGCAGGAGAACTGACGCCGATAGCTGGCGGGCGCTGGGACGAGGCACCCGGCACCGTGAGGGGAAGCAGTCCCCAGCGCCGGGTGCAGGAGCACAGGCTATGGTCGCCTCGACGGCCAGAGAGGCCAAGTCGGCCGGCCCGACCGTGATGATGTTGAGGGGAACGAGGGCGCGCGTCAGGAGCTGAACAGTCCGGTGCTCTGGCAGCGCAGGCTGAACAGGCGTGGACGGTGCAGAAGTCCGGTGACCCGGCTCGGGCGGTCCCCCTGTTCGAGAGGCTGCTGGAGGACACGCTGCGCGTGCCGGCGCGGACCACCCCGACACCTTGTCAGCCCGTGCCGGCCTGGCGAGAACGGTCAAGGAGTCTGGTGACCTGGTCCGGGCCGTGGGCCTGTACGAGGTGCTGCTGGAGGAGCTGGTGCGGGTCCTGGGAGCGGACCATGCTGACGCCCTGGCTACCCGCAACAACCTCGCCTTGGTCGTTGGTGCGGTCGGAGACCCGGCGCGGGCAGCCTCCCTGTTCACGTCCTTGCTGGAGGACCTGGTGCGTGTCCTGGGGGCGGACCACCCCCGCACCCTCATCACCCGGGCGAACCTCGCCTCGGCGGTGCGCCAGTCCGGCGACCCGGCGCGGGCCGTGGGCCTGTACGAGGCGCTGCTCCAGGAGCAGGTACGGCTGCTTGGCCCGGACCACCCCCAGACCCTGGATGCCCGGAGCGACCTCGCGTCGGCGGTGCGGCAGACGGGAGACCTGGAGCGGGCTGTGGGCCTGTACGAGGTGCTGGTCGGGGAGTGCGCGCGGCTTCTCGGTGCCGATCACTGGCGCACGCTGGGCTCTCAGGCGTACCTGGCCGAGACGGTGACTGAGTCCGGTGACCTGGAGCGGGCCGTGGGCGTGTACCAGGTGCTGCTGGGTGAGACGCTGCGGGTTCTTGGCCCCGGACACCCCCACTCCCTGACCGTCCGGTCAGACCTGGCTGTTGTGCGCTACCGCCTCGGCCGACGAACGGAGGCCGTTGCGGACCTTCGCCGCCTGCTTGCGGACCTGGGCTCTCTCAAGCTCAGGGACACGGTTCTGGCACAGCGAGCGAGACAGCTGCTTGAGTCCTGGACGCAGCAGAACGGGTGGTGACGACCGTCGGGCGGCCCCGTGCCCGTAGCCGCCGTCCGTGAGCGCGTTCGTGTCGGGGATGGGTGGCATGATCGCTCGTATGACCCAGCCCGAGATGACGACCCTGACCGCCGAGGTCACGCGCGCCGGCTACTACCCCGAGCTTGTGCTCGGCACGCTGCGCACCGCCCTCGCCGGTGAGGAGCCCGTCGCGAGCCTCGTCCAGGCGGAGACGACCTTCGACGAGGCCGTCCACCGCCACCTCACGGTCCTGGCGCTCACGCCCGGGCGGCTGCTCATCATCCACGTCGACGACGCCGTGCGTGAGGACGGCGTCCCCGCGGCCGTCGCCACGAGCGAGGCCGTGCCCGTGGGGCGGATCTCCTCCGTGGCCCTCACCCACGGCGTGAGCATGCCGGCGGCCGACGGCGGCCGGCTCACCGAGATGACGATCGCCGTCTCCTGGGGCGCCGTGCGTCGTCTCGACCTGGAGCCCGCCACCTGCTCGGACCCCGACTGCCGGGCGGACCACGGCCTCACCGGCGTGTCCGTGCCCGACGACATCGTCGTGCGCGTCGCCCTGGGGGTCGAGGGCGACGTCGCCCTGGCCCGCGCCGAGGCCTTCGCCACCGCCCTCTCACGCGCCACAGCCTTCTCCTCCCTGCACACCCAGGGGCTCGCATGAGCACACGCACCTCACCCCACCTGCGCCAGGTCCTGGGGGCGGCGGCCATCGCCGCAGGCTTGCGCCTGCGTGACTGCACGGTCCCCGGTACCCTCACCGAGGCAGAGGCGGTCGAGGCCGCCACCGCCTGGGGGATCGCACCCGAGAGCACGGGCACCCCCCGTACCGTCGTCGTCCTCGTCGACGGCCTCGGCCTGGAGAACCTGCGCGCGCGCAAGGGCCACGCCCCGATGCTGCGCTTGTGGCTCTCACAGGCCGAGAACAACACCTCCGCGTCCGGCCCCGAGGCACGCACCTGCCTGCCCTCCACCACGGCCGCCGCACTGACGACACTGGGAACCGGTGCCCTGCCGGGCGTCACCGGGATGGTCGGCTACAGCGTCCTCAGCCCCCAGCTCGAACGGACGCAGCTGCGCGAGCGCGAGCCCGCCCACACCGACCAGCTCAGCCTCATCAGCTGGG
The DNA here is from genome assembly GCA_937926195.1 of uncultured Actinomyces sp. Lineage (GTDB taxonomy): Bacteria > Actinomycetota > Actinomycetes > Actinomycetales > Actinomycetaceae > Actinomyces. The sequence continues at coordinate 5,242 of CALEXZ010000145.1, forward strand.
AGGGGCACGGCATCGACCCCCGCTCCTGGCAGGACGTCCCCACCCTCTTCGAGCGGCTGGAACGCGACCCCGACCGCCCCCGGCGCACCGACGGCCAGAGCGTGCCGCTGGCCGTGACCATCGGGCCCGCCCGGTTCGCCGGCTCCGGGCTGACCGAGGCCGCCCTACGTGGCGCCCGGCACCGGGGCGCCGACCGGATGGAGGACCGCCCCGCCCTGGCCGCGCGGGCCCTCGCCCAGGGCGTGCCACTGGTCTACCTCTACGTCGGCGAGCTCGACCACGCCGGACACGTCCACGGCTGGCGCTCAGAGCAGTGGCTCACCCAGCTCGAGCGGCTCGACGCCGTGCTCACCGAGCTCGTGCGCCGCGTCCCGGGCGGCACCCGGATCATCCTCACGGCCGACCACGGCATGGTCGACACCGACGCCGACCACCGCATCGACCTGTCTGCGGACCCGGTGCTGGCGCGTGACATCGTCGCGGTCGCCGGGGAACCGCGCTTCACCCACCTGCACGTGAGCGGGGCCGACCCCGCCGTCGCGGCCGAGGTCGCCGGACGCTGGCACGAGCACCTGGGGGACAAGGCCCTGTGGGTCGGCACCCGCGAGCAGGCCACAGACCTGCTCGGGCCGCTCAGCGAACGCGCCCGCACCGTCGTCGGCGACGTCCTCGTCGCCATGGCAGACACCTGGGTGCTCGTCGACCCGCGCGTGCACGCGCCCGCGGCCATCGCCATGCCCGGCGTGCACGGGTCACTGACCCCGCAGGAGACCACCATCCCCCTGCTCATCACCCGCACCTGAGCAGAGCCGACGTCGGGGATGAGCCGACGTCGAGGCCGTACCGACGTCGGGCACCCGGCAGGCGGGCCACCGTCACTCGGGCTTGGAGCCGAAGACGATCTCGTCCCAGGAGGGCACGGAACGGCGCGTACGCCGCTTCGGACGGGCCTCAGGCGCCGCGGGCATGTCCGGCAGCGCGTCCTGGGTCGCACGGTCCTCGTCGCTTGACGGCAGGTCCTGCGAGGACGCGGACCCGGGGGACACGGCCGCCGAGGCCGCCGAGGGCGCGGAGGCGCGGCCACGACGAGAGCCCGCAGGATGGTTACCCGGGAAAGGCCGACGCCGGTCCCGCATGGGCACGACCTGGGCCTGACCGTAGGGCGAGGTGATCGGAGCCTGCGGGTCGCCCTCCTCCTCGTCCCAGGGGGAGACCGCCTCAGCACGCCGTCCACGGCTCAGGGCCAGGTCCGCCAGCAGCGCCTCTGTCGGCGAGGCCGCGGTACCGCTGCGCTCCAGGTCGCTCGGCTCGGCGACCTCCTGCGGGCTGGTGGCCCCGGCCTCGGACGCCTCAGGGGAGGTGGCGCTGTCCGCCGGTGCGTCTCCCGGCTCCTCGAAGGCCGGTGGCTGCGCCACCGTGCGGGGGCGGGCGGTGGCACGCACCGCCGTCGAGTCCTGGTCGAAGACCTCCGCCAGGGGCGGGGCGGAGGCCGCCTCCGTCAGCCAACGCGACTCGTCATCCATCGCCGCCACCGTGTGCGCGTTGAGGTCGAGCTCCCAGCGGGCCTGCTTCTCCTGCGCGCTCTGGACGAAGGTGAGGACGACCTGCCACGGCTCACGGCCCTCGCGCAGCGCGTCCCACTGGAGGCTGGAGGGCTCCACGCCGCGCGTGGCCAGACGGTCGACGACGAGCTCGCCGAGCACGGGGGAGTCCTTCTCCCAGCCGATGCGGCACGCCTGAGCCTGCGACACCGCCCAGGTGCGCTCAGCGATGACAGGCCCCTCGAAACGACGCACGTGCTCGACGTCCAGCCCGGCCGCCTGGGCCACCTCCTCGGCGGAGGCGCCCGCGCGCATGAGCGCTTGCAGGTCCCGCGGACGCACAGCGGCCCCGGGGGCGGGGGACTCGGGTACCGGGGCGAGGGCCGCCGGGCGGGCACGGCGCACAGCGGCGCGCAGGGCGTCGTCCACGATGATCGAGTAGCGCTGGCCGTCGTTGTCCGTCATGACGACGCGGTCGCCGTCGGCGCCCAGCAGCTCAAGCTTGATCATGGTGTCGGCCTCCTCAGTACCCTTCAGCGGTCCCGCACGCCCCGGACCGGCCGACGGCGTGCGCGTCCAGACTGCCACCTTGTGCGTCCGCATACGGGGAGGCGGGCCCGGTGAGCCGTGTGATGAGCGGTCAGCACTACCCACAGCAGGGTGTTCCCGCGCCGCTGCAGTGGTGCTATTGTGCGCGTGCCCTGCCCACCTGGGCGGTCCCACTCGTCCTCGCGGGCGGGTCGGAACCCTGGCGGTTCCTTACCGCCCGATCCGCAGACCGCCGTCCACGAGGAGAGAGTCACAAGCCATGGCTACCGACTACGACGCCCCGCGCAAGAACGACGACGAGCCCGAAGCCGATTCGATCGAGGAGCTCACCGCCCGGCAGAAGGACCACTCCTCGGAGGCCATCGAGGAGGACGAGAACGAGGTCGCCGAGGGCTTCGAGCTCCCGGGCGCGGACCTGTCCCGCGAGGAGCTGAGCGTCCACGTCGTGCCCCAGCTTGAGGACGAGTTCACCTGCTCTGAGTGCTTCCTCGTCCACCACCGCAGCCAGCTCGCGTACGTCGACGACGCCACCGGCCAGCCGGTGTGCACCGACTGCGCCGGCTGAGCCACCGCCCAGGCGGCGCGCCCACGGGGCGCGTCGCAGCCCCGCACCCCGACGACCACGACCCGTAGCCGGCGACGCCGGACTCACCAGAGGAGCTCCCATGGGACTGTTCTCCCGCCGACGCGCCGAGGTGCGTGCCGCCGACACGGATGACACGGACCAGGAGACCACCCGGCCGGATGCTGGGGCCACCACCGGCCCCTGGGACGTGGCGGACGCGCCCGACACCCCCCGCATCGACCTGGGGTCCCTGCGCGTGCCCGCCGTCGACGGCATGCAGATGCGCATGGACGCGCCCCGTGACGGGGGCGCTGCCGCGGCCGTCGTGCTCGTCCTGGGCGGCTCCACGCTGGAGTTGCGGGCCTTCGCGGCCCCGCGCACCGCGGGCATCTGGGAGGACCTGCGCGCCGACATCACCGCCGAGCTCACGCGCGCCAAGGCGGTCCTCAAGGTCATCGACGGCCCCCACGGCACCGAGCTGCTGGCCCAGGTGCCGGTACGCACCCCCGAGGGCGCGCGGATGACCGTCCCCTCGCGCTTCATCGGCGTCGACGGCCCCCGCTGGTTCCTGCGCGGCGTCATGCAGGGGCGTGCCGCCACGGACGAGGACGCCGCCACCGCCCTGCGGGAGGTCTTCGACGACGTCGTCGTCGTGCGCGACGGCGAGGCCCGCCCACCCCGTGAGCTCCTGCCCCTGCACGCCCCCGGCACAGCCCCCGCCCCCGAGGCCGAGGACCTGCCCGGCCTTGACCCGCTTCGGCCCGGTCCGACCATCGCCGAGGTCCGATGAGCCTGAGTGAGCGGCTGCGTGAGGCGCTGAGCGCGCTGGTCTCCAGCCGTGAGCAGATCGACGCCGCCGACGAGGCGCGCTCTGCCGCCCGCCTGGGCACTACCCCCATCGGCGAGGTCGTCCCGCGTGCCCGCACCACCGTCTCGGGAGTCCTCAAGGCCGTCACCTACGGACCCGCCACCGCCAAGCCGGTGCTTACCGGCCAGCTCTACGACGGCACCGGCAGCATCGACCTCGTGTGGATCGGTCGGCGCACCATCTCAGGGATCCGCCCCGGCACCCGCCTGCGGGCCGAGGGCGTCGTCGCCGCCGGGCGCACCCGCCCGACGATCTACAACCCCGCCTACGAGCTGCTGGAGGAGGTCCGGTGAACGACGCAGGCAGGAGCGGCACCGCGCACGGCGGCGCCGGGACGGCAGGCGCCGTCGCTGACGGCGGTGCGGCCGACGGCGCGGGAGCCTCCACCCGCACCGGCCTGGGCGCGATCGACGCCGAGCGCTTCGACGCCGCGAGCGCGGTGGGCGGCTGGCGGGGCATGGCCGAGTCCGTCCTTCCGACCCTCGTCTTCGTCATCATCATGGCGATCCGGCCGACGGCGCTGGTCACCGCCGTGGCGGCCTCACTCGCCCTGAGCGCGCTCGCCATGGTGGCGCGCCTGGTCCAGCGCCAGCAGCTCACCCAGGTCCTGGGCGGCGCCGCCGTCGCGCTCATCAGCGCCGTGTGGGCGTGGCGCAGCGGCGAGGCGGCGGACTTCTACGCCACCGGCCTGCTCATCAACTCGGTGTGGCTGGTGGGCTGCCTCGGCTCCCTCGCTGTGCGCTGGCCGCTGGTGGGCGTGCTCATGGAGCTCTGGCACGCCTCCGCTGCCGCCCAGGCCGACCCCGAGGAGCCGCGGGAACAGCATGAGGAGGAGGCGAGCGCCCCGTCCGCCCCGGACGCACCTGAGGCCGAGGACGCGCCGCAGGCCGCCTGGTCCGCCTGGCGCACGGACCCCGACCGGGCAGCGGACCGCCGCCGCTACGTGCTGGGCACCCTCGTGCTCGCCGCGATGCCGGCCGTGCGCCTGGCCGTCGAGACGCCGCTCTACCTCGCCGGCGAGAGCGCCGTCAGCGTCCTGGGCGTGGCCCGCCTCGTGCTGGGGGTGCCGCTGTACGCCGTCACCCTGGGGCTCGTGTGGCTGCTCGTGCGTCCCACCCGCCGCTGACCGGCAGACGCGGCCGCTCAGGCCACTGAGGCCGCCCGCACCGGCCCGGCGGCCTCACGCTCAGTCTCACTCACACTCAGCCGAGCGTCGGCGCCGGGTCCTCGGCCGTGCGCCTCGGCTCGTCCTGGGCGGTGAAGATGAGCGGGATCTCCTCCAGGGCGCTCTCACCCTCCTTCGCGGTGAGGAACAGCAGCTCGTCGCCGCGCTCGAAGCGCTCGTCCGCGTCCGGCGTGATCGGCCGGTAGTCGCGCAGGATCGCTGACAGCACCGTGTGCGGCGGCAGCTCGACCTCGCTGACGAGCTCACCGATGACCGGGGAGTCCTCGGGCAGGGTCAGCTCGTGCATGAAGGCGCCCGACTGGTGGAAGCGGAAGACCGACACGAGTGCGCCGACGCTCACCGCCTCCTCCACCAGAGCCGTCATGATGCGCGGGGTGGACACCGACACGTCCACGCCCCAGGTCTCGTCGAAGAGCCACTCGTTCTTCGGGTTGTTGACCCGCGCGACCGTGCGGGGCACCCCGAACTCCGTCTTCGCCAGCAGCGAGACCACGAGGTTCGCCTTGTCGTCTCCGGTGGCGGCCACGATGACGTCCGCGTCACCCGCACCCGCCTCGGCCAGGGCGTCGACGTCGCAGGCGTCCGCCAGCAGCCAGTCGGCGTCGGCCACGGAGGCGACACGCATGGCCTCGGGGGAGCGGTCCACGAGCGTGACCTCGTGGCCGTGGGAGATGAGCTCGCGGGCGATGGACCGGCCCACGGAGCCGGCACCGGTGATGAGGATCTTCATGGCTCAGTACTCCTGCACAGGGGGACGGGACAGGGCGCGCTGCACCGCGGGCAGCCGGTCGGTGGCCACGGCCAGGTGGGGGCGGTCGTTCTCCTGCAGGACCGTCGACGCCGTCGGCACGATCGCTGAGGAGGCGCGCGAGATCCAGGCCACGCGCACGTGCAGGCGCTGCTCCAGGGACGCCACGCTCATGCCCACCCAGGCCGCACACACGTCCGGCTGCACGAGGGCGAGGGTGCCCGAGGGGTCCTCCGCCTCACGCTCCATGAGGCCGGGAAGGACACGGCGCATCATCTGCTCCGCCGTCTCCCGCACGGTGGCGACCGTCGGGATGCCGAGCCGCTCGTACACGTCCGCACGGCGGGCGTCATAGATACGGGCGACGACGTGCTCGACCCCGAAGGTCTCACGCACCACCCGGGCCGCGATGATGTTCGAGTTGTCCCCGTTGGACACGGCGGCGAAGGCGTAGGCCTCGTCGATGCCGGCCTGCTCCAGGGCGTCACGGTCGAAGCCGATCCCCTTGACCTTGCGGCCCTGGAACTCCGAGGGCAGACGCCTGAAGGCGTCCGGGTTCTGGTCGATGACGGCCACCGAGTGGCCCCTGCGGTCCAGCTGGGTGGCCAGGGTGGCCCCCACCCGTCCGCAGCCCATGATGACGAAGTGCACGAGCGGAACGGTACTCCCCGTATGGCCCCAGACGGAGGACGGACGTAGGCTCCTTCACCGTGCGTGACTTCGCCGACCGCCTCAAACGGCTCCTCGTCGGGCGCCCGGTCCCCAGCCAGGCCCTGGGAGAGACCCTTCTGCCCAAGCGGATCGCCCTTCCGGTCTTCGCTTCCGATGCCCTGTCCTCGGTCGGGTACGCCCCCGACGAGGTGCTTGTCACCCTCGCCGTCGCCGGGGTGGCCGCCACCGCTCTGTCGCCGTGGATCGCTCTGGCCGTCGTCGCCGTCCTCCTCGTCGTCGTCGCCTCCTACCGCCAGACGGTCCACGCCTACCCCTCTGGCGGCGGCGACTACGAGGTCGTCACCACCAACCTGGGCCCCAGGGCGGGACTGCTCGTCGCCTCCTCCCTGCTCGTCGACTACGTGCTCACCGTGGCCGTCTCCGTGTCCTCCGGCAGCGGCTACCTCGCGGCCGCCGTGCCCGCGCTCGCCCCCTACAAGGTCGAGGTCGCCGTCGGCGTCGTCACCGTCCTTGCCCTGCTCAACCTGCGCGGTTCACGCGAGTCCGGGGGCGCCTTCGCCGTCCCCACGTACCTGTACATGGCGGCCATCGGGGCCATGGCCGTGACCGGGCTCGTCCAGGAGGTCACTGGGACGCTCGGGCAGGCACCCAGCGCCGCCTACGAGGTGCTCGCCGACGACGGCTGGGACAACGGGCTGACGGGCCTGGCGGGCGCCTTCCTCGTCCTGCGGGCCTTCTCCTCCGGCTGCGCGGCCCTCACCGGGGTCGAGGCGATCTCCAACGGCGTCCCCTCCTTCCAGCGGCCCAAGTCCCGCAACGCGGCCACCACCCTGCTGCTGCTGGGGCTCATCGCCGCGGCCATGCTGCTGAGCATCGTCCACCTGGCCGGAGCCACCGGTGTGCACATGGTCGAGGACCCGGCCACAGGACTGCTCAGCGACGGCGTCCCGCTGGGCAAGGGCTACCACCAGGACCCGGTGATCGGCCAGATCGCCGCCACCGTCTTCGCCGGCTTCCCGCCGATGTTCTACCTCGTCACCGCCGTCACCGGCCTCATCCTCGTGCTGGCGGCCAACACGGCCTTCAACGGCTTCCCGGTGCTCGCCAGCGTCCTGGCGCGCGACGAGTTCCTGCCGCGCCAGCTCTCCCAGCGCGGCGACCGCCTGGCCTACTCCAACGGCATCATCGTCCTGTGGCTGGGGGCGACCGCCTTCATCGTCGGCTTCGGTGCGAGCACCAACCGCCTCATCCAGCTCTACATCGTCGGCGTGTTCATCTCCTTCACGCTGTCCCAGGTCGGCATGGTGCGCCACTGGACCCGTGAGCTCACCACCGCCACCGACGTGCGCGTGCGGGCCCGTATGCGCCGCTCGCGCGCCGTCAACGTCGTCGGCATGGCCGGCACCGGCCTCGTGCTCGTCATCGTGCTCGCCACCAAGCTCACGCGCGGCGCCTGGATCACGCTGACGATCATGGCCCTCATCTACCTCGTCATGACCGCCATCCGGCGCCACTACCAGCGGGTGGCCCAGGAGATCGCCGTGGCCGACCTCCACGACGCGCGCGTCCTGCCCGCCCACGTGCACGCTATCGTCCTGGCCTCGCGGATGCACCAGCCGACGCTCAGGGCCCTGACCTACGCCCAGTCGACCCACCCGACCTCCATCGAGGCGGTCACCGTCGACACGGGCGACGGCGGCGCCGAGCGGCTGCTGGACGCCTGGGAGGAGGCGGAGCTGCCGGTCGCCCTGACGATCCTGGACTCGCCCTTCCGTGACATCACCAGGCCGATCGTGTCCTACGTGCGCAGCGTGCGCCGCGAGTCCCCGCGCGACCTCGTCGTCGTCTTCC
>CALEXZ010000146.1 GCA_937926195.1 uncultured Actinomyces sp.
CACCCCCGTCACCCCACACACCGGCACCCCACCACCACCAGACACAGACCCACCAACACCACCGGAACCACCAGCACCAGAACCCTCAGGACCCAGCACCGCCCGCATTGTCGAACTGGCCGTAACAGAGCTGCCCTCACTGCTAGCGGAAAACTCGTTCTGCTCTTCGGTGGTGTTGAGGGGCGCCGGTGCGGGGCCGGGGTAGTTGGTGGACAGGAGCAGGACGAGCACGACCGGGACGGCCGACCACCGTGAACTTCTCATCGTGACTCTCCTTCCTCAACGATCCATGTCTGTCCTGTCCAGCGCATCTGGAGCGCAAAGGTGAGGTCCTCGGCCTTGACGGGGCTCGTGCCTCCCGAGCCGTCGTGCGTGACTCCGGTCCCGTGTGTTACGTGGAAGGTGACTACCCACACGTTGGGGTCATGGTCCGCCACACCGTAGGTCTCGGCGACCACATCCTGCGGAGTCGGGTCTGCCCACCCGCCTGCATCGTGCAACTCGGTTACCTTGGTGATGACGTTGTTGCAGAATCCGCAGTCCGGGTCGCTCATGGCCTGCCAGTCGCTCAGGTCCCCGGTCGCGTACACATAGGAGTACAGCGACATGAAGTACTCAGCGACCACGATCGCCGCATCAGGCGTGTTCTGGTCCATACCCGCGGGCCGCTCGGGCTTGGGGGTGCTCAACGCCGCGTCACGCAGGGCCTGCTCCTCCGCAGACAGCGAGGCGGTGGGTGAGGCGCTGGCGCTTTCCTGGGCCTGGTGCGAGTGAGCGACCGCCGGGGAGGTCTCGCCCGGACGCGCCCACTCCTCACGGTCGGGGCGCCCGAACAGCTGGTACAAGCCCGTGCCCAGCGCCGCGCTGACCACCACGATCACCACCGTCACGACGAGGAGCTCGACCACCTCACGCCGCGAGCAATTGAAGATCCACCACCCACCATCCCCATCCTCAGCGTCCTCAGCGCTGTCACCGACGCCGTCAACGCCCTCGTCAAGAACACCGTCACCGTCGTCGACGACGTCGCGGGCGTTGTGGCCGTCGTACTCGTCGGGATCGTGCCGTCGTGTCAGAAGGCTCATGGGCTTCACTCACCACCAGGGATAGGGACAACAGGAACACACCCCCGGGCCACCAGCAGGCACCATCACCCACCAGCCCCAGGGAACCAACCGGAGAGGGACCTCCGTCACAGAGAGGCTAACCGCCACGCCCTCCCGACCGCCACCACCACCCACCACCCTGTGGACAACTCATCCGCTCCAGCCCGCACCCGACCTCGGCCCCCGACCTCAGCCGCGCTCACGCTCACGCAGGCGGCGCAGCGGCCCGTCCACGGCCAGCAGCTCGGCGGGAGCCCCCTCCTGCACCACCCGCCCCGAGTCGAGGACGACGACATGGTCGGCCTCTCCCACACAGGCCAGGCGGTGGGTGATCTCGACGACCGTCACCCCGGACAGGCGCTCGCGCACCGCCTCGCGCACGCGCCCCTCGAGTGCGGGGTCGAGGTGGCTGGTGAACTCGTCGAGCACGAGCACACCGGGGCGTGCCAGCAGGGCACGTGCGAGCGAGAGCCGCTGGCGCTGACCACCGGAGACGGAGGCACCCCGCTCGCCGATGAGCGTCTCGTAGCCGGACTCCATGGCGAGGACCTCGTCGTGGACTCCGGCGGCGCGGCAGGCCTCCTCCACCTCCTCCTGGGTGGCCTGTGGGCGGGCCAGGCGCACGTTGTCCGCCACCGAGGCCCGGAACAGGTGGGCCTTCTGCGACACGAGGGCGACCTCGCGGCGCAGGGAGTCGGCGCTGACCTCGCGCAGGTCCACTCCGTCCACCCTCACCCGCCCAGCCGTCGGGTCGTCGAAGCGCAGGGCCAGGTGCGCCAGCGTCGTCTTGCCGGAGCCCGAGACCCCCACAAGGCAGGTCCACCGGCCCGCCTCCGCGACGAGGGACACCCGCTCGAGCGCCTGCCCGCGGCTGCCGGGGTAGGTGTAGGACACGTCCTGCCAGGCGATGGTGTGGGCGTCGGCGGCCGCCAGCTCGACGTCGCCGTCGGGCACCTCGACGGGGGCGTGAACGACCTCGTGCACCCGCTCGGCCGAGGCGAAGGAGGCGTTGAGGGAGGCGGCGAACTCCTCGACGCCGCGCACCGTCTCCGTCAGACGCAGGACCGCGGCGGCGCTGGCGGCGAGCGCCGCCGCCGTCAGCGTGCCCCGCTCGACGGCGGGCGCCCCGACGGCGAGGACGGCCACCGGGCCGGCCAGGACAAGGACCTGCACGGCGAAGCGACGCAGGCCGGCCCACACGGCTGCGGCGCGCCCCGCGTCGACGACGGCCTCGTCCAGCTCCTTCATCTGAGCCAGCCGCTCGGCACCGCGACCGTAGCCGACGACCTCAGCCAGCCCCTGCACCGAGTCGGTCACGTGCTGCGTCAGGGCGGCCCGGGCGGCCACGGTCTCGCGCGAGGAGCGCAGGGAGCGGCGCCACCCGGCCAGCGGCACGAGCACGATCGCGGCGAGCAGGAAGGGCAGGGCGACGCCCGCCAGGGCCCAGGAGGCGCGCGCACCGATGACGAGCAGGACCGTCGTCGGCACGATGACGGCGGAGACCATGGGCGCGAAGGTGTGGGCGAAGAAGACCTCGATGCGGTCGACGTCCTTGGTGGAGCGGGCGAGCAGGTCGCCTGAGCGCGAGGTCGCCATGACGCGCGGCGCGCGCGGGATGAGGGCGCGGAAGATCTCGGCGCGCAGCAGCTCCAGCGCCTTGAAGGCGACGAAGTGGCCGAGGAACTGCTCGCCGTAGCGCAGGACAGCCTTGGCCAGGCTCATAGCGACCATGGCACCGACGACCCCCCACAGCCAGGGCAGCGGCTCGCCCGCGGCGAGCGCGGCCGCCGTGCGCACCGCGGCGTCGGCGGCGAGCGCGAACAGGCCCACGCCCAGCAGCAGGTCCGCCACCCGGCAGGCGGTGGAACCGAGCAGCGGGGTGAGCACGGGGCGTGTGACCCGCAGGAGCCAGGAGACGAGCTCGCGCCGCGTGGGCGCCGGGGCGACGGGGACGAGGGCGGGGGTGGGGCTCACGGCTCAGGCCTCCTGCTTCTCGGTGGTGGCGACGACGGCGACCCGCCCGTCCTGCACGCGCAGGACCCGGTCGGCCCCGGCAACGGCACCGGCCCGGTGGGAGACGGTCAGGACGGTGCGTCCGGCGGAGACGCGCTCGACGGCCTCGACGATGCGGGCCTCGGAGTCGAGGTCGACCTGGCTGGTCGGCTCGTCCAGGACGAGCAGGGGCCGGTCGGCGAGGAAGGCGCGGGCCAGGGAGACCCGCTGAGCCTGACCGCCGGACAGGCCCAGGCCCTGCTCACCCAGCAGGGTCTCCAGCCCCTCGGGCATGAGGCGCACCTCCTCGGCGAGGTTGGCGGCCTCCAACGCCTGCCACATGCGCGCCTCGGTGGCGCCGGGGTCCGCCAGGCGCAGGTTGTCGGCGATCGTGCCGGTGAACAGCCAGGTGGTCTGGGCGACGACGGCGCTGGCGGCACGGACCT
>CALEXZ010000147.1 GCA_937926195.1 uncultured Actinomyces sp.
GCGGTAGGCGTCGGCGTAGCGCTCGAGGAAGAAGTCGAGGTACGGCTCCTGGGCGTCGGTGACCTCGGCGTTGGACAGGCGCACCGTCGTGGCGCGCACGTTCTCCGCGAAGAGCGCGCCGTCGCGGCCGGAGGCCTCCAGGCGCTGGTCGTAGCCCGAGGCGCAGTGGCGGTTGTTGATGATCGTGGCCACCGCGCCGCTGGCCGCGCGCAGGGTGACGACGGCGGCGTCGAAGTCGCCGGTCTCCTTGATGTCCGCGTCGAGGTTCTGGCCGACGGCGTGGACCTCGACGATGTCACCGAGGAAGAAGCGGGCGGTGTCGAAGTCGTGGATCGTCATGTCGCGGAAGATGCCGCCCGAGACCTTGATGTACTCCACCGGAGGGGCCGCGGGGTCGCGCGAGATGATGGTCAGCTGCTCCAGCTCGCCGATGCGGCCCTCGGCCACGGCCGCGCGCACGGCGGCGAAGCTGGGGTCGAAACGGCGGTTGAAGCCGAACATCACCGGGGTCGTGATGGCGTCGAGCTCGGCGCGGGCCGCCTCGACGTCCTTCATGTCCAGGGCGATGGGCTTCTCGCACAGGACCGCCTTGCCGGCCTTGGCAGCGGCCAGCAGGTGGGGGATGTGCAGCGGGGTCGGCGAGCCGATGACGACGGCGTCGACCTCGGGGTCGGCGAAGACCTCCTCCGCCTCCTTGCAGGAGCGGGCCCCGTACTGGGCGGCGAGGTTCTGGGCGGCGTCGCCGACGGGGTCGCAGACGAGGACCAGGCGGGCCCGGGGGTGGGCGGCGACGGTCCTGGCGTGGACGTGCCCGATCCGGCCGGCGCCGATGATGGCGATGTTGAGCATGTGTGTGCGTCCTTGCATCCAGTAGCTGTGGTCGGTTGACGGTGTGGCGAGCGGGGTGCCGGCCGCTCAGGGCTGGGGCATGATGACGTCGCGCACGAGGGCGTCGAGGTCGGCGTCGGCCTGGAGGAAGCCGCGCAGGGTGCGGCGGGTCGCGCCGAAGGAGTCGAACTCCTCGGGCGTCATGCCGTCGGGCTCGTAGGCGCGCACGAACTCCGGGATCGACAGGAGCGTCTTCATGATCTCGGGGGCGACGGGCTCGTTGATGCGCTCAACGACCTTGTAGCCGGAGGCGTTGATGAGCTTCTGCCAGGCGAAGGGCGGGGAGACGACGAGGTCGCCGCCGACGAGCTCGGACCACTGCAGCACGTTGCGGAAGGCGGCCGACAGCACGCGGGCGCGCAGGCCGCGGGCCTGGAACTCCTGGTAGGCGCGCTTGAGGGCGGCCACGCCGGCCCACTCCAGGTGCCCGGGGTCGAGGAAGAGCTTGTCGCGCTTGACCACGATCTTGAGCCAGTCGTCCAGGCGGCCGCCCATGAGGGTGACGACCGGGCCCATGGTGGACACGTCCTTGCCCTCGGCCTCGCGGCGCTTGAGTCCGCGCTCGATGGCCTCGCCGGTGGCCACGGCCTGGGGCACCGAGAAGGAGACGGTGACGTTGACCGACACACCCCGGTAGGTGGCCTCCTCGATGGCCTTGACGCCCACGGAGGTGGCGGGGATCTTGACGATGATGTTCTTGGCCAGGTTGGAGAACTCCTCGGCCTGGTCGGCCAGGGCCGAGGCGCTGCGGGCCAGGCGCGGGTCGGTCTGCATGGACAGACGGCCGTTGCGTCCCTTGTGCTCCTCGAAGACGGGCTCGAGCAGTGTGGCGGCCTCGACGCTCATCTCGCGCACGACCTGCCAGCCGATCTCGGACTCGGAGGCCTCGGGCATCTCCTCGGCGAGCTCGGCGATGCGGGGCAGCCACACGTCCTTGCGCTGGTTGATGCAGGTGAAGGCGATGGTGGGGTTGCAGGTGGCGCCGACGCCACCGAAGGCGATGGACTGACGCAGCTCGTCAGGGTCGGCCGAGTCGTTCCACAGGACGGTCGGGGTGGTCCTGGACGCCTCGAGAAGCGGGCCGGGGGTGTACTCAATGCTCATCAGCGTGTGCTCCTGTAGTCGGATGAGCCGGGGCGCCGTCGCCGCTCGGCCCGTGACCACCATTGAACGGGTTCCCCAACCCCCTGTCAAGCAAATGTACGGACAAAGCGTGCTGGCGGGTGTTGTCGGTGCGTGCGAGGTCCGTGCGTGCGGGAGCCCCGCGCCGCGTGGCGCGGGGCCCAGGGTGTCGGTGGGCGGCTCAGACCGCGAAGAGCGTCGTCTCGAAGGAGTAGCGCGAGGCGCGGTAGATGTGCGTGCCGTACTCGATGACCCGCCCGTCGGCGTCGTAGGCGGTGCGCGTCATCGTCAGCAGGGCGGCGCGGCGGCTCTCGGAGAGGGTCTGAGCCTCCTTCGTCGTCGCGTTGCGGGCGCCGATGGTCTGGGTGGCCGTGACCGGGACGGCGTCGTGCTCGCGGAGGTAGTCGTACAGGCCTGTGGTCTCCAGGTCCTCGCGCGTGGGGGACAGGTCGGCGGGCAGGAGGTTGCGCATGAGGGCGATGGGCTCGCCGTCGGCCAGCCGCAGGCGCTCGATGAGCACCGCCTCGGTTCCCGGCTCGACCTCCAGGAAGGCGGCCTGCTCGGGGGTCGCGGGCGCGCGCTCGTAGGACAGCAGGCGGGTCTCGACCCGGTGGCCCGCGGCGGTGAGGTCGGACAGGAGGCTCGACAGCTGCATCGGGCGGTGCACGTGCGGGGAGGTGACCACGGTGCCCGCGCCCCGGCGTCGGGACAGCAGGCCGCGGTCGACGAGGTGCTGGAGCGCCTGGCGGGCGGTGGGGCGGGAGACCTTGAGGCGCTTGGCCATGGAGACCTCGTCCTCGAGCCGGGTGCCGGGCTCCAGCGTGCCGTCGAGGATGAGCTCGGCGAGCGGGGACGAGATCTGCACGTGCAGCGGCGTGGGGCTGGAGCGGTCGATCGTCACGTCGAGCCTGTACGGCTGGGACGTGGAGGAGTGCTGAGCGGTGGAGTCGGCCATGGTCGAGACTGCTGTCGATTCGTCGTGGAGCGTTCCCATCCATGATATCGGGCGCGCTCGCGCTCCACGGGGCGGCGGTCCGACGGCGGGTGGTGAGGCGTCGCAAGGGCTCCCCGTACGGGCGGCCGGATGAGAATGTTCGGACAAAGGCTTGACGGTTGGCTGTCGGTGAGGCACCCTCGTCACCGTGAGGGCCGCCACGGCCCTGCCAGACCCGCCCCGACGACGTGGAAGGGACCGCTCCGCGATGACCGCATGCACGACCTCGCCGCTCGACGTGCTCACGATCGGGCGCAGCGGCATCGACATCTACCCCCTGCAGACCGGGGTCGGCCTGGAGGACGTCGAGACCTTCGGCAAGTTCCTGGGCGGCAGCCCGACGAACGTCGCCGTCGCCGCCTCCCGCTACCGGCACCGCGCCGCCGTCGTCACCGGGGTGGGCGACGACCCCTTCGGGCGCTTCGTGCGCCGCGAGATGCGTCAGCTGGGCGTCTACGACGACTACGTCGTCACCAAGCCGGACTTCAGCACCCCGCTCACCTTCTGCGAGATCTTCCCCCCGGACAGCTTCCCCCTCTACTTCTACCGCGAGCCCTCCGCCCCGGACCTGGAGCTCACCGTCGAGGACATCCCCATGGACGCCGTGCGCGAGGCCCAGATCTTCTGGATCTCCGCCACCGGGCTGAGCAAGAGCCCCTCGCGCGCCGCCCACCACGCCGCCCTGGCCGCCTGCGGCCGCAAGGCCTTCACCATCGTCGACCTCGACTACCGCGCCAACTTCTGGCAGGACGAGCAGGACGCGCACCGGAACGTGAGCGAGATCCTCCCCCAGGTCACCGTCGCCATCGGCAACCGGGAGGAGTGCCGCATCGCCGTCGGCGAGACCGAGCCCGAGCTCCTGGCGGAGATGCGCGCCCACCGCGACGAGGTCGCCCCGAGCGTGAAGGACCTCTGAGCCACGATGTCCGCCACCCCGCTGACCGACACCATCGTCGACGTCCGCGTCCACGACCCCGGCCGCATCGCCCAGGTCCTGGCCCAGCGCCCCCGCGCCACCGTGCCCGCGGGCGAGGACAAGCTCATGATCATCGCCTGCGACCACCCAGCCCGCGGGGCGCTCGCGGCCGGAGCCGACCCGCTGGCGATGGGCTCGCGCGAGGACACCCTGGCCCGCTGCGTCGAGGCGCTGGGACGCCCCGGCGTCAACGGCTTCCTCGGCACCGCCGACCTCATCGAGGACCTCGCGCTCCTGGGCGCCCTGGACGGCAAGCTCGTCTACGGCTCGATGAACCGCGGCGGCCTCGCGGGCGCCACCTTCGAGATGGACGACCGCATGACCGGCTACGACGCCCGGGGCGTGGTGGACGCCGGGCTCGACGGCGGCAAGATGCTGCTGCGCGTCAACTACGCGGACCCCCGCACCGCGGACACCCTCGCCGCCTGCGCCCACGCCGTCAACGAGCTCGCTGAGCGCAAGGTCATGGCCATGGTCGAGCCCTTCATCTCCACCTGGAGCAAGGGGCACGTGGTCAACGACCTCAGCCCCGAGGCCGTCATCGCCTCCATGCACATCGCCTCCGGCCTGGGACGCACGAGCGCCTACACGTGGCTCAAGCTCCCGGCCGTGGCGGACATGGAGCGCGTCATGGAAGCCTCCACCCTGCCCGCCCTCATCCTCGGTGGCGCCGTCAACGAGGACGCCGAGGCGGCACGCGAGTCCTGGGCCAGGGCCCTGGCACTGCCCACCGTCAAGGGTCTGGTCATCGGCCGGTCCCTGCTCTACCCGCCCGACGACGACGTCGCCGGGGCCGTCGACAACACCGTAGGACTGCTCTCATGACCCTCAACCACTATGTTCCGGCCGGCTCCACCGGCCACGGCCGCCTCACCGTCGACATCACGCCCGCCGACGCCGGCTGGGGCTACTCCGGCCTGCGCGTGGCGGTGCTCGCGCCCGGTCAGAGCCTCACTCTCGACACCGGCGTCAGCGAGCTGCTCGTCCTGCCCCTCGTGGGCAGCTGCAGCATCGAGGTCGACGGACGCACCTACGAGCTCCTGGGCCGCACCGGCGTGCTGGAGCAGATCACGGACTACCTCTACGTGCCGCGCTCGACGAGCCTGACCGTGACCTCCGAGCAGGGCGGGCGCTTCGCCTTCCCCTCCGCCGTCGCCGAGAAGGACCTGCCGGTGCGCCACCTGGGCCGCGAGCAGGCCACGACCGGCATCCGCGGTGCGGGGGACTGCTCGCGCCAGGTGACGAACTACGCCCTCAACAACGGTGTCGAGACCTCCCACCTGCTCGTCACCGAGGTCATCACCCCGGGCGGCAACTGGTCCTCCTACCCGGCGCACAAGCACGAGGAGAACACCGAGAACGAGCGCGAGCTCGAGGAGATCTACTACTTCGAGATCGCCTCCTCGCCCACCGGCGAGCCGGGCTTCGGGCTGCACCGCACCTACGGCTCGTCGCCGGACAAGCCGATCGACCTGTGCATCGAGGTCCGCGACGGCGACGTCGCCCTCGTGCCCCACGGCTACCACGGGCCCTGCGTGGCCGCCCCCGGCTACGACATGTACTACCTCAACGTCATGGCCGGGCCGCAGACCGACCTCGTGTGGCTCGCCCCCGACGACCCCGCCCACCACTGGATCCGGCAGAGCTGGGACAGCCAGCTGCCCGACCCGCGTCTGCCCATGGCGCACTGACGCGCCACAGCTCGGCACGCTCCGGCCCCCGAGCGCCTCGGCCGCCGGCCCTGCGGGGCCCGGCGCCTCGCCCCGACCACCATCCATCCCAGAGAGAAGACACACGTGAGCAACGAAGCCTACGCGGGAACCATCCGCCTGACCGTCGCCCAGGCGACGATCCGGTTCCTCACCAACCAGTACTCCGAGCGCGACGGCGTCGAGCAGCGGCTCATCGAGGGCGCCTTCGGCATCTTCGGCCACGGCAACGTCGCCGGCCTCGGCCAGGCGCTGCTCCAGAACGAGATCGCCCCGGAGGAGGGCGAGGGCGAGATGCCCTACATCATGGCGCGCAACGAGCAGAGCGCCGTGCACGCCTCCGCCGCCTTCGCCAAGGTCCGCAACCGCCTGTCCACCTGGATGACCACGGCCTCCATCGGCCCGGGCTCGCTCAACATGGTCACCGGCGCGGCCCTGGCGACGACCAACCGCGTCCCGGTCCTCCTCTTCCCCTCGGACCAGTTCGCCACCCGTGTCCCCGACCCGGTGCTCCAGCAGCTGGAGGACCCAACGACGCTCGACGTCACCGTCAACGACGCCTTCCGTCCCGTTGCGCGCTTCTTCGACCGCATCAACCGCCCCGAGCAGCTCATCCCCTCCCTGCTGGGCGCGATGCGTGTGCTCACCGACCCGGCCGAGACCGGCGCCGTCGTCATCGCGATGCCGCAGGACGTCCAGGCCGAGGTGCACGACTGGCCGGTCGAGCTCTTCCGCAAGCGCGTGTGGCACGTGCGCCGCCCCCCGGCCGAGCCCGCGGCCCTGGCGCGCGCCGTCGCCCTCATCAAGGCTGCCAAGCGCCCGATGGTCATCTCCGGCGGCGGGACCATCTACTCCGAGGCCAGCGAGGAGCTGCGCGCCTTCGCCACCGCCACCGGCATCCCCGTGGCGGACACCCAGGCGGGCAAGGGCGCCATCAACTACGACCACCCCTGCGCCATCGGCGGCGTGGGCTCCACCGGCGGCGACTCCGGCAACCACATCGCCGACAAGGCGGACCTCGTCATCGGCATCGGCACCCGTTACTCGGACTTCACCACGGCCTCCAAGACCCAGTTCAAGGACCCGGACGTCAGGTTCGTCAACATCAACGTCTGCGCCTTCGACGCCGCCAAGGAGTCGGCCGAGATGGTCGTCGCCGACGCCCGTGAGGCCCTGGTCGCCCTGACCGAGGCCCTGGAGGGCTACCGCGTGTCCGAGGAGTACTCCGCGGAGGTCGCCGCCGAGCGCGAGGCCTGGCACGAGCGCACCCGAGAGTGCTACCACCTGGGTCACGGCCCGCTGCCCGCCCAGACGGAGGTCTTCGGGGCCCTCAACGAGATGATGGGTGACGAGGACATCGTCATCAACGCCGCCGGCTCCATGCCCGGCGACCTCCAGGCGCTGTGGCAGGCCAGGACGCCCGTGCAGTACCACGTCGAGTACGCCTTCTCCTGCATGGGCTACGAGGTTCCCGCCGGCCTGGGCTGCAAGCTGGCCCGCCCCGAGTCCGAGGTCGTGTCCATCGTCGGTGACGGCACCTACCAGATGCTGCCCATGGAGCTGGCCACCGTGGTCCAGGAGGGCGTCAAGGTCATCTACGTCCTGCTGCAGAACCACGGCTTCGCCTCCATCGGGGCGCTGTCGGAGTCGCGCGGCTCCCAGCGCTTCGGTACGAAGTACCGCCAGCGCGGTGCGGGCAGCCACCTGGAGGACACCGAGCCGATCCCCGGCGTCGACATCGCCGCGAACGCCGAGTCCTGGGGCATCAAGGTCTACCGCGTGTCCTCCGTCGAGGAGTTCAGGCAGGCCTACGCCCAGGCGCACGCCGAGGACCGGGCCTCGATGATCCACATCGAGACCGACCTCATGGGCCCCAACCCGCCCGGCTCCTCCTGGTGGGACGTGCCGGTCTCGGGCGTCTCGCGCCTGGAGTCCACCCAGCAGGCCTACGAGCGCTACGTCGAGGACCGCAAGCCGCAGCGTCACTACCTGTGACGACGGCGCCCGGGCCCTCGGTCCGGGGCCCTGCCTCACCCGCCGCGGGGGCGCAGCCGGTGGGCTGCGCCCCCGCCGCGCGTTCGGGCGGCCCCGCCCGAGGTGTCGGTGCGCACCAGGACAGACGACGCCGTTTTGTATAGACAAACGTCTTGACCGGACGTCGTGTCGAATTAGAGTAGGACCTACGACCAGGGTGCCTCGCCCGGGCGTCCCGGTGGGACCGCCCGAGGGCCCGTGAGACTGCAGGAGTCATCAACGATGAAGACGATCGCCCACTGGATTGGCGGCAAGGAGTACGAGGGCAGCCCGGTGGGTCGCTTCCCCGTCGAGAACCCGGGCACCGGTGAGATCGAGGCCGAGCTGCTCCAGGCCTCGGTCGAGGACCTCGACCACGCCGTCGCCGTCGCCCGCGAGGCGCAGAAGACGTGGGCCAAGGTCTCCCTGGCCAAGCGCACCGCGATCATGTTCCGGATGCGTCAGCTCGTCCTGGACCACCAGGACGAGATGGCCCGTCTCATCGTCGCCGAGCACGGCAAGAACTACTCCGACGCCATCGGCGAGATCCAGCGCGGGCGCGAGACCCTCGACTTCGCCACCTCCATCAACGTGGCCCTCAAGGGCGAGTGCTCCTCCGACATCTCCACCGGCGTCGACATCCACACCCTGCGCCAGCCGGTCGGCGTCGTCGGCGGCATCTGCCCCTTCAACTTCCCGGCCATGGTCCCCATGTGGATGCACCCCATCGCCATCGCCACGGGCAACGCCGTGGTGATGAAGCCGGCCTCGGCCACTCCCTCGGCCATGCTGCTCACCGCCCGTCTCTACAAGGAGGCCGGGCTGCCCGACGGCGTCTTCAACGTCATCTCCGGCAACCGCTCCATCGTCTCGGGCATCCTCGAGCACCCCGGCATCGACGCCATCTCCTTCGTCGGCTCGACGCCGGTGGCCCACATCGTGCAGAACACGGGCATCACCCACGGCAAGCGCGTCCAGGCCCTGGGTGGGGCGAACAACCACGCCATCGTCATGCCCGACTGCGATCTCGACTTCGCCGCCCAGCACCTGTCCGCCGCCGCCTTCGGCGCCGCGGGGGAGCGTTGCATGGCGTTGCCGGTCGTCGTCGCCGTCGGCGGCTGCGGGCCCGAGCTGGCCCGCAAGGTCAAGGCCCACGCCGAGCGGATCAAGGTCGGCTACGGCATGGACGAGGGCGTCGAGATGGGCCCCGTCATCGACGCCAAGTCCAAGGAGTTCATCATCGGCCTGGTCAACGAGGGCGGGGCCGACGGCGGCGAGGTCGTCCTGGACGGCCGCGACCTGGTGATCCCCGGCCACGAGAAGGGCCACTTCGTGGGCCCGACCATCGTCGACAACGTCCCGGTGACCTCGCGCCTGTACAAGGAGGAGGTCTTCGGCCCGGTGCTCACCATCGTCCACGCCGACACCTACGAGGAGGCCATCGCCATCGTCAACGCCTCCGAGTTCGGCAACGGATCGGCGATCTTCACCAACGACGGCGGGGTGGCCCGCCGCTTCACCCTCGACGTCGAGGCGGGCATGGTGGGCGTCAACGTCCCGATCCCGACGCCGGTGGCCTACTACTCCTTCGGGGGCTGGAAGGAGTCGCTGCTGGGCGACCACCACATCCACGGCCCCGAGGGCGTGCGGTTCTACACCCGGGCCAAGGCGATCACGACCCGCTGGCCCTCTGAGAAGACCTACGCCGCGACCATGTCCTTCCAGCGCGAGGAGTGACGCGGCTCGTAGCCGGGCCCGGATCCTGAGCGGGACCGCGGCCCTGACCGCGGCTCAGGACCGAGCCCGGAGAGCAGTCCGGACCACGTCCGGCAGCCCCTGAGAAGTGTGCCCTCGCATCGACAGCAACGTCGGTGCGAGGGCACACTCCTGCCTGGACCGCATCGATCGACCGCTTCCAGGCGGCCTGTGCCCGTGGGTTCGGGTGCGGACCGCCCCGGCGCGCCTGCGCTGTGGTGCGCCGCACATAGCGTGATGAAGTTCGTCTACCCCTAGCGTGCAGCAGATTGTCATGACATACTTCCCACGTTTACGGTGTCGTCGTGTGACAGAGAGGAGTCTTGTGGTTGCTGTCGCCCTCGACCCGATCGTGTCTAACGTGGTTAGGTCCGTGCCGGAGGAGCTCCGTAGGTCGGCTGAGCCGGACTCCCGCTACGGGAGGTGGGCATCCGGTGCTGACCTCCACCTCTGGCTCCGCCCGGAGGCAGACTTGCACTTCATCGCAGGGCGTAAGAAGGCCGACGAGTACAACAAGGCTGCGCTCGCCCGGCTGACCGAAGAGCTGGGCGCCTGAGCCCCCACCGTTTGTGTGACGGCCGCCACGCGAACGTGTTCCCATGCCGAACCCGCCGTGCTCGCGGACGGTTCGTGCCCGTGCGGCCACCTTCCTCCCAATTCCGACCACCTGCCAATGACGGCAGGCGACAGAAGGAGAATCGGATGTCCTCATCCTCCGAACTGGCTGTGGAGATCGGTCGCCACGAGCTCGACTCGCTGGTCGACGCCACTCCGCCATCCGGCAAGAAGCGTTCCCTTGGGCTCATTGCCCTCGTGGCCACCCTGGGTTCCCTACTCTTCGGCTATGACACGGGTGTCATCTCGGGCGCGCTTCCTTACATGTACCTGCCCACTGACGCCCACGGCCTGGCCTTGACCGCGGCTGAGGAGGGCTGGATCGGTGCGCTGCTTGCCCTGGGTGCCGCGGTGGGGGCTTCGGTGGGAGGCAAGCTCTCCGACATGTACGGCCGCCGTCACAACATCAGCCTCCTGGCCATCGTGTTCTTCCTCGGGGCCATCGGCTGTACGGTGGCTCCCAGCATCTGGATCCTGTACATCTTCCGCGTCATCCTCGGCTTTGCTGTCGGTGGAGCCTCCGTCACCGTCCCCGTCTTCCTCGGTGAGACCGCGCCTAAGCGCATCCGCGGCACGCTCGTGGCTGTCGACCAGATGATGATCGTCTTCGGTCAGTTCGTGGCCTTCTCCATGAATGCGGCCCTGGCGCGCATGCACGGCGGCCCGCACGTCGAGTCCAACGGTGAGGTCATCGACTGGACCAACACTGTCGCCCACCAGGTGACCAGCGGCGCCCTCATGGTCGACGGTGGCAACGGTATGACCTGGCGCTACATGCTTGTCATCGCCTCGTTGCCCGCTATCGCCCTGTGGATCGGCATCCGCCTCATGCCCGAGTCCTCCCGCTGGTACATCGCCAACCAGCGCATCCCCGAGGCCATTGGTGCCCTCAAGCGGATCCGTGACGAGGAGAAGGACGGCTCCGTCTCTGAGGAGATCGACGAGATGCTGGAGAACCAGCGTCAGGAGGCCAGTCAGGAGAAGTGGCGCCTGTCCCAGATCTGGAACACCCGCTGGACTCGCCGCCTCCTCGTCATTGGCATCGTCCTTGGTGTCGCCGACCAGCTCACCGGTATCAACACGGCGATGTACTACACGCCCAAGATCCTCTCGGCCGCGGGTCTGCCGCTGGACGACGCCATCACCCTCAATGTCGTCTCCGGTGGCCTGTCCTTCATCGGCTCGGCGGTCGGCCTGTGGCTGGTGACGAAGTTCGCCCGGCGTCACGTGGGCATCTACCAGGAGACCTCGATCGCCATCTCCCTGGCGGTGCTCGCCGCCGTGTTCTTCTTCCTCATCGAGCCCTACCAGAACGCTGACGGCGACATTGTCGGGGCTGCCAGCTGGGCGCCCTACCTCGTGCTGCTCATCGTTAGCCTGTTCGTGTTCGCCAAGCAGTCCGGCACGGTGACATGGGTGCTCGTCGCCGAGATCTTCCCGAGCAAGATCCGAGGTACGGCCATGGGGCTTGCGGTCGGGGCCCTGTGGGTCGCCAACGCCTTCGTGGCCTGGGTGTTCCCGATCATGATGAAGGCCCTGGGCGGTTCTGCGACCTACCTGCTTTTCTCCCTCATCAACGTGGGCTCACTGATCTTCTACATCAAGTTCGTCCCCGAGACGAAGTACCACTCCCTGGAGGAGCTGGAGCGTCGCTTCGAGAAGGAGTACAGCTGAGTGCTGTCGTCCGCTGACCAGCACGCCTTTTCCGGGCACGTGCTGCCCCCCTGACGCTCGCCCCGCCGTCACCTCGGTGACGGCGGGGCGAGCGTCGTGTCCCGGACGGTGAGGGGTGCGGGGGTGAGGTTCCCGGTGGGGCCGCCCGGGACGGAACAGTGGGATATTTGTCCTTACAAATCGCCGAGGTCTCCGTTAGGCTGGTCATGTCGAACGAGCCGGGGGCGCGTGCGCGCCCGCTGAGAGAGGTGGAGACATGACGAGCAACGACGCTTTCCAGATCCCCGAGACCATGCGCGCCGCTGTCCTGCGCGACCACAGCGTGGGGTTGCAGGTGGAGACCATCCGCACCCCGCGCCCCAAGGCCGGAGAGGTCCTCATCAAGGTGGCCGCCTGCGGCCTGTGCCACTCCGACCTGCACGTCATCGGTGGCGCCATCGCCTTCCCCCTGCCCGCCGTCCTGGGCCACGAGGTCACCGGCACCATCGTCGAGGTCGGCCCCGGCAACGAGCACAGCGGCCTCAAGGTCGGCGACGCCGTCGCCGGAGGCTTCCTCATGCCCTGCGGCCAGTGCGACGCCTGCGCCGCCGGCCGTGACGAGCTGTGCGCCCCCTTCTTCGAGCTCAACCGCCTCAAGGGCGTCCTCTACGACGGCACCACCCGCCTACAGACCCTCGAGGGCGAGAGCGTCCACATGTACTCCATGGGCGGTCTGGCCGAGTACGCCGTCGTGCCCGCCACCGCCGTGGCCGTGGCCCCCAGCTCTATCGACCTCGTGCCCGCCGCCATCCTGGGCTGCGCCGCCATGACCGGCTATGGCGCGGTGCGCCGAGGCGCCGACCTGCGCTTCGGTGAGACCGTCGCCGTCGTCGCCACCGGGGGAGTGGGCACCAACATCGTCCAGATCGCCGCCGCCTTCGGGGCCTCCCAGGTCATCGCCATCGACGTCTCCGACGACAAGCTCGCCCCCATGCTCGACTACGGCGCCACCGCCGTCGTCAACTCCGTCACCCAGGACGCCCGCGAGGAGGTCTTCCGCCTCACCGGCGGCAAGGGCGTCGACGTCGCCTTCGAGGCGCTGGGCATCCCGGCCACGTGGAAGACCGCCCTCGACGTCCTGTCCGACGGCGGCCGCATGGTCCCCATCGGCCTGGGGGCCGGCGTCCAGACCGCCGAGGTGGAGATCAACCGCACCGTGCGCCGCTCGCAGTCGATTATCGGCTCCTACGGTGCCCGGACCCGCCAGGACCTGCCCGCCGTCGTCGACCTCGCCGCGCGCGGGATCATCAACTACCAGGACGTCGTCTCGCGCCGCTTCCCGCTGGAGGAGGCGGGCGCCGGGTACGCGGCGCTGAAGAACCGCGAGGTCCAGGGGCGCGCCGTCGTCGACATGAGCCTGTGAGCCTGAGGCGCTGCACCGCGCACACGCACGGCCCCCGGTCCGATGACCGGGGGCCGTGCGTGCTGTCGAGGACCTGCGGGGCGGAAGAGGCCGCGTGCAGGCGCTCCGGCCCGGGTGGGTACCGGGTCCGGTCGGCGGCTGCGTGCCGCCGCCAGGCGGGCACCGCGTGCCGGGCCCGCTCCGAGAACACCCGAGCGCCGGGCGCAGACGCGCCCGGCGCTCGGGGGAGAGGGGACTCAGATCGTGAACAGCGTCGACTCGAGGTAGGCGCGGGCCTTGGCGCCGTACTCGTGCGGGTTGGCGATGGCCGGGTCCTGCTCGGCCTCGACCAGGATCCACTTGTCGTAGCCGTGCTCGATGAGGAAGCGGTAGGGCACGGTGAAGTCGATCATGCCGTCGCCGGGGACGGTGAACATGCCCGCCAGGAAGGAGTCGAGGAAGGAACGCCCCAGCTCCTTGGACTCGGCCAGCTTCTCGGGGCGCACGTCCTTGAAGTGCACGTGCTTGACGCGGTCGATGGTGGCCTCGAGCAGGCCCATGACGTCGCCGTCGCCCACGAAGGCGTGGCCCGTGTCGAACAGAAGGGAGACCTTGGCCGGGTCCGTCAGTTCCATGAGCCGGATCGTCTCCTCCTTGGTCTGCACGACCGTGCCCAGGTGGTGGTGGTAGACGAGGTCGAGGCCGTGCTCCAGGGCGATCTCGCCCAGGCGGTTGAGCCCCTCGGCCAGGACCGGCCACTGCTCGTCGGTCAGGACCGGCTTGTCGGTGAAGATGCAGACGTCGCGCACGCCCTGCACCGAGCCGGTCTGCTCGGAGACGACGACACGGGTGGCACCCAGGTACTGCAGGTACTCACAGGTCTCGGTGAACTCGGGGATGACGGCCTCGACGCCGTCGCGCACGATGAAGGAGGAGAACCACTGGGCGACGATCGCGATGCCGCGGGCGTCGATGCGCTCCTTGGTGACCTCCTTGGAGGGGTACCAGCCGGCGACCTCCGTGCCGCGATAGCCGAGGTCGGCCAGGTCGAGCAGCATGTCCTCCAGCGTGTTGAAGGCGCCGACCTCCTTGATGTCGTC
>CALEXZ010000148.1 GCA_937926195.1 uncultured Actinomyces sp.
GAAGCTCTCCCACTACTCCAAGCGCACCGTCGACCTGGAGTACCGCTTCGGCTTCCAGGGCTCGGAGTGGGGCGAGCTCGAGGGCATCGCCAACCGCACGGACTTCGACCTGTCCACCCACGCCGAGCACTCCGGCAAGGACCTGTCCTACTTCGACCAGACGAGGAACGAGCGCTGGACCCCGTACGTCATCGAGCCCTCCGCGGGCCTGACCCGCTCCCTCATGGCCTTCCTCGTCGAGGCCTACACCGAGGACGAGGCCCCCAACACCAAGGGCGGCGTCGACACCCGCGTGCTGCTGCGCCTGGACCCGCGCCTGGCCCCCGTCAAGGTCGCCGTGCTACCGCTGAGCCGCAAGGAGGAGCTGACCGGTCCCGCCCGCGAGCTCGCCATGCGCCTGCGCCAGCTGTGGAACGTCGAGTACGACGACGCCGGCGCCGTCGGCCGCCGCTACCGCCGCCAGGACGAGATCGGCACGCCCTTCTGCGTGACCTACGACTTCGACTCCCCCGAGGACGGTGCCGTCACCGTGCGTGAGCGCGACACGATGGCCCAGGAGCGCGTGCCCCTCGAGGGCATCGAGCGCTACCTCGCCGAGCGCCTCGTCGGCTGCTGACCCCGGCGCGGCGGCCGCGCCGCCCCCGCCCGGGGCACGGCCGCGCCGCCCCCCGCCCGGGGCGTGGCCGCCACGCCCCACGCCGCCCCACCGCCCTCGCGGGTGGTGGGGCGGCGTCGTGCATGATGACCGGGTGACACACGCAGCAGGCCCCAGCACCCCCTCCGCGCAGCACGCCGACGACGAGCAGGCCCTGCCCGGCCACGGCACGAGCACCGCCGGGGCCGACGCCCCTGCGCACGGCCACTCGCACTCGGGCCCCCTGCCCCTGAGCAAGGACGAGCACCGCCGTGTCGTGCTCGTCCTGGTGGCCCTGGTCGTGCCGCTCGTGCTCGCCACGCTCGCCGGCCTGGCCCTGCTGTGGCCCTCCAGCTCCGAGCTCGTCGGCTCCCAGTCCTTCACCGCCCCGGGCACGCGCACCGAGTCCGCGACCGTCACCGACCTCGACGTCACCGCCTGCACCCAGGCCGCCGGCGCGCTGGGCACCATGAGCGACGGCTCCCTGCTGAGGTCCGCCGTCTGCGCCGAGATCACCACCGGCGACTCCGCCGGCGTCGTCATGCCCGTGCACGTGCCCGCCGAGTCGCTGCCCGCCGCCGACGTCGGCGACCGCCTCACCGTCCTGTACGCGCCGGACGCCATCGCAGGAGGCACCCCCTTCGTCCTGGTCGACTACGACCGGCAGGTGCCCGTGGGCGCCCTGACGATCGTCTACCTCGTCGTCGTGCTCGCCGTCGCCGGACGCAAGGGCGCCCTGAGCGTCATCGGCCTGCTGCTGTCCTCGGCCGTGCTCCTGCTGTTCATGATCCCGGCCCTGCTCGAGGGCGGCTCTCCCATGCCCGTGACGCTCACCGGCTCGGTCGCCATGATGCTGGTCGCCGTCTACGTCGCCCACGGGATCAGCGTGCGCACCACCACCGCGCTGCTGGGGACACTGGCCGGGGTCGTCATCACCGTGCTGCTGGCCATGTGGGGTGTGGGGGAGGCGAACCTCACCGGCGCGGTTGGCGAGGAGGCGATGACCCTCACGGCCCTCGTGCCCGGCCTGGAGCTGCGCTCCCTGCTCACCTGCGGGATGGTCATCGCCGGACTGGGCGTGCTCAACGACGTCACCATCACCCAGGCCTCCGCCGTGTGGGAGCTGCACGCCGCCAACCCGTCCCTGGGGCGCGGGCGGCTGTTCACCTCGGGCATGCGCATCGGACGCGACCACATCGCCTCGACCGTGTACACGCTGGCCTTCGCCTACGCCGGTACGGCGCTGCCGCTCATCCTGTCGGCCTCCCTCATCGACCGGGCGGTCATCGACACGATGCTCTCGGGCGAGATCGCCGAGGAGCTTGTGCGCACGCTCGTGTCCTCCATCGGCCTGGTCCTGGCGATCCCGGCGACGACGCTCATCGCCGCCCTGCTGTGCCGCACGGAGCGGGTCGGGGACTGATCCCGGGCCCCCGGTCCCCGGGGCTCCAGGCCCCGGGCGGGCCTAGCCGCCCGAGACGTCGGACTCGGCCTCCAGCAGCAGGACCTTCTGCTCCTCGCTCAGGTACGGCGAGTCGAGCCAGCCCTCGGGCAGGTGCGGGCGCTTGGGCGTGCCGGCACGCCCGCGCGGGCCCTCGACCGTCTCACCCGGGTAGGGCACCTGCTCGGGCAGGCGCGAGCGCATCGCCGCCAGCGCCTCGTGCAGCTGCTCAAGGGAGTCGACGTGCATGAGGGCGTCGCGCGCCGCCCCGCCCACGGGGTAGCCCTTGAGGTACCAGCCCACGTGCTTGCGCAGGTCGCGCACGCCGCGCTGCTCGCCCATCTCCTGGGCCAGCAGGCGCCCGTGCTCCTCAATGACCTCGATGACGCGGTCCAGGTCCGGGCGGGTGCGCTCGGGGCACCCGTGCATGGCGCTGACGATGTCCGCGAAGAGCCACGGCCGCCCCTGGCAGCCGCGCCCCACGACGACGCCGTCGCATCCGGTCTCACGCATCATCCGCACGGCGTCGTCACCGGTCCACAGGTCCCCGTTGCCCAGCACCGGCAGGCTCGTGGCCTCCTTGAGGCGCGCGATGAGCTCCCAGTGGGCCTTGCCCGCGTAGTGCTGGCGCGCCGTGCGCCCGTGCAGCGCGATCGCAGCGACGCCCGCGCTCTCGGCCGCCCGCGCCACGTCCAGGTACGTCTCGTGCTCCTCGTCGATGCCCACGCGCGTCTTGACCGTCACCGGCACCGGGTGCTCACGCCCCACCGCCGCCGAGGCGGCCTGCGCGCAGCGCACCGTCTCACGCAGGATCGCCGACAGCAGGTCCCGCTTCCACGGCAGGGCCGCGCCACCGCCCTTGCGGGTGACCTTGGGCACCGGGCAGCCGAAGTTGAGATCGATGTGGTCGGCGAGGTCCTCCTCCACGAGGATGCGCACCGCCCTGCCCGCGATCGTGGGGTCCACCCCGTAGAGCTGGATCGAGCGCACCCGCTCGCCCGGGTCGGTGCGCACCATCGCCAGGGTCTTTTCGTTGCGCTCCACGAGGGCGCGCGTCGTCACCATCTCGGTGACGTACAGGCCCGCCGGGGCCCTCAGCCGCCCGCCGGGCAGCCCCAGCGGGCCCTGGCCGTCGGGGCGCAGCGCCTGGGGCAGGGCGCTCTCGCCGTACAGGCGGCACAGGCGCCGGAAGGACGCGTTCGTCACCCCCGCCATCGGCGCGAGCTCGACCGGGGTCGACACCTCGATCGGTCCGATGCGCAGCGGAGGCAGGGCGGCGACGGGAGCATCACTCGGAGTGGGGGCCTGGGTCACCCGGACACTCTCGCACACCCCCGTGCGCCCGGGCCCGCCGCCGTGGGCCTGCGACGGCGAGGCCCTCGCCACGTAGCCTGAGCCGCCCCGTACCCTGAGACCATGACCGCTCACACCACCGTGCACCGAGGTGAGCACAAGGCCGCGGTGCACGACGGCGGCGCCGCGGCACCCGCCGGCCCGCGCACCGTCCTCGTCACCGGTGCCTCACGCGGCATCGGCGCGGCCGTCGCCTCCGCCTTCGCCCACGGCGGGGATCGGGTCGTCGGCCTGTCACGTACCGGGACCGCCCCGCGAGGCGTGCTGGGCCTGGGAGCCGACGTCACCGACCGTCACGCCGTCGACCGCGCCCTCGCCACCGCCCTGGACGAGCTCGGGGCCGAGGCCGTGGACGTGCTCGTGACCGCCGCGGGCACGCACGTCGACGCCCTGGCGGCGCGCACGACGGACGCCGCCTGGGACGAGGTGCTGCGCACGAACCTCACCGGCTCCTTCCACGCCGCCCGCGCCGTCCTGCCGGGGATGATGCGCGCGCGCCACGGGCGCATCGTCCTCGTCTCCTCGGTCATCGCCGCCCGTGGCGGGACCGGGCTGGCGGCCTACGGCGCCTCCAAGGCCGGGGTCGAGGGCCTGACCCGCTCACTGGCGCGTGAGGTCGCCCCCCGCGGCATCACCGTCAACGCCGTCGCCCCGGGCTTCGTGGACACGGACATGACCGCCTCACTGAGCGAGCGTGCCCGAGACAGCTACCTGGCGGCCATCCCTGCCGGGCGCATGGCCAGGATCGAGGAGGTTGTCGCCCCCGTGCTGTTCCTCGCCTCACCCGGGGCCTCCTACGTCACGGGTACGGTCCTCGCCGTCGACGGCGGCATGGGGATGGGCCGGTGAGCGCGCGCACCCGCGGCCCGGAGCGGCCCAGCGTCCCGCAGCCGGCCGCTCCCCGGCCCGGTGCGCGTCACTGCGCCGCCCCGCAGACGGGGGAGCCCGGTGCCGCCGGCCTGCTCGCGCACCGCACGGTCCTCGTCACCGGCGTGCTGCGCCCCAGCTCGATCGCCACGGCCGTCGCCCGGGCGGCCCGCGAGCAGGGCGCCCGCGTCCTGCTCACCGCGCCCCCGCGCACCCTGCCCCTGACGCAGCGTCTGGCCCCCGGGCTCGGCGTGAGCGACCCGGTGCTCTCCCTCGACGTCGCCGACGCCGCGTCCCTGACGGCCCTGCCCGGCAGGCTGAGGCAGGTGGGCGTGGACCGCCTTGACGGCCTGGTCCACGCCGTCGCCCACGCCGGGCGCGAGCTGCTCGGCGACAGGCTCACCGGCCCGGTCGGTGGCGCCGCACCGGCCGACGGCGGGGGAGCGGACGGCGCGTCGGCGCTCGCCGAGCGTCTTGACGCGCTCAGCACCGCCCACGTCGTGAGCGCCGCCTCGCTCGCCACGCTCACCGGGGTCCTGCGTCCCCTGCTCGGGGCGGGCTCCAGCATCGTCACCCTCACCTTCACCTCCGAGCAGGTCATGCCCGGCTACGGCTGGATGGGGCCGTTCAAGGCCGCCCTGGAGGCGAGCGTGCGCGCCCTCGCCGTCGAGCTGGGACCCGGTGGGGTGCGTGTCAACGCGGTCGCAGCAGGCCCCCTGCGCACGCCGGCCGCCGGGGCCGTGCCCCGCCTCGACGCCCTCGCCGCCACCTGGCAGCGGCGCGCCCCCCTGGGCTGGGACCCCGAGGACGCCGCCCCGGTCGCCCGCACGGTCCTCGCCCTCCTGTCCGACTGGCTGCCCGCCACCACCGGCCAGGTCCTGCGCGCCGACGGCGGCATGAGCGTCGTCGGCGCCTGAGACCCCGGGGTGGTGGGGTGCGCAGGCATCGCCCGCGAGCCGGACGGGAGCAGGCCCTGACCCGGGTACCCGCGTGCCGTATCGTGTCGGATGTGACGACACCCACCGGCCCCGCCGTGCGCACCCTCGTGCTCGTCAGGCACGCGAAGGCCTCCAACGACGCGCCCTCCGACCTTGAGCGTCCCCTGACCCAACGCGGCTGGTCGATGTCTGAGGAGCTCGCCGACGAGCTGCGGCTGGTCATCGGCGGGGCCGACCTGCTGCTCGTCTCTCCCGCGACCCGCGCCCAGCACACCTCCCGTCCCCTCGAGCGGCGTCTGCTCCCGCAGTCCACGCGCACGGAGGAGGCGATCTACCGCAGGGGCCCCACCGGGATCCTCTCGCTCGTCTGCGAGCTCGACGACGCCGTGCGCACCGTCGTCGTCGTCGGCCACGAGCCGACCATGTCGATCCTGGCGCACATGCTCCACGACACCGACGACGCCCTCGCCTCCCAGGTGTCCTTTGGGGTGCCCACGGCCACGGCCCTCATCCTCCAGGTGCCCACGTCGTGGGCACAGCTCGGCCCGCGCGGCGCCCACCTGAGCCAGGTGATCACCGCCGCCCGCTGACGGTCGGCCCCCGACGGCCGGTCCTCGTCTCAGCCCAGCAGCTCCAGCACCGCCCGCAGGTCCCGCACGTGCACGGCGGCGGGGGCCTGCGCCACCACCACCGGCTTGGCGCAGAAGGCCACGCCGAGCCCCGCCACCGCGATCATCCCCAGGTCGTTGGCGCCGTCGCCCACCGCCACCGTGCGCTCCAGCGGCACGCCGTCGGCCTCGGCCCACGCGCGCAGGCAGCGCACCTTCTCCTCACGGTCCACCACCCGCCCCAGCACCCGGCCGGTGAGCACCCCGTCGACCGTCTCCAGGCGGTTGGCGGCCACGTGGTCGATCCCCAGCCGTGCCGCCAGCGGCACCACGACCTCCTCGAAGCCCCCCGAGACGACGCCCACCCGGCAGCCGCGCGCGTGCAACGCCTCCACCAGCTCACGCGCGCCGCAGGTCGGCCGCACCTCGGCGAGGACCTCGGCGAAGACCGACTGCGGCACGCCCGCCAGCGTCGCCACCCGCTCACGCAGCGACTGGGTGAAGTCCAGCTCGCCGCGCATGGCGCGCTCGGTGACCGCGGCGACCTGCTCACGGGTGCCGGCGCGCTCGGCGATGAGCTCGATGACCTCCTGCTCGATAAGCGTGGAGTCCACGTCCATCACCAGCAGACCCGGGCCCAGGGCCGCCAGGGCACCTGAGGCGCGGGATCCGGTGACCCGGGGGCAGGGGGCGGCGGGGCCGAGGTCGTCGCTCATGGGACGGATCGTATCGGCAGGGCACGGTGCCCAGCGGACGTGAAGGACCCCGGGGCCGCGCGCCGTTGCACGGTCCCGGGGTCCCTGTCCGTGGGGCCTCGCCCGCCCCGTCAGCGGGTGACGACCTGGCCCTTGGCCACGACCGTGATGCCCGACTCGGTCACGGTGAAGCCGCGCTCGCGGTCGTGCTCGTGGTCGAGACCGACCATCGCCCCCTCCTCGACGACGACGTACTTGTCGAGGATGGCGCGCGAGACCACCGTGTTGCGTCCGACGACGACCCCGTCCATGAGGACCGACTCGCGCACGCTCGACCAGGAGTTGACACGTACACCGGGGGAGAGCACCGAGGAGATGACCTCACCGCCGGAGACGATGACACCCGGGGAGACGATGGAGTCGACGGCGTGGCCCAGGCGCTCGTGGTAGCCGTAGACGAACTTCGCCGGGGGCATGGCGTTGGCGTACCCGGCGAACAGCGGCCAGCGGTCGTTGTACAGGTTGAACACGGGGCTGACGCTGATGAGGTCCTGGTGGGCGTCGTAGAAGGCGTCGACCGTACCCACGTCACGCCAGTAGTCGCGGTCGCGCTCGGTGGCGCCCGGCACGTCGTTGTCCTTGAAGTCGTAGACGCCCGCCGCGCCCTTGTTGACGAACCAGGGGACGATGTTGCCGCCCATGTCGTGCTTGGAGGTCTCGTCCGCGGCGTCGACCGTCACGGCCTCCAGGAGCGCGTCCGCGTTCATGATGTAGTTGCCCATCGAGGCCAGGACCTCGTCAGGGGAGTCCGGCAGGCCGGGGGTGCTCGTCGGCTTCTCGACGAAGGCCTTGATGCGGCCGGGGTCGGTCGGGTCGGTCTCGATGACGCCGAACTGGTCCGCCAGCGAGCGGGGCTGGCGGATGCCGGCGACCGTCAGCGGCAGGCCGGAGGCGATGTGGTGCTCCAGCATCTGCGAGAAGTCCATGCGGTAGATGTTGTCCGCCCCCGTGATGACCACGTAGTCGGGACGCTCGTCGTCCAGCAGGTTGAGGGACTGGTAGATGGCGTCCGCAGAGCCCAGGAACCAGTGCTTGCCCACGCGCTGCTGGGCGGGGACCGGGGCGATGTAGTTGCCCAGCATGTCGGACATGCGCCAGGTCTTGGAGATGTGGCGGTCCAGCGAGTGGGACTTGTACTGGGTGAGCACGACCACCTTGAGGAATCCCGAGTTGATCATGTTCGACAGCGAGAAGTCGATGAGCCGGTAGATGCCCCCGAAGGGGACGGCGGGCTTGGCACGGTCAACCGTCAGGGGCATGAGGCGCTTGCCTTCGCCGCCGGCGAGGATGATTGCGAGGACACGAGGGGAAGCCATGGACCCAGGTTAGGTGAGCCGCACCCGCCGCGTGCCCAAACCGAGGGAGCAGATCATGGCGAGACGCAGAGATTCCGGTGGGTGGACACCAGCGGGCGCAGGAGCGCCCCGACGGGCGCACCCGGGTGCCCGGGCGCGCCCGCGCTCACCGCTGAAGGCGGCCAAGGGGCCGCAAACAGCCCCGCTGCGGGCGTCGAACCGATAGCGTCGGTACAGGTCGCGGGACACCGCCCGAGCGGCCGCCCCGGGACCGGACCCCGCCGGTGCCGGAACCTGCAAGCGAGGAGCACCTGACCATGAGGGTCGACCTACTGACCAAGGAGTACCCGCCCTTCATCTACGGCGGCGCCGGAGTTCACGTCAACGAGCTCGCGAAGGTCCTCAGGGCGCACGCAGACGTGCGCGTCCATGCCTTCGGGGGGCCGCGCGAGGACGCCGAGGAGGGCGTCACCGGCTACGCGGACCTGCCTGAGCTCGCCGGAGCCAACGCCGCCCTGCAGACGCTGGGCGTCGACCTCCAGATGGTCCCCGGCGTCGCCGGCGCCGACATCGTCCACTCCCACACCTGGTACGCCAACATGGCCGGGCACCTGGCCGGCCTGCTGCACGGCGTTCCGCACGTCGTCTCCGCCCACTCCCTGGAGCCCATGCGCCCCTGGAAGGCCGAGCAGCTCGGTGGCGGCTACGCCCTGTCCTCCTGGGCCGAGAAGCAGGCCTACGAGGGCGCCTCCGCCGTCATCGCCGTGTCCAACGGCATGCGTGAGGACATCCTGCGCTCCTACCCGGCTGTCGACCCCGAGCGCGTCAAGGTGGTCCACAACGGCATCGACCTTGAGGACTGGGCCCGTCCCGAGGACACCGAGTTCGAGGCCCTGACCGCTGCCGTGCAGGAGCGCTTCGGCATCGACCCGCAGCGCCCCACCGTCGTCTTCGTCGGCCGCGTCACCCGGCAGAAGGGCCTGCCGCACCTGCTGCGCGCCGTGGAGATGCTGCCCCCGCAGGTGCAGGTCATCCTCTGCGCCGGCGCCCCGGACACCAAGGAGATCAAGGAGGAGGTCGACACAGCCGTCGCCGCTCTCCAGGCACAGCGCACCGGGGTCGTCCTCATCGAGGAGATGCTGCCGCACCGTGAGCTCCAGGCGGTCCTGGCCTCCTCGGACGTCTTCGTGTGCCCCTCGGTCTACGAGCCGCTGGGCATCGTCAACCTCGAGGCCATGGCCATGGGCCTGCCCGTCGTCGGCTCCGCCACCGGCGGCATCCCCGACGTCATCGTCGACGGCGAGACCGGATACCTCGTGCCTCTTGAGCAGCTCCAGGACGGCACCGGCACCCCCATCCACCCCGAGCGCTTCGCCGCCGACCTCGCCGAGCGCCTGACCGACCTCGTCACCGACCGGAACAAGGCCCGGCGCATGGGCGTGGCCGCGCGCACCCGCGTCGAGGAGCACTTCTCCTGGTCCGCGATCGCCGAGCGGACCATGGAGGTCTACCGGTGGGCCCTGGACAACCCGCGCTGACCCCCACCTGACGCGGCGCCGCCCTCCTACCGGGAGGGCGGCGCCGTCGCGTGCGCGGGGCGTGCACGGGGCGTGCACGCGGAGAGCAGTGACGCCGACCGCTGGGCGAGCGCCTGCGCGGCCCCCACCTACGTGCGTGCGCACGGCCCCCAGGTCTGCGTCGCGGCGGACACGCCCCGGCGCGCCGTCACCAGCAGCCGACGCAGCACCTCGTGACGCCGTCCCGCCGCACGCGCCGTCGCCGCCGCCCCGTCGTCCTCCAGCGCCAGCTCGCAGATCGCCGCCAGGCGCAGCGACCGCTCCAGCAGGTCGCGGCGCCGCCCGTCCAGCGAGGGCGGCAGGAGCCTGGGATCCGCAACCGCGGTGACGAGGTCGGTGAGCACCTCGGCCAGCTCGGGGCGCTCACGGGCCAGGTCGAGCGACACGAGCGTCTCGATGGCCTCCTCGGTCGCCGCGTGCACGTCACGTCGCGACTGCGTGGCGTCGAAGGAGCCCGGACGGCAGGCCAGCGGGTGCGCCCGCCAGGTCACGCTCGTGCCCGAGCCACCGGGCACGAGCAGGACGTTGCGTCCCTCGATGGCCGAGCCCGGGCCGCCCTCCAGCAGCACCGCCTCACCCACCTCCAGCGCGAGCGCCAGCCCGGGCAGCGGGTCCGCCGGGCAGGGCAGGACGGCTGCGCAGCGGTACAGGGGGCGCGCCGCCTCCAGCCACCTGCTCAGCGGCACAGCACCGGCCGGCGCGCTCTCGTGCGAAGGCGATCCCGCCCGGCCGTCACCACCGTCGACGACGTCGTGAGCGCCGTCGGGCCCCTCGACGACGCGCCAGCCGAAGGAGGACGGCAACGGTGCCCACAGCGCGAGGAGGACACTCACCGGCAGGTCGAGGGCGTGCATGGGCCGGACCCTACCGGCCGCGGCGTCCGGTGGGCAGTACTGCCCGCCGTCGGCGGTGCGGGTGCCGAGAGGAGGAGGGACCGCTATGACGAGGGCACGCTAGGGTTGGGGCCATGACCAGCGTGCTGCGCCTCGACGACGTCTCCCTCCACCGTGGGACGACGCAGATCCTCACGCACGTGAGTTGGAGCGTCGACGAGGGCCAGCACTGGGTCGTCCTGGGCCCCAACGGTGCCGGCAAGACGACCGTCTCGCGCCTGGCCGCCGCCCGCCTCTTCCCCTCCTCCGGCACCGTCGACGTCCTGGGCGAGCGCCTCGGACGCGTCGACGTCTCCGAGCTGCACCCGCGCATCGGGTTGTGCTCCTTCGCCCTGGCTCAGAACGTGTCGGCCTCCGAGACCGTCCTGAGCATCGTCCTGTCCTCCGCCTACGGGCGCATCGGCGTCTGGCGCGAGGAGTACGACGACTTCGACATCGAGCGCTCGCGGGCCCTGCTCGGTGCCCTGGGCGCCAGTGCCCTCGTGGAGCGCAGCTGGGGCAGCCTGTCCTCCGGTGAGCGCAAGCGGGTCGAGATCGCCCGCGCCCTCATGCCGGACCCCGAGCTGCTCATCCTCGACGAGCCCGCCTCCGGCCTCGACGTCGCCGGGCGCGAGCTGCTGCTGGCGGCCCTGAGCGAGATCATCGCCGCCCCCGGCTCACCCTCGATGCTGCTCGTCACCCACCACCTGGAGGAGATCCCCGTGGGCTTCACCCACGCCCTCGCCCTGCGCGACGGGCGAATCCAGGGCTCGGGCCCTCTCACCGAGGTCCTCACCGCAGCGACGATGTCCGCCACCTTCGGCCTCCCGCTGGAGATCTCCCTCGACCGCGGCCGCTACGCCGCCAGGGGGGCCCAGCCCTCCGCCGACGCCTCCCTCTGACCCGACCCGTACAACAGGAGAACACTCATGGCATGGCTCTGGTGGCTCGGAGGAGCCCTCGTCCTCGCCGTCGTCGAGACACTCAGCGCGGACCTCACCTTCATCATGATCGCCGGTGGAGCCCTGGGCGGCGCGGCCGCCGCAGGCATGGGCGCGAGCCTCACCGTCCAGGTCATCGTCTTCTGCGCCGTGTCCACCCTGCTGTTCTTCCTCGTGCGCCCCTGGGCCAAGGCCCAGCTGGCCAAGCGCACCCCGCACATGCTCACCAACGTCGAGGCCAAGCTCGGTCGTGAGGCCACCGCCCTGACCGCCGTCGACGTGCGCGGGGGCCGCGTGCTGCTCGCAGGCGAGGAGTGGAGCGCCCGCCTCGCCCCGCCGCCGCCCGGCCACCCCGCACCGACGGTCGTCCAGACAGGGGCGCACGTGCGTGTCGTCGCGGTCGACGGCGCCGTCGCCGTCGTCGTGCCCGTCTGAGCGAGCGCACCCGCCTACCTGACCACCAAACCCACCACCTGAAAGGAGCCCGATGGATACCGCAACGGGATTCGGAATGGTTACCCTTATCGTCCTCTTCCTCATCGCGCTGTTCTTCATCGTCGCGATCTTCAAGGCTGTGCGCATCGTCCCGCAGTCCTACGCGATCATCGTCGAGCGCCTGGGCAAGTTCCAGGCCGAGTACGGCGCCGGCATGCACTTCCTCGTGCCCTTCATCGACCGGGTGCGCACCACCGTCGACCTGCGTGAGCAGGTCGTCTCCTTCCCGCCCCAGCCGGTCATCACCTCCGACAACCTCGTGGTGTCCATCGACTCGGTCATCTACTACCAGGTGACCGACCCCAAGCGGGCCACCTACGAGATCGCCAACTACCTTCAGGCCATCGAGCAGCTGACCGTCACCACGCTGCGTAACGTCATCGGTGCCATGGACCTGGAGCAGACGCTCACCAGCCGCGACCAGATCAACGGTCAGCTGCGCGGTGTCCTGGACCAGGCGACGGGCCGCTGGGGCATCCGCGTGAGCAACGTCGAGCTCAAGTCCATCGACCCGCCGGCCTCCATCCAGGGCGCCATGGAGCAGCAGATGCGCGCCGAGCGCGACCGCCGCGCCGCGATCCTCACCGCCGAGGGTGTCAAGCAGTCCCAGATCCTCACCGCCGAGGGTGACAAGCAGTCCGCGATCCTGCGTGCCGAGGGCCAGGCCCAGTCGGCGATCCTCAAGGCACAGGGTGAGTCCCGCGCCATCCTCCAGGTCTTCGACGCCATCCACCGCGGCAACGCCGACCCGAAGCTGCTGGCCTACCAGTACCTGCAGACCCTGCCGAAGATCGCCAACGGCAGCTCCTCGAAGATGTGGATCGTGCCCACCGAGTTCACCGCGGCCCTGGACGGCATCGCGGGGGCGCTCGGCGGCAAGGGCTCCTCCGGCCCCGGCTCCGGCGCCTTCTCCGGTGAGAGCGACGAGCCGGTGCGCGTGGACCTGTCGGGCCTGGGGGACCTGTCCCTCGCCTCCGAGCTGGCCTCCACCAACCTCGCCGCCCCGGAGGAGGCCCTCGCAGAGGCCAAGGGGGAGGCGCAGTCCGCCTCGGACGTCGCCGAGCAGAACGTCTCGGGGGCGACGACGACGCTGCCCACCCGTGCCGCGCACTCCGCGGCACCCGAGGCGTCCTCCCCGTCGGAGGGACTGCCCCCTACGGTGCCCCCGACCGGCTACTGATGACCGGGCAGGCCTGCGGGCCACGGGGCGCGTGAGGCGCGCCCCAGAACCCTTGCACGACGGGGAGACACTGGCATCGTTCAACGAACGGTCCTAGTCTCCCCGTCGTGCTGTTCATGACCCTGCGTCACTACCTGCGTCCCTACCGGGCCTCGCTGCTGGCGGTCCTCCTCCTCAAGGTCGCCGAGACGACCGCGGTCCTCACCCTGCCGACCCTCAACGCCTCCATCATCAACGACGGCGTCGTCGCCGGGGACACGCAGCGGATCTGGAGCCTGGGCGGGCTCATGCTCGCCGTCACCGTCGCCCAGGGCGCCGTCGCGGTCCTCGCCACCTACCTGGCCTCCAAGGCCGCCATGGGCCTCGGCCGCCAGATGCGCCGCGACATCTTCACCCACGTCCAGCGCTTCAACCTCGAGGAGGTCTCGCGCTTCGGCGCTCCCTCGCTCATCACCCGCTCCACCAACGACGTCCAGCAGATCCAGATGCTCGTGTTCATGGTCTGCGCCATGATGCTCATGGCGCCGATCATGCTCGTGGGCGGCACCGTCATGGCGTTGCGTGTGGACGTGCCCCTGTCGGGGCTGCTGCTCGTGCTCATCCCGCTGCTGCTCGGCGTCGTCGGCCTGCTCATCATGCGGCTGCTGCCGCACTTCAAGGTCATGCAGGAGCGCATCGACCGCGTCAACCTCGTCATGCGCGAGCAGATCCAGGGCGTGCGCGTCATCCGTGCCTTCGTGCGCCGGGGTGAGCGCCGTCGCGTCTTCGACGAGGCCAACGACTCCCTCACGTCCACCTCGCTGTCCATCGGGCGCCTCTTCGCCCTGCTCATGCCCGCGGTCCAGGTCATCATGAACCTGTCGGTCATCGGCGTGTACTGGTTCGGCAGCCAGCGGGTGACCGGCGGGGGCATGGAGGTGGGTGACCTCACCGCCTTCGTCAACTACATCATGCAGATCCTCTTCTCCGTCATGATCGCCATCATGCTCGTCATGCTGCTGCCCCGCGCCCAGGTGGCCGCCGAGCGCTACCAGGAGGTCATGGCGGTCGATCCCGCCATCACCGCCCCCGCCTCGCCCACGCACCTGCCGACGGCGACAGGCTCCCTCGCCGGGCCCCGCGGCCGCCAGGTGAGCTTCGAGCACGTCACCTTCCGCTACCCGGGGGCGGAGGAGGCCGTCCTGAGCGACATCGACGTCGTCATACGCCCCGGACAGACCACCGCCTTCATCGGCTCCACCGGCTCGGGAAAGACAACCCTGGTCAACCTCATCCCGCGTCTGCTCGACGTCACCGAGGGGAGGGTGAGTATCGACGGCGTCGACGTGCGCGAGCTCGACCCCCAGGAGCTGCGCCAGGCGGTCGCCACCGTCCCCCAGAAGGCCTTCCTCTTCTCCGGCACGCTGCGCACCACCCTCAGGCACGGCAAGCGCGAGGCCACCGACGCCGAGATCTGGGACGCGCTTGAGACGGCCCAGGCCTCCGGCTTCGTCCAGGCCCTGGACGACGGCCTCGACCACGAGGTCGACCAGGGCGGCGTCAACTTCTCCGGCGGTCAGCGCCAGCGCCTGGCCATCGCCCGCGCCCTCGTGCGCGACGCCGGCGTGTACATCTTCGACGACTCCTTCTCCGCCCTCGACTACGCCACCGACGCGCGACTGCGTGCGGGTCTTCCGGCTGCCACCGAGGGGGCCACGCTCATCGTCGTCGCCCAGCGCGTCGCCTCCATCCGTGACGCCGAGCAGATCGTCGTCCTCGACGAAGGTCGCGTCGTGGGCACCGGGACCCACAAGGAGCTCATGAGCACCTGCCCGACCTACGCGGAGATCGTCCTGTCCCAGATCAGCGAGCAGGAGGCGGCATGAGCTTCGGACCCCACCCGCGCGGGCCGCAGCAGAAGGCCTCGGACCTGCGCGGCACCTGGAAGCGCCTGCTGGGTGAGCTGCGCCCCGAACGCGCCCGCATCGGCCTCGTCGTCGTCCTGACGACCATCGCCGTCGTCCTCAACGTCGCCGCCCCCAGGATCCTGGCCCACGCCATGAACATCCTCTTCGAGGGCATCATCGGCACCGTCCTGGCCCGTGCCGGCCTGCCTGCCGGCATGCGCGGGGAGGATCTCACCCAGGCGCTGCGCGCCGCCGGGATGAGCGACTACACGGACATGGTCTCCGCCTACGACGTCGTCGTCGGCCAGGGCACCGACACCCGCGCCCTGCTGCTGGTCCTGGCCCAGGTGCTCGCCCTCTACCTGCTCTCCGCCGCCTTCATGTGGACGCAGGGCCATGTGCTCGCCGGCGTCGTGCAGCGCACCGGCAGACGCATGCGCGCCGAGGTCGAGGCCAAGCTCAACCGTGTGCCCCTGTCCTTCCTCGACTCCGGCTCGCGCGGCGACATCCTCTCGCGCGTGACCAACGACGTCGACAACATCACCCAGACGCTGCAGCAGACCCTGTCGCAGGCGCTGAGCGCGATCTTCTCGGTCGTCGGCGTGCTGGCCATGATGCTGACGATCTCCGTGCGGCTGTCGCTGGTCACCCTGGCCATGGTGCCGCTGTCGGTGCTTGTCACCGTCGTCATCGCCCGCCGTTCCCAGCCCCACTTCACCCAGCAGTGGGACGCCACCGGTGACGTCACCGGCGTGGTCGAGGAGGCCTTCACCGGGCACGAGGCCGTCATGCTGTTCAGCTCGGAGAAGGAGTTCGCCCGCCTGTTCGAGCGCGACAACGAGCGTCTGTACGAGGGCTCCTACAAGGCCCAGTGGATCTCCGGCACGATCCAGCCCGCCATGCGCGTGCTCGCCAACCTCAGCTTCGTCGTCGTGGCGGTCCTCGGCGGGGTGCGCGTGGCCAGCGGCACCATGACCCTCGGTGACGTCCAGGCCTTCGTCCAGTACACGCAGCAGCTCACCCAGCCCCTGACCCAGCTCGCCTCCATGTCCAACCTCGTGCAGTCCGGTGCGGCCAGCGCCGAGCGGCTCTTCGAGATCATGGACGCGCCCGAGGAGGACGGGGCGCAGGCCCAGGACCGGCTGCCCGAGCGGGTGTCCGGCAGGGTCGTCTTCGACCACGTGCGCTTCTCCTACAGCCCCGACACCGAGCTCATCACTGACCTCAGCCTCACCGTCGAGCCCGGCCAGAGCGTCGCCATCGTCGGCCCCACCGGTGCCGGCAAGACGACGATGGTCAACCTCCTGCTGCGCTTCTACGACCCGCAGGACGGAACGATCACCCTCGACGGCGTCGACACGCGCCGCCTGAGCCGCGACCAGCTGCGCGAGCAGATCGGGATGGTCCTGCAGGACACGTGGCTCTTCGAGGGCACGATCCGCGACAACATCGCCTTCGGCGCCGACGGCGCCACCGACGAGCAGGTGGTGGCGGCGGCCCGTGCCGCCAGCGTCGACCACATCGTCCAGGCCCTGCCCAAGGGCTACGACACGGTGATCGACGACTCCGGATCGGGCGTGTCCGCGGGGGAGAAGCAGCTCATCACCATCGCCCGCGCGTTCCTCGCCGACCGCCAGATCCTCGTCCTGGACGAGGCCACGAGCTCGGTGGACACCCGCACCGAGCTGCTCGTCCAGAAGGCCATGGTGGGCCTGCGTGAGGGACGCACCTCCTTCGTCATCGCCCACCGCCTGTCGACGATCCGCGACGCGGACATCATCCTCGTGATGGAGCACGGCGACATCGTCGAGCAGGGCAGCCACGACGAGCTCATCGCCGCCCAGGGCGCCTACTACCGGCTCTACCAGAGCCAGTTCAGCGGTCCCGTGGGCGAGGAGGAGCCCGCCGTCGACCGCGACGACCTGCTCAAGGCCGTGGGCCGGGCGGGCAGGCGGCACACGTGATCATCCGCCTTCACAGCATGACGGAGCCGGGCGACGCCGCCCTGGAGTCGCTCCTGGCCGACTACACGAGCCTGACGGACGTCGCCCTGCGGCGGCGCCTGGAGACCGAGCGTGGCCTGTACATGGCCGAGTCCTCCAAGGTCATCGAGCGGGCCATCAGGGCCGGTCACGCCCCGCGCTCCTTCCTCATGGCCGAGCGCTGGTACGAGCAGGCCCGCCCCCTCATCGCCGCCGCCCACGGCACCGCGGGCCGCGACGACGGCGGGGACGTGCCCGTCATCCTCGTGCCCGAGCAGGTGCTGGAGTCCATCACCGGCTTCCACCTGCACCGCGGTGCCATGGCCGCCATGAACCGGCCGGTGCTGGCGGGTGTCGTCGAGCTGCTCGCCGGGGCGCGGGGCGGAGCGGGGGCCAGGCGCGTCGCCGTCCTGGAGGACCTGGTCGACCACACGAACGTGGGCGCCGCCTTCCGCAGCGCCGCCGCCCTGGGCGTGGACGCCGTCCTCGTCACCCCGCAGTGCGCCGACCCGCTCTACCGGCGCAGCGTGCGCGTGTCCATGGGCACGGTCTTCCAGGTGCCGTGGACACGCATCGAGCGCTGGCCCGCGCTGGACGAGCTGCACGAGAACGGGTGGACGGTCGCGGCGCTGGCGCTGAGCGAGGGCTCGGTGAGCCTGGAGAAGTTCTCCTCCTCACCGGCCTGCACCTCGCCGGGCTCGAAGGTCGCCGTCGTTCTGGGCACGGAGGGCGACGGGCTCAAGGCGAGGACCATCACCGCGGCCGACGCGGTGGTGCGCATCCCCATGGCTGGGGGAGTGGACTCCCTCAACGTGGCGGCGGCCGCCGCGGTCGTCTTCTGGGAGCTGCGGGTGCGCGAGTGAGACCGCGCCCGGGCGAAGTCGCGTAGGTGTCGCGCGGGCGCGGAATCTGTGTCATTCTCGGGTATGGCCAAGAAGCATCCCAAGATGGACCGTTCCCTGTACGAGGCTGAGCTGCTGCGGCTGCAGGCCGAGCTGGTTGAGATGCAGGAGTGGG
Organism: uncultured Actinomyces sp.; assembly: GCA_937926195.1. Classification (GTDB taxonomy): domain Bacteria; phylum Actinomycetota; class Actinomycetes; order Actinomycetales; family Actinomycetaceae; genus Actinomyces. The sequence continues at coordinate 17,842 of CALEXZ010000148.1, forward strand.
TGAAGTCCACCGGCGCCCGGGTCGTCGTCGTCTTCGAGGGCCGCGACGCCGCCGGAAAGGGCGGGGCGATCAAGCGGATCACCGAGTACCTCAACCCGCGTGTCGCACGCGTGGTGGCGCTTCCCGCACCCACGGAGCGTGAGCGCACCCAGTGGTACTTCCAGCGCTACATCGAGCACCTGCCCTCCGCCGGGGAGATCCGTCTCTTCGACCGCTCCTGGTACAACCGGGCGGGCGTCGAGCACGTCATGGGCTACTGCACCCCTGAGGAGCACCGGCGCTTCCTCCAGCAGTGCCCGGTCTTTGAGCGGATGCTCGTCGACGACGGCATCCTGCTGCGCAAGTACTGGTTTTCCGTGTCCGAGAAGGAGCAGTACAAGCGTTTCAGGTCACGCCAGACCGACCCCATGCGGCGCTGGAAGCTCTCGCCGACGGACCTGGAGTCCATCCCGCGGTGGGAGGACTACTCGCGCGCCAAGGACGAGATGTTCGTGCACACGGATATCGACGTGGCGCGCTGGTACGTCGTGGAGTCGGAGGACAAGCGCAAGGCTCGTATCAACATGATCCACCACCTGCTGGGGTCCATCCCCTACGAGCACGTCGATCGGCCTGAGATGACGTTCCCCAAGCGGCCCTCGTCCTCGGGCTACCGGCGCACCGACCGCACCCTCCAGCACGAGGTGCCCGACTACGCGGCCACGCTCGAGGCCGCCAAGGCGCCCGAGCGCTACGTCGACGTCGAGGACGAGGGCGTGGACGGCGACTGACAGGGTGCCCGGCACCCGGGCGGTGGTCCCCGACGGCGTCGTCGGGGACCACCGCCCCGTGCTCAGGCCGTGATCCGAAGGAGCACGTCGCCGACGGCGACCTCGCCGTCGCCGACCTTCTCCACGGAGGCGAAGGTGGCGGTGTTCGTCACCAGCACCGGGGTGGTCAGCGCGTAGCCGGCCGCCTCAACGGTGGCGCGGTCGACGTGGACGAGCTCCTGCCCGGCCTCGACGCGGTCGCCCTGGGCGACCTTGACCTCGAAGCCGGAGCCACCGAGGTTGACGGTGTCGATACCCACGTGGATAAGGATCTCGACCCCGTTGTCCAGGGTCAGTCCGTAGGCGTGGCCGGAGGCAGGGGCCACGACCACCGTGCCGGCGGCCGGCGCCGTGACGACGATGGTGTCACCCACCGGCTCGATGGCCGCGCCCTGACCCAGGGCACCGGAGGAGAAGACCGGGTCGTCGACGTCCTCGATCGCCAGGGTACGGCCGGCCAGCGGGGCGGCGAGCTCGGTGGTCTCGCCCTTGGCGAGCCCGGTCGCGGGGGCGGCGTCGGCGCCGTCGGTGGCGGAGGCGGCGGCCTCAGCGGCCAGGTCGGCGGCGGTCTCAGCCGGGTCGGCCTCGACGGCACCACCGGTCAGACCGGCCTCAGCGCGCTCCTCCTTCGTGCGGTAGTTGAAGGTGACGATGAGGAAGAACGAGGTGAAGAAGGATGCAGCGATCGCGACGGCGTACAGCGCCATCGGGTCGAAGATCGGGATGGTGAGCAGCGAGGTGAAGGCGAAGGTACCGGTCTCGATACCACCGCCGATGCCGGTGATGAGACCGCCGACGAGGCAGCCCACGAGCATGAGCGGATAGATCCGCTTGAAGCGCAGGTGGATACCGTAGAGTGAGGGCTCGGAGATACCACCGAGAAGACCGGCGGCCAGGGCGCCGGAGGCGGTCTGACGCATCTCGCGGTCGCGGTCACGGATGGACCACACGAGCACGCCGGCGGTGGCGCCGAAGCAGGCGAAGTTCCACGAGCCCATGGGGCCCTGGATGAAGTCCATGTGACCGGTGGCGGGGCTGGCGATGTTGGCCAGCATGAGCGCGTTGAGCGGCCAGTGCAGGCCCAGCGGCACGAGGAAGGGGTAGATGAGCGGGATGAGGATCGCGAAGACGATGGGAGCGTTGCCGTTGAGCCAGGCCAGAACACTGCCCAGGCCGGTGCCGAGCCAGATGGACATGGGGCCGATGAGGAAGGCGGTGACCGGCATCATGATGACGAAGGAGAAGAACGGCACGAAGACCATCTGCACGTTGGCCGGGAAGATCTTGGCCAGACCCTTGTAGACGAGGGCCAGGACGGCCACCATGATGAGTGGGACGAAGACCTGGCCGCCGTAGTCATTGAGCTGCATCGGCAGGCCGAAGACCTGCGCGACGCAGGACTGGGTGCCAAGCGTCTCGTTGGTGCTGCAGGTGACCTGGTCGGAGAAGGTCAGCGCCGCCTGGAACAGGCCGGAGCCCGGCTGGGTCTCGGTGTAGGAGGTGCCGCCCAGGCTGATGAAGTTGGGCGTCAGCAGCGAGGCCATGATGGCGGTCCCGACCCACGGGTCGATGTTGAGCTTCTTCGAGGCGTTGTACGCCACCATGATGGGCAGGAAGTAGAAGACCGCGCGCCACATCGTGTCGACGTAGACCCAGGTGACGCCCTTGGCGGCGTCGTCACGGAAGTCGACGACGCCCAGCGCGTCGAGCACCGCCTCGAAGGCGATGATGAGGGAGGCGCCCAGGAGCACCGGCAGCAGAGGACGGAAGGAGTCCGAGAGGTACTCGAAGAAGGCGTCGACCAACGCGTTCTTCCCCCGGGCCTTGGCGCGGGCGGCCGCCTTGACGTCCGCGTCGGAGCGAGCGGCTCCCGACTTCATCGCCGGAAGGTTCATGATCTGGGTGTAGACACCCTGGACCGCGCCGCCGATGACGATCTGGTAGCGGTCGCCGGCCTGGGGGACGGCACCCATGACGCCGGGGATGGCCTCGACGGTCGCCTTGTCGACGACGGAGGCGTCGTGGAGCTCGAAGCGTAGCCGGGTGGCGCAGTGGGTGAGGCTGGAGATGTTCCCGGGGCCGCCGACGGCCGCGAGGATCGCCTCCGGTGTGGACGTGGTTGTCGCCATGTTTTACCTTTCTCCGGCCTGCGGGCAGGAGCAACGACGTCGGACATGGTCGGTGTGACGTCGAGGGCGCGCAGGACAAGGAAGTACCGCCTATGGGGTGACGGCTACTTGAGAGTAGCGCAGGCCCGGGCTCCACAGGAGTGCCCGGCGGCAGGTTTCCTCAACTGCCTGGGGACGTCGCCCGGGGCGGGCGCGAGGGTGGTGGCGTCGGACGGCAGCAGAGCCGCCCGCCACTACCTGAGGAGGAGCTATGAGCACGATGACGACGCCGCCCACCGCCCGTGTCCGCCAGGACGAGGAAAGGGGACTGTACGGACCCCGGGGATGGTCGGTGAGGGCGGGTGTGTGGGACGTCCTCGCCCAGTGCCGTGACGAGCTGCGCTCCATCGACGTGCCCACGTCCCATGGCCTGGCCCCCAGCGGCCTCATCGAGGACGGCGAGCCGCTGGACGACTACACGCCCTTCCACGACCTGGGACCCGCCGAGGCCCGGCGCCTGCTGGAGATCCTGCCCGACGAGCAGCTGGAGGACCGTCAGAACCTGTCACCGAGCCTGGGGTCCCTGCTGCGCGCCTGCGTGCGCGCCCAGGGCCGGGTACGGCTGTCGGGCTACGGGATCGGGCCGCGGCGCTCGGACGAGCGAGTGACGGTCGAGGCCCTGTGGGTCCAGGACCCGGACCTGCTGGAGATGGAGGTCCACGAGCAGCACGACGAGGGCTGCTGCTGCCGACAGCTGTGGGACACGGTCCGCAGGCGCTACGACCTGGATGCCCAGGCCGTGCCCGACGAGATGCGGGCGTGCCGGCGCCTGCGCACCACCGGGGCGCTGGGCACCTGGCTCTGGTGGGACTGACCCCCGGGCGGGGCGCGCCGTCCCTCCCGGCGGGACGCACCGTGCCCCGGCGGGACCGTGCCGTCGGCCTGACGGGAGTGGGATGTGACCGACCTCCGTCGCGCCGGGGTCGGGCCGCGGGCCGAGGCGGGCGAGCGGGCCCGTAGCATGACGGGCGTGATCAACGTCCAGGACCTCACGATGCGCATCGGAGCCCGCCAGCTCGTCCAAGGCGCCAGCTACCGGGTCGACAAGGGCATGCGCATCGGCCTGGTCGGACGCAACGGCGCCGGCAAGACGACGATGACCAAGCTGCTCGCCGCCCAGTCCGTCGCCCAGGGCACGAGCCAGGCGGTCGCCGACGCGGACGAGTCCCACGGCCTGGAGGCCGTCGAGTACGAGGGCACCATCAGCTGCAACGGCTCCGTCGGCTACCTTCCCCAGGACACGAAGGTCGGCGACCTGGAGGAGCGGGCACGTGACCGCATCCTGTCCGCGCGCGGCATCGACGCGCTGCTCGCCCGCATCCGCAAGGCGGAGGAGCGCATCGCCACCACCGAGGGCGACGCCATGGCCAAGGCCCTGGACCGCTACACCCGCCTGGACCACGAGTTCACCATGGCCGGGGGCTACGCGGCCGCCAGCGAGGCCGCGCGCATCGCCGCGGCCCTCGGGCTGCCCGACCGCGTCCTCGACCAGCCCATCGGCACGCTCTCGGGCGGGCAGCGTCGTCGTGTCGAGCTCGCGCGCGTGCTGTTCCAGCAGCCCGACACGCTCCTGCTCGACGAGCCCACCAACCACCTCGACCACGACTCGGTGCTGTGGCTGCGCGACCACCTGCGCACCTACTCCGGCGGCTTCGTCGTCATCTCCCACGACGTCGAGCTCCTGCGCGACACCGTCAACCAGGTGCTGTACCTCGACGCCAACCGGGGCGTCCTGGACCTGTACCACATGGGCTGGGACGCCTACCTGCGCCAGCGCGCCGAGGACGAGGCCCGCAGGCGCAAGGAGCGCGCCAACGCCGAGAAGAAGGCGGCCGCCCTGCGCGCCCAGGGGGAGAAGATGCGCGCCAAGGCCACCAAGGCCGTCGCCGCCCAGCAGATGCTGCGCCGGGCCGAGCGCCTGCTGGAGGGCCTGGATGAGCAGCGCGCCGTCGAGAAGGTCGCCCACCTGCGCTTCCCTGACCCGGCGCCCTGCGGCAAGACTCCTCTGCGCGCCACCCGGCTGAGCAAGGCCTACGGCTCTCTCGAGGTCTTCTCCGGCGTGGACCTGGCCATCGACCGTGGCAGCCGCGTCGTCATCCTCGGACTCAACGGCGCAGGCAAGACGACGATGCTGCGCCTGCTCGCCGGCGTCGAGGTACCCGACTCCGGTGAGGTCGTGCCCGGCCACGGCCTGAAGATCGGCTACTACGCCCAGGAGCACGAGACCATCGACACCGAGCGCACGGTGGTGGAGAACCTGCGCAGCGCCGCTCCCCAGATGGACGACACCCAGGTGCGCAGCGTGCTGGGATCCTTCCTGTTCTCCGGGGCCGACGCAGACAAGCCCGCCCGCGTGCTCTCGGGAGGGGAGAAGACCCGCCTGGCACTGGCGATCCTCGTGGTCTCCAGCGCCAACGTCCTGCTGCTCGACGAGCCGACGAACAACCTCGACCCGGCCAGCCGTGAGGAGATCCTGCGGGCCCTGGGCACCTTCGAGGGCGCCGTCGTGCTCGTCACCCACGACGAGGGGGCCGTCGAGGCGCTCGCACCCGACCGGGTCCTGCTCCTGCCCGACGGCGACGAGGACCTGTGGGGCGAGGAGTACCTCGAGCTCGTCACCCTCGCCTGAGCGCAGCGCACCGCCCCGCGCTCCCGAGACCCCCGCTGGTGTGCGCCTGACGCCGCGGTGAGTGCCGCCACAACGGAACGCCGCGGGGTTGGACGTAGGCTGTGGCGGGCAAGAACCTGCCCGACCCGGGCGCAGGAGATCGCGGTACCGTCTGCGGGCCCGCCCCGCCGGACCACGAACGAGGAGACTCACATGGCTCAGACCTCCATGACCGACCAGACGACGGCCGTCCCCGAGCACGAGGTGCTTCTCACCGAGGCCGCCGCCGCCAAGGTCGCCGCCCTGCTCGCCCAGGAGGGCCGCGACGACCTGCGCCTGCGCGTGGCCGTCCAGCCCGGCGGCTGCTCCGGCCTGGTCTACCAGCTCTACTTCGACGAGCGTCTGCTCGACGGCGACGCCGTGCGGTCCTTCGAGACCGGCACCGAGACGATCGCCTCGGTCGAGGTCGTCGTCGACCGCATGAGCGTGCCCTACCTGTCGGGCGCCACCATCGACTTCGCGGACACCATCGAGAAGCAGGGCTTCACGATCGACAACCCGAACGCCGCGGGCTCCTGCGCCTGCGGAGAGTCCTTCAACTGACAGTGGTGCGGCCCGCACCCGGGCCGCACAGCATGGCCGTCGTGCCCGGGCGCGACGGCCGTCGCACGCCTCACCCTCCCGAAACCGACAACGCCCGCAAGGAGACCATGTTGCGCCGTCACACCCTCGCCCTGAGCGCGCTCGCGCTCACCTCCAGCCTCGCCCTCGCCGCCTGTGGCTCTTCGGAGCCGGACGGTGGTGCGGCGAGCGCGACGGCGAGCTCTACCGCAGCGGCCTCGTCCGCGGCCTCCGAGGTCGTCTGCTCCGACCTGACGATCGACACCTCCTCCTCGGCCCTGCCGACGCTCTCGGGTGAGGAGGGCGCCGCCCCGACCCCCACGTGGACCGGTGAGGCCGCGCCCGCCAACCTCACGGTGTCCACCCTGACCGAGGGCGACGGTGCCACCGTCGGCGAGTCGGACTTCGTCACCGTCAGCTACGCGGGCTGGCAGTGGGACAGCACGACGACCTTCGACTCCTCCTACGACCGCGGCACGCCTGCGACCTTCAGTCTCCAGGGCGTCATCCCCGGCTGGCGCTGCGGCCTGGCCGGCCACAAGGTCGGCGACAAGCTCCTCCTGAGCATCCCCGCCCAGTACGCCTACGGTGACACCTCCACCAACGGCAGCCCCACCGGTCCGCTCGTGTTCGTCGTGACCATCGAGGGCCTCGGCTCGACCGCCGGCGCCGTCATGGAGGGCGAGCAGGCGCTGGCCGAGCGCGGGATCACGGTCTCCGGCGAGCTCGGTGGCGCGGCGACGATCAGCGTGAACGAGGGCGCGCCGGAGCCGACCGAGACGGAGATCATCGTCCTGGCCCGCGGTGCGGGGGCCGCCATCACCGCCGAGGACACCATCGGTCTCAACATGGCCTTCACCTCCTGGGACGGCTCCATCGCCCAGTCCTCCTGGGAGCAGGGCAGCCCCCAGTACGTCCAGATGCCCCAGGCGCCGGGCCTGAGTGGGCTCGTCGGCGTGCCTGTGGGCTCGCGGGTCGTCGTGCTCATGCCTGCGGGCACGGATTCCACCGGTGTGGCGGTGCCCGCCTACGCCTACGTCCTGGACTTGGCCGCCGTCGTGTGACGCCTGCGCCCACGCCAACGCGCCCCGGCCACCCGCATCGGGTGGTCGGGGCGCGTCACGTGCGTCGTGCGTGCTCGTCGGCCCGCGCTCCCGTCGGCCGGGGCGGGCCGGGCAGGGTCAGCGGACGATGAGACCCGGGGCCTGGGCGGTGGCGGCGGCCAGGCGCTCGGCGACGTCCTGCCAGTTGGCAATGTTCCACACGGCCTTGACGTAGTCGGCCTTGACGTTGAGGTAGTCGAGGTAGAAGGCGTGCTCCCACATGTCGACCTGGAACAGCGGGATGGTACCGACGGGCACGTTGCCCTGCTGGTCGAAGAGCTGGAAGGTCACGAGCCGGTGGGACACGGAGTCCCAGGCGAGCACGGACCAGCCGGAGCCCTGGATGCCCAGCGCGTTGGCGGTGAACTGGGCCTGGAACTTCTCGAAGGAGCCGAAGGAGTCCTTGATGGCCTCGGCGAGGTCGCCCTCGGGCTGGCCGCCGCCGTCGGGGGAGAGGTTCTTCCAGAAGATCGAGTGGTTGATGTGGCCGCCGAGGTTGAAGGCGAGGTTCTTCTCCAGGAGGTTGATGGCGGCGTGGTCGCCGGACTCACGGGCCGCCTCCATCGCGTCGAGGGCGGCGTTGGCGCCCGCGACGTAGGCGGCGTGGTGCTTGTCGTGGTGGAGCTCCATGATCTTGGCGGAGATGTGGGGCTCGAGAGCGGCGTAGTCGTAGGGCAGCTCGGGGAGCGTGTACACGGCCATGTGCGTGTGCCTTTCGTGCTGGCCGGGCTGGCCCGGCGCGTAGACGACGGTTCATAGTTCGGACCGAGATCCTTGAACGCCATTGATCGTATCCGCTGATCTAAGGATTCGCCAGTGGCGGGCCTGTGACTACACTGACGGCACCGCGCCAGCCGTACCTCTACGCCGACGGCGACCAACCCAGCCCGACACGTCCGATCGCACGGAGGACCCATGACCGACCAGGCCGTCAGCCCCCGCCTCGACCTCCTTGTCTTCTCCGACGACGCCAACGTGCGCCAGGAGGTCATCACCGGCGTCGGACGCCGCCCCGCCAAGGGCCTGCCCTTCGTGCGCTGGACCGAGTGCGCCACCGCCGAGGGCGTGCGCCTGGCCGTCAAGGACCGTGCCGCTGAGGGACGCGCCCCCTTCGACGTCCTCGTCCTCGACGCCGAGGCCAAGCGCCTGGGCGGCATGGGCCTGGCCCACGAGCTCCTCGTCGAGCTCGACCAGCGCCCCCCGGTCGTCCTGCTCACCGCCCGCCCCCAGGACGCGTGGCTGTCCGCGTGGGCCAAGGCCCAGGCCGTCGTCCCCAGACCCCTGGACCCCATGACCCTCCAGGAGGCCGTCGCCTCCGCGCTGCGCGCCCGCCCCGGCACCGTCGTCGCTGCCGGCTGAGCCTTCAGCAGACTGAGCCCCCGGCTCACTGAGCTGTCCGCCGACTCATCCCCTGGTCGGCCGAGCCCCGGGCCGTCCGGCGGGACGGGCGCAGCCCCGGGGTCTCAGGCCTCGGCCTGAAGGACCCGGCGGTGTCGTGCGGCCGCCCCCACCGGCCAGGCCAGGCACACGCCGCCCTCCTCGTCGAGCGCCTCGACCTCCACGATCCGGGCCCCCGCGTCAAGCGCCCACTCCGCCAGCAGCAGCGTCTCCTCGACACTCGTGGCCTCCCCGACCCGGGTGGGCCGCTCCACCACCTGCGCCGTCGCCCGCAGCGCCGCCACCGTGGGCCGGGGGTCCGCTCCCGGCGGCGTCACCGCGCTCGCCGCCAGACGCCCCCACCGCACGACGACGAGCTCCCAGCCACCGCCCGGCCGGTGCCGGGCCGCCACCAGGTGCGGGCAGGCCAGCAGCGGGCGCACGGCCTCCGCGCGCCGGCAGGCCTGAAGGAAGGAGCGCAGCCGGGCCGTCCACGTGCCTGCCTCCTCGAAGCGCTCGGCGCGCGCCAGTGCCGCCACCCGCTCCAGCACGGGACCGGCGACGACGTCGCACTCACCGGACAGGGCCCGGCGGGCGAGCGCCACCCGCTGGGAGGGCTCGCCCTCCTGCGTCAGGCCGTCGGCGCCGTGCCCGTCCCAGGAGCGCAGCCGCAGCACCGACTCCGCCGCCCGCTGGGCCTCGGTGAGCGCGGTGCGTGAGGGGAAGGGCCCCACCGCGCAGCCCACGTCCTCGGTTGCCAGCGCCGTCGTCGACGACAGGCGGGGCTGGGCACCCGTGCTCAGACGCAGCCATGGACGTCGTTCGGGGTGGCGGGAGCGCCGGTTGGCCGACGGGTCGAGCTCGGCGATGAGACGCAGCTCGCGCACCCGGGCCTCGATCTCGGTCGGTGTGGGTACCACGCGCACGTCTACGGTGGTGTCGAGCATCTGCGCGACCCGTGAGCGCTTCTCCGCCGCCGTGAAGTAGGAGCGCACCCGGCGGCGCAGGTCCACGGCCGATCCCACGTACAGCACCTCGCCGGTGGGGGAGAGGAACTCGTAGACGCCCGGGCTGGAGGGCAGGCCGTCCGCCAGGCGGCTCTTGGCCCGGCGCGCGGCCGGAACCGGGTCGGTCGCCGTCGCCAGGTCCTCCAGGTGGGTGACGCCCAGGGGTGCCAGGGCCTCAAGGGCGGCGTGCAGCACGTCGACGGTGGCGCGCGCGTCGTCCAGCGCCCGGTGGGTGGGGCGCGTGGCGGCGCCGACGAAGGAGGCGAGGGTGGCGAGCTTGTAGTTGGGCACCTCCGAGCGGTTCCAGGCGCGGCGGGCCAGGGCCAGCGTGTCCAGGACGACGGGCTGGGGCCAGGTCACGCCCAGCTCGCGGGCGGCGGCGCGCAGGTGCCCGACGTCGAAGCGGGCGTGGTGGGCGACGAGCACCGTGCCCTCTTCGTCCAGGCGCGCCCACCCCAGCAGGCGCTCCAGCGCCTCGGCCACGCCGGGGGCGCCCGCGACCATGGCGTTGGTGATGCCCGTGAGCATGGTGATCCGGGCGGGGATGACGGCGCCGGGGTTGACGAGCGTGCTGAGCTCGGACTCGACCGCCCCGCCGCGTACCCGCACCGCCCCGATCTCAGTGATGGCGCGGGCCCCGGGGGCCCCGCCGGTGGTCTCCAGGTCGACAACGACGAAGGTGACCTCGCCCAGCGACAGGCCCATCTGCTCGAAGGCGGCCTGTACCCCCGGTCGGCACGTTGGCGCCGCGGGACGGTGCGGGGCGTGGGCGGGCATGTGTTGAGGCTAGACTCCGGTGAACGGCCGCGTGCACCCGCGCGCCGACTCCAGACGAGCTCAACCCAGGCGCAGGAGGTTCCCGTGGGATACCGAGGCATCAAGACGGCCGTCGGCCCCGCTCTCGAGGTGCTCTACCAGCCCTGGATCCGCGGGGAGGAGAACATCCCCGCCGAGGGCGCCGCCATCCTCGCCTCCAACCACCTGGCCGTCATCGACTCCTTCTTCCTGCCTCTGCTCATCGAGCGTGAGGTCGCCTTCATCGGCAAGTCCGACTACTTCACCGGCAAGGGTGTCAAGGGGTGGGCCGTCAAGCGCTTCATGACCGCCGTCGGCACGATCCCCGTGGACCGCTCCGGCGGCCGGGCCTCCCAGGCGGCCCTGCAGGCCGGTATCGACCGCCTGCGCGCCGGTGAGCTCTTCGGCATCTACCCGGAGGGCACGCGCAGCCCCGACGGGCGCCTGTACCGCGGCAAGACGGGCGTGGCCCGCATTGCCCTGGCCACCGGCGCCCCCGTCATCCCGGTGGCGATGATCGGCTCTGACCTCGCCCAGCCCATCGGGCAGGTGGTGCCCTCGACCCGCCACCGCGTGGGCATCGTCGTGGGTGAGCCCCTCGACTTCTCGCGCTACCAGGGCCTGGAGAACGACCGCTTCGTCCTGCGTTCCATCACCGACGAGATCATGTACGCCCTCATGGCCCTGTCCGGCCAGGAGTACGTCGACCTCTACGCCGCGGACGTCAAGAAGGCCATGGACGCGGAGAAGAAGACCGCCGACGAAGTCGTGGCCGAGATGCTCCAGGCCCGGGCCGTGCGCCGGCCCGCCGCCGCCCCCGTCGAGGCGCCTGGAGGCCGCCCCGCCCCCGAGACGAGCGTGCCCGAGCCGCCGCAGGACCCGGTCGAGCCGGAGAACCAGGACACGCCCGAGGAGCCCGGGGCGGGGGAGTCCTCCCTGCCCGAGTAGGGCTGAGTGACGCCTCAGCGCCGCTGGCCAGCGCTGCACGCAGACGCAGCCGGTCAGGACCGCTGATAGGTCGCCAGCTTCGTGCTGTTCGGGCTGCTCAGCGTCCTGTGTGTCTACGGCCGGCGCAGCCTCACCCCGCCGCTCATCGCGCACGCCATGACCCACTTGCTGGGCGACTCCACCCTCATGCTGGGCATCCTCTACGGCGTCGGCGTCGGTGCCGGGTAGGGCGGCAGACCGAGCCTGGCGAGCAGCGCCGGCACACGCACCGCCAGGGCCGAGAGCATGAGGTCGTCGTTCACCTTGTCATAGTGGTGGGCGACAAGGTTGCGCATCCTCATGATCCCCACCCAGTCGACGTCGGGATACTGTGCCTTGTAGTCATCGGGGAGCTTCTCGACGACAGTCGCCACCTTGATAAGCACTCGCTCCCCCGCGTTGCGCAGCAGGGCTCCCTCGGGGGAGTCCTGCCGGTACGCTTCGGCGCCGCGGGCCACGATGAACGCCGCCTCGTCGCCAAAGCGCGACAGGTCCGCCAGGCGGCGGGAAACGCGCTCATCCGGCGGTCGGTCGCTCACAGCGGCACCGCCTCGTCCAGGGCCGACGACACGAGTGCCTGCGAGCCGCTGCCGACCGACACGACGTCGACGGGAACTGTCAGCAGGTCGGAGAGCTCCTCCTCAAGTGCCAGCAGGGTGAGGATGTCTGCCTCCGGCGGGAAGCGGACCAGCAGGTCGATGTCGGAGGACGAGTCGTCAGTGCCCCGAGCGGCCGAGCCGAAGACGCCCACAACCTCACAGCCGCGGGCCTCGGCCAGTGCCAGGACCTCCTCGCGGGCGCAACGCAGAAGCGCCAGAGGGCGCGGCTGTAGCGACTCCTCCAGCCGCTGGCGGGCCTGCGCCGACAGGCAGCGGGTGCCACTCTCTGCCGCGGCGATGAGAGGCTGCTTGACTCCGGAGCGCCGTGCGAGCTCACGCTGGCTCAGCCCCGCCGCCCGACGGCGGAAACGGAGACGGTCATGCTCACTGCGCGGTGCCACACCTCGATGATAACGCCTGTGCTATCTGATGTGTGAGGGGTGCGCCGGGGGAGGCCTGCGGCCGCGACGAGATGACGGCCCTGTCCGAGGAGCACCGACCCGCGCCACGCTAGTGGCCATGCTTCTCAACAACGTGCTCTACGCCGCCACCATCGTCTACACCTCGGTGCTCGCTGGCTTCATGATCTCCTACGTGGTGACCTTCGGGGCCTTCTTCGACCACACGCTGAGCCACGGAAAGCGGCGCGAGCTTCAGGTTCTGCTGCTGCCCTTCAACCGCGATGAGCGCGTGAGCCTCAGGTACGCGGCCTGGGTCCTCGGGCAGGTGCTGGTGGCGCTCGCGTCCCTTGTCGCCAACGCCGGACGGCTTCCCCTTGCCGCCCAGGTCCTCGCCGTCGCCGTCATGCCCCTGTGGTACCTGGTTCACGTCGCCAGCGGCTTCGCACGCGATGAGCACCTGGCTGAGGGCGGCCCCGACGACGTGCCCGAGCGGGTGATCGACCGCTTCGTGCGCCGTAACCGTCCGTTCCACTCCGGCTACGCCGTCGCCTACCTGGTCACTGCGGGCTGGCTGCTGGCAGGTGTGCTGTGAGCACCGGTCAGGCACCGAAGCGCTCGTGCCACGGCAGGTAGACTTCGCCTCAAGGCACAGCACGTGCCGCTCCTCGTCTCGGTCGCCGGCGGGCTCGCTCCCGACGGCGTCGAGCCGCAAGCACCCAACCCGAAAGGTTCTCGATGTCGATCCGTCGCGTCGCCCTGCTCACCGCGGGCGGTTTCGCCCCCTGCCTGTCCGCCGCCGTCGGCGACCTCATCGAGCGCTACACCGAGGTCGCTCCCGAGGTCGAGATCATCGCCTACCAGTACGGCTACCACGGCCTGCTCACCGGCAACTACATCGTCGTCGACGAGGAGGGTCGCAAGAACGCCGGCATCCTGCGCGAGTTCGGCGGCTCGCCGATCGGCAACTCGCGCGTCAAGCTCACCAACGCCAAGAACCTCGTCGAGCGCGGCCTCGTCGCCGAGGGCGTCAACCCCCTGGAGTTCGCTGCCGAGCAGCTGCGCAAGGACGGCGTCGACGTCCTGCACACCATCGGCGGCGACGACACCAACACCACCGCCGCCGACCTGGCCGCCTACCTCAAGGAGCACGACTACGACCTCACCGTCGTCGGCCTGCCCAAGACCATCGACAACGACATCGTGCCCATCCGCCAGTCCCTGGGCGCCTGGTCCGCCGCCGAGGAGGGCGCCGGCTTCGCCTTCAACGTCATCGGTGAGCACCGCTCCAACCCGCGCATGCTCATCATCCACGAGTGCATGGGCCGCAACTGCGGCTACCTCACCGCCGAGACCGCCAAGCGCTACCACGAGCTGCTGCAGACCAAGAGCTGGGCGCCGTCCCTGGGCCTGGCGCGCGAGCGCTGGGACGTGCACGCCGTCTTCCTGCCGGAGATGAAGCTCGACCTCGAGGCCGAGGCCAAGCGCCTCAAGGACCTCATGGACTCCCAGGGCAACGTCAACATCTTCCTGTCCGAGGGCGCGGGCGTCCCCGAGATCATCG
>CALEXZ010000149.1 GCA_937926195.1 uncultured Actinomyces sp.
GCATACTCCGATTCTCCTTGCTGAGACTCGGAACAAAACCCAGGACGCTTCAGGGCGAGAAGGTGCGCGAGGCCATGGTGGACCCGGTGCGTGGTGCGTGGACGCACGCCCACCTGTGGATGAAGGCCAAGGACCTGGTGCTGCACACCGGCTACGAGTGGGACACCCGCCCACCCTTCCTGGACCGCATGAGCGCCTCCGAGCAGGCCCACTGGATCACCGACGAGCTCACCCGCTTCCCCCGCACCCCCGAGCACACCCCCGACTGGTTGACTGAGGCCGACAGCGCGTCGTGAGGCCATCGGCTTGAGGGCCGCCCCGGCCACCCCCCCCGGGAGGCGGCGGCTGGACCCGGACGGTGGCCTCCGGTGGCGTCCACGAGCCCCGGATACTGGCACGGCGTGAACAGGCCCGCGCTATCGTCTGCGCCCATGGGGCACGCGTGGTCGGTGGAACGGGTCGAGGAGACCGCCCCGGACCAGGCGTCGGTCAACGCGGCCCGCAAGCTCGCCAGGCCGGGCCCGTGGAACGACACCGGCATCACGGGTGACCTGCTGTGGGGCGCCTGCCAGGGCTCGGGCTCGACGCCGTACCGCACCGTCGTCGACACCGCCTCACCCGCCTTCTCCTGCTCCTGCCCCAGCCGCAAGCGCCCGTGCAAGCACGTGCTCGCGCTGCTGCTCCTGTGGGTCCAGGGGCAGGTCCAGGACACAGGCGAGATCGCACCTTTCGCCGCCGCGTGGGCCGACGCCCGTAAGGCCAGGGCCGCCAAGGCCGCTGCCAAGGCGGCCGCCGCAGCCACGCCCCAGGAACGTGACGAGCAGAAGGCGAGCGCCACCACCCGCGCCGCCCAGCGCGAGGCGCGGGTCAGCGCCGGCATGGCCGAGCTCGACCGCTTCCTCGCCGACCAGGTCCGTGAGGGCCTCGCCACCCGTGCCGCCGACCGTCCCCAGCGCCTGGAGCGCATGGCCGCCCGCATGGTCGACGCGCAGGCCCCCGGCGTCGCGACCCGGCTGCGCGAGCTGGCACTCCTCCCCTCCACCGGAAACTGGCCGACCCGCGTCCTCGACGAGTACGGCTCCCTGCACCTGCTGGCCGCCGCCTGGGCCGGCCGCGACAGGCTCCCTGCGGACCTCGTTGAGACCGTCCGCGCCCACATCGGCTTCACCATCACGTCCGACGATGTGCGCGCCACGCCCGGCGTGCCTGACCGCTGGGCGGTGCTCGGCCGGCGCGACACCTGTGAGGGCAAGATGAGCGTGCGTCGCGTCTGGCTCTGGGGCCGTGAGACCGGGGCCCGCGCCCTCGTCCTGTCCTACGCCCACGGCGACGCCCCGCTCGACACCAGCCTGCTCCCGGGCACCGAGATCGACGCCGACCTCCACTTCTACCCCGGCCGCCTCCGGCTGCGCGCCCTCGTGGGCGACAGGCGCGCCGAGACGACTACCAGCACCGGTTGGGACCCTCTGGGCGGCAGTGTGGACGCCGCCGCAGCCCAGCTGCGTGAGGCCGTCGCCGCCGACCCCTGGTGCGAGACATGGCCGGTCGCCATCCACGGCCACCTCACCTGGCAGGGCCGCGCCTGGCTCGTCGCCGAGCGCGCTGTCCCGCTCCTCGGAAGAACGTACGACGCCAAGCAGCTCCTCGCCCAGGCAGGCACCGGTCCCACGACGGTCTTCGGCGAGCTGAGCGCGGACGGGCTGCTCCCCCTGGCCTTCCTCGACGATGGCACGGTCAGGCCGCTATGAGACCGGACCAGGTCCTCAAGGCGGCACTCGTGGGCGGCCCCGCCCCCGAGCTGCTCGACGACGCCGCCCGCCACGCGGCTGCCCGCCGCGCCACCGTGCGCACCCGCCACCTCGATGCGCCCGCACCGGCTCCCGAGCAGGACCCCCACCAGCCGCCGCAGGCCTTCGTGGACGTCATGGACGAGGTCCTCTCCCACCCGCAGGCCGTGATCGCCCCGCTGGTCGTGGATGCGCTCCTCCTGCTGAGGCAGCGTGCGATGGTGCTGCCCACCCGGCTGCTCGTCCCCGTCATCAGCGTCGCCAGCGCGTGCCCGGAGGTCGCCTCGGCGCTGCCGCCGGTCCTGGGTGCCCGCGGCAGGTGGCTCATCGGCCTCGACCCCACCTGGATGCGGGGTAGGGGCGTCACCACGCCCGCACCCGCCGACTGGGACGAGGGCACCATGGCCGAGCGCGTCGCCTGGCTGCGCCTCCTGCGTCAGACCGATCCCGACGCCGGGCGGGCCCTCGTCGCCAGCGCGGGCAGGGAGAAGGCCGACGACCGCGTCCGCTTCGTCGAGGCGCTGGAGACCGGCCTGGGCCCCGCCGGAGGAGGCCGTGGCGGCCGACCACCACGCCGCCGTCGTCGACGTCTCGCCGGGTCCCGCCGGGCGCCTGGCGGCCGTGGCCGGTGTCATGCCCCCGCACCGCTGGGCCGAGCTCGGCCTGAGCGTCGCCGAGCTGGACTCCAGGCTCCTCCTCGATGACGAGCCCGTCGACGTCACCGACGCCCTCATCAACGCCGTGCTCCGCTGGAAGGACGTCGACGCCGCCCGCGCCCTGCTCGCCCGGCACGCCGACCCGAGGCTCGCGCTGCTCCTGCCGCCCGGTGAGCGTGACGTCGTCATGGAGCAGGTCATCCGCGCCGCCACGGTTGAGAAGTTCGCGTGCCTGTGCGCCCAGCTCGGCGAGCACCCGGACCTGACGCTCACCCCGGGTGCGGCCGAGGCGATCCTCGACGGCGTGGCCGCGTGCATCACGCACAGGCGGCGTATCCCACCCAGCGCACCTCGCCTCCTGGTCCACGGCGTCGCCCCCGGGCAGGCGTCGCGGGTCCTCTCACGCCTCACGGCCCTGTCCCGCAACGTGGACATCCCCCACCTGGGGCAACGCAGCCTCGGCGAGGCCGTCACCGCCCTCACGTTCCGTCAGCGTATCCACGAGTCCATGAAGGAGTCCCGATGACCCAGTCCGTGCTTCGCCCGCACGCTGAGCAGGCCTTCGCCCACGAGCTTCGCGCGCTCGCCGAGGTCGACGACCGGCCGCGCCCAGCGAGCTGGAAGCTGTCGCCCTGGGCGGTCGTGCAGTACCTCATGGGTGCGACGCTGAGCGACGGGACCGTCATCACCCCGAAGTACGTCGGCAACCGGCGGCTCATCGAGGTGGCCGTGGCGACACTGGCCACGGACCGTGCGCTCCTGCTGCTGGGCGTGCCGGGCACCGCCAAGTCGTGGGTCTCGGAGCACCTGGCGGCGGCCATCTCCGGCGACTCGACGCTGCTGGTCCAGGGCACCGCGGGCACCGCCGAGGAGGCCGTGCGCTACGGCTGGAACTACGCCCGCCTGCTCGCCGAAGGACCCTCGCCGGCGGCGCTCGTGCCCTCACCGGTCATGACGGCGATGGAGCGCGGTGCCATCGCCCGCGTCGAGGAGCTGACCCGTATGCCCTCCGACGTGCAGGACGGCATGATCACGGTGCTCAGCGAGAAGACGCTGCCCGTGCCCGAGCTGGGCACCGAGGTCCAGGCCCGTGCCGGGTTCAACCTCATCGCCACCGCCAACGACCGGGACCGCGGCGTCAACGCCCTGTCCAGCGCCCTGCGGCGACGCTTCAACACTGTCGTCCTGCCGCTGCCGTCCAGCGCCGAGGAGGAGCTGCAGATCGTCACCAAGCGTGTCGCCGAGCTGGGACGCTCCCTGGAGCTGCCCGACGTCGGTGACGCCCTGGCCGAGATCCGCCGTGTCGTCACCGTGTTCCGTGAGCTGCGGCAGGGGCACACCGAGGACAGTACGACCTCCCTCAAGTCCCCGTCGGCCACCCTCAGCGCCGCTGAGGCCATTTCCGTGGTCACCAGCGGGCTGGCGCTGTCGGCACACTTCGGCGACGGCGTGCTGCGCGCCGAGGACGTCGCGGCGGGCATCGTCGGGGCCGTCGTCAAGGACCCCGTCGCTGATGAGGTGATCTGGCAGGAGTACCTCCAGACCGTGGTGCGCGAGCGCTCCGACTGGAAGGACTTCTACCGCGCCTGCCGCCAGGTGTAGCCGCATGGGCGAGGTACGCGTCTTCGGCATCCGCCACCACGGGCCGGGCTCGGCCCGGTCACTGGTGCGGGCCCTCGACGAGCTCGATCCGGACGCCGTGCTCATCGAGGGCCCGGCCGACGCCGACCAGGTGCTGGGTCACCTGCCCGGTCTCACGCCGCCTGTCGCGCTGCTCGCCTGGGCGAGCGACGAGCCGTCGCGCGCCGCCTTCTGGCCCTTCGCCGCCTTCTCGCCCGAGTGGCAGGCGCTGACCTGGGCCGCACGGCACGCCCGCCCTGCGTCCTTCATCGACCTGCCCAGCTCTCTGTCCCTGGCCGCCGACCGCGACGAGCGGACCCGACGCGACGACCCCCTCGCCCTGCTCGCCGAGTCCGCGGGCTACGACGACCCCGAGCGCTGGTGGGAGGACCTCGTCGAGCAGCGCGACGAGGACGTCTTCGACGTCGTCGCCGAGGCCATGGCGGCCGTGCGCGAGGAGCTCGAGGACGACGAGGAGACCCTCGTCCGCGAGGCCCACATGCGCAAGGCCCTGCGCGCCGCCAGGCGCGCGCACGAGACGGTCGCCGTCGTGTGCGGGGCGTACCACGTGCCAGCGCTGACGGCGAAGGTGACGGCCACCGCCGACAACGCGCGGCTCAAGGGCCTAACAAAAGTCAGGACCCAGGTGACGTGGGTGCCGTGGACGCACGGGCGCCTGGCCTCGTGGTCCGGTTACGGCGCCGGCGTCCGCTCGCCCGGCTGGTACCACCACCTGTTCACCTACCCCGACCACCCCGTCGAGCGCTGGCTCACGCACGTCGGCTCGGTGCTGCGCGACAACGACCTGCCCACGTCCTCGGCGCACGTCATCGAGGGCGTCCGGCTAGCCGACATGCTCGCCGTCCTGCGCGGCCGGCCCATGCCCGGCCTGACGGAGGTACAGGAGGCGACACTGGCCGTGCTGTGCGAGGGCAGCGACCTGGCGCTCGACCTCGTCACCCGCGAGGCGATCGTCGGCGAGCTGTTGGGCGCGGTCTCCGACGACGTGCCCCGCACCCCCTTCGACGCCGACCTCACCGCCACCGCTCGTCGGCTCCGCCTCAAGCAGGCTCCGACCGGCAAGGAGCTCTCGCTCGACCTGCGCAAGGACACCGACCTGGCAAGGTCGAGGTTCCTGCGTCGCCTGCGACTGCTGGGGATCGACTGGGGCAGCCTCACCGGGACGGCCAGCACCGGCACCTTCCGGGAGACCTGGCGTCTGGAGTGGAAGCCGGAGTACGCCGTCGCCGTCATTGACGCCTCACGCTGGGGCAACACCGTCCAGGCCGCCGCCACCGCCCGCGTCCTGGACGACACCGCGGTCCTGGCCGGGGTGACGCGCGGCATCGAGGCCGCCCTGGTGGCCGACCTGCCCGCCGCCATGCCCGAGCTGTTGCGGCTGCTGGACCAGCGGGCGGCCGCGGAGACCGACGTCGCCCAGCTGCTGGAGGCCCTGCCCGAGCTGGTCAACGCCCACCGCTACGGTGACGTCCGCGGCACCGACACCGGCCGCCTGGGCGACGTCGTCGAGGCGCTGCTGGGGCGCGCCTGCGCCGGGCTGCCGACCGCCGTCGGCGGGCTCGCACCGGAGGAGGGCGCGCGCTACCGCAGGCTCATCGACGCGGCGACCGCCGCCGTCGGGCTGCTGGGCGAGGAGCCCCGGGCGCTGTGGCACTCCACCCTGCGGGGGCTGCTGAAGCGCCACGACCTACCCGGCCTGCTCGCCGGACGCCTCGTGAGGCTGCTGTTCGACGCCGGCGAGCTCACCGTCGAGGACGTGGCCGAGCGGCTGTCACTGGCCCTGTCCAGTGGGCACCCGCCGAAGGAGCAGGCCGCATGGGCTGAGGGCGTGCTCGCGGGCAACGCCCTGCTGCTGCTGCACACCCCGAGCCTGCTGCGGGTGATCGACACGTGGCTGATCGGCCTGCCGGGCGAGCAGTTCACCGACGTGCTGCCCGTCGTACGTCGCGCCTTCGGCGGCTGGGAGCCCCCGGAACGCCAGGCGCTGGCCTCACGGGTGCGCCACCTGGACCGCGACGACGACGCCGTCGAGGAGGATCTGGACATGACAGAGATGGCGGTGGTGCTCGCCGTCGTGGACGAGATCCTGGAGGCGGCGCGATGACCGACGAACGTGAGCGGCGGTGGCGGCTGGCGCTGGGAGCCGCGCCCAGTGGGCGGACGGACGCACTGAGCGCGCAGGACGCGGCGATGGACGCGGCCCTGGCCGTGCTGTACGACAACGACGGCAGCGGGGCCGGGGGCAGGACGCGGCGCGGCGGTGGGCTCGGCCGGTCGGCGCCGCGGGTCGCGCGCTGGCTGGGCGACATCCGCACCTACTTCCCCACGAGCGTCGTCCAGGTCATGCAGGCCGATGCCATCGACCGTCTCGGGCTCAACCAGCTGCTGCTGGAGCCGGAGATGCTGGACAGCGTCGAGTCGGACGTGCACCTCGTGGCGACCCTGGTCAACCTGGGTCGGGTCATGCCCGAGAAGGCGAAGGCCAGCGCCCGTCAGGTGGTCGCCACGGTCGTCGCTCAGGTGGAGGAGAAGCTGGCCGACAAGGTCGTCCAGGCGGTACGGGGGGCCTTGAACCGGGCGGCGCGCACGAACCGGCCCAGGCTCAACGACATCAACTGGTCGCGCACCATCGCGGCGAACCTGGGCAACTACCTGCCCGAGCTGGGCACCGTCGTCCCGGAGCGCCTCATCGGGTACGGCCGCCAGCAGACGGGCGTCCAGCGCGAGATCGTGCTCGTCGTCGACCAGTCCGGCTCGATGGCGACGTCGGTGGTCTACGCCAGCATCTTCGCGGCTGTGCTGGCGTCGATCACAACTATCAAGACGCACCTCGTCGTCTACGACACGGCGGTCGTGGACCTGACCGAGCAGCTGAGCGACCCGGTCGACGTCATCTTCGGCACCCAGCTCGGCGGCGGCACCGACACCAGCAAGGCGCTGGCGTACTGCGAGAACCTGGTGCAGCGCCCGCACGAGACGGTCATGGTGCTCATCAGCGACCTGTACGACTTCGACCGCACGCAGATGCTGCGCCGAATGGCCGAGTTCCAGCAGCAGGGCGTCACGCTGGTCACCCTCCTGGCGCTGGACGACAACGGCACGCCCAGCTTCGACCACGACGTCGCGAGCACCCTGGCGTCGATGGGCGTCCCGGCCTTCGCGTGCACCCCGGACGCCTTCCCGGAGATGATCGCGCTGGCGATCACTAAGGGCGACCTGACGGGCTGGGCGTCAACGGAGAAGGTCGCGGCCGCCGTCGGCTGATCCGCGCCGCGGCCCCGAGTGCGCCCAGGACCGGCTGGTAGCGTCCGAATCGGACCGGCTTGTCCCTCGACGCAGGGAGGTTCAGCCGTCACAGGAGCCGCCACAACAACGAGGAGATGACGTGCAGCCTCCCATGGGATACCCCACCTACCCGAACCCCGGGTACCCGCCGGGGCCCGGATACGCCGCGTACCCGACCCCCGGACACGCCGCGTTCCCGAACTCCACGGCCTATGCAAACGGCGGTATGCCGTGGATTCCCCCGCACCTCGCCGCCGACTACTCTGCAGGCTTCGGCACCGCCGTCAAGCGGACCCTCTCGCGGGCCGTGCGGTTTCGCGGGATGGCCTCCCGCCGCGAGTTCTGGTTCTCGTACCTCGCCTATTGGCTGCTCATCATCCCGTCGGCGGCCAGCCTCGGGCTCCTGCTGTGGGCTTACGAGTCCTACGGCGCCCCGCTCGTTCTCGACATCGTGACCGTGACCGTCCTTGTCGTCATCTTCGTCGTCTACATCATCAGCGGCCTCAGCCTGATGTCGGCGGCGGTCCAGCGCCTCCACGACGGCGGGAGGTCGGGGGCATGGATCCTCATCGCGTTCGTCCCCGTGGCCGGCGGCATCATCCTTCTTGTGCTCCTCGCGCAGGAGACGCGCCCGTGGCTGTGGCGTCCCGAGTGGGTGACGGGCTGAGCGGGTCCCGTGCCGCGAGCTCCGGCTCTCCTGTCTCGCATGGCGGACAAAGGATGGGATAGTTGTATCCCTTGACCTGATGATGCTGAGGAGCTATGCGGCCCTGGAGCGCTCGCTGGTCGGTGACGTCCTTGACGTCGTCATCCTCGTGAGCCGTCGCACCGTCTGTCTCGTATCGGTGGCGGTCCGGCCCCTCCACGACGGCGGGCGGCCGGGGTGGCGGCTGCTCCTCGACCTCGTTCCCAACGCGGGTATCGCCGTCCATGTGCTCGTCTGCATGGAGACTCCTCCTCGGCTGCGGCGCCCGCTGCGGGTGCCCGACTGACCAGTACTCGCCCGTGCCGATATGGTGACTCAGCGTTCCCAGGACGAGTGACGATGAGGAGACGACGTGCAACCGACCGACACCTACCCCGCAGACGCCTACCCCGCCGACCCTGACCCGATGACCTACCCGGCGTACGCTGACTATCCGGAGACGCCGACCTACCCGGCGTACGCTGACTATCCGGGTTCCCCCACCTATATGGCAGCTTCCGGCTATCAGGGGTATCCCGGAGTGGCCTATCCGACAGTCCATGGCTGGGCAGTCGCCGCGCAGTCCGCTGCTGCGGGGATACCCGAGGGGCTTGCCCCCGACTACTCGGCGAGCTTCATCACCGCCATCAGGCGCACGATCCAGCGGCCCCTGCGGTTCCGGGGTATGGCCTCCCGCCGCGAGTTCTGGTTCTCCTACCTCGCGGCGGTCATGTTCAGCTTCGCCACGCTTCTCCCCACGGTGCTCATCGTCTCGTGGGCGGAGGAGGCCATGGATACCCCGCCCATCTCGATGCAGCTCTTCGCGGTGTCCGTCGTCGTTCTCCACTTCCTCGTCTTCATTGTGTTCATACTGCCGGCGGGTGTCCGGCGTCTCCACGACGGTGGGCGGTCAGGATGGTGGCTGCTCCTCTGCCTCATCCCTTACGGTGGTTTCGCCGTCCTCGTGCTCCTTGCCCTGGAGCCCCGCCCCTGGCTGTGGCGGCCGCGGTGGACCGGAGGGGCCGTCCCCGCGGCCCCTCCGATGTCACTCGGCTGAGGGCATGAGGATCCAGGCGGCGACGTAGGCGACCCACATCGGGCCTGGAAGGAGGGCGGCGGCCAGCGTCGCCAGGCGCACCAGGGAAGGAGACGCTCCCCAGTACTCCGCCAGGCCGGCGCACACGCCCCCGATGAGGCGGTCACGGGAACGCCGTGGGAGCTTGGATCGGAAGGACTCGGTGCGCTCGGAGTAGGAACCGGAGGGGTATTGCTGTGTCATGGCTTTAGTCTCCCGCCGCCGGGAAGCGATCGGTATCCGGTGAGCCCCTGAGACGTCCCCGAGACGTCCCTGGGCACGGCGCGCCTGCACGGTACGGGCTCCGGGCAATGCGGGTACGCTCGCGTCACGGCGTCCCGGCACCTTCGCCGCCCGCGTCACCAACGGAGGAGACCTCATGAGCTACGCCCTGCTCGCCGCCTACACGCTCGCTGCCGCCCTGCCCCCGCTCGAGGACACCCGGCGTCGGCTCGTCGGGGAGTCGCAGTACTTCGTCGACCAGGCCGAGGTCACCACACGCGGCTGGTATGACGTCTCCGGGTTCACGTCCGGCACCGACCTGCTCGTGTGGTGGACCGACGCCGACCCCGAGCGCCTCCAGGACGCCGCCCACCGGCTGCGCTCCTCCGCGCTGGGCCACTACCTCAGCCCCGTGTGGTCCACCGTCGTGCGCGGCGACCTGCCGAGCGTCCCCGCCCGCGACTGGCTGACGGTCCTGCCCGACGCCGACGGTACCGTGGCCGCCTCCGAGGTCACGGCCGAGGGCGCCACGGTCACCGAGCTCGACGGGCGCGGCCTCAGCGGCCCCCGGTCCCTCGTGCTCGTCGAGGCCGCCGGGCTTGACGCCGTCGTCGAGGCCGCCCGGACGGCCGGGGACGGTGCCGCCCGGGCCGCCTCCTCCGGCCTCACGGGCGTGCGCGTGAGCCCCGCCGAGTGGGCCGAGCGCCAGCCGCGCTCCTGAAGTCCGGTGCCTGTCAGGACCTGAAGCGGGCCCCTGACGTCGGGTCCGCCAGCCAAGCGAGGGCCGCCTCGATACGTCCGCGCGACGACGCGGCCAGGGGCGAGGGCAGGTCCTCGGGACGGAACCAGCCGACGTCGGTGGACTCGTCGTCGGCCACCCGCACCCGCGCCGCCTGGGCGGCGTCGGCCCGCCCCACGAAGGTGATGTCCATGAACACGCAGGCGTCACTGTTGGGGAAGGTGAAGCGCTCACCCGCCCCCACGTCCACGACCGCCAGGACCCGGGGGCGCACCCCCGTCTCCTCCTCGCACTCGCGCACGACGGCGGCGGCGGGCTGCTCGCCCGGCTCGGGGATCCCCGAGACCACCGCCCACTGGCCGTTGTCGCTGCGGCGCCCCAGCAGGAGACGACCTTGCTCGTCGACGACGACGATGCTCACCCCCGGCAGCCACAGCAGGTCATGGCCGATCTTCTCGCGCAGGTCGAGGATGAAGTCAGGAGTCGCCATGGCGTGAGGCTACGCCCTGGCGACCAGCCGGGTCAGCGCGGGCGGGTGAGCGCGACCGCGCGGGCCCGCTCGGCCCAGGTCTCGATCGTCTCGTCCACAGGTGCCGGGTCCCACTCGCCGCCCGCGCGCTCCACCGCGCGCGCCAGCAGCCAGTCCGCCACCTTCGGGTTCTTCGGCAGCAGGGAGCCGTGCAGGTAGGTCCCGATGACGTTGTGGCAGCGCGCCCCCTCCGTGCCGTCCTCGCCGTTGTTGCCCCCGCCCTGGCGCACGCGCCCGAAGGGGCTGGCCCCCGGACCCAGCCGGGTGAGCCCCGAGTGGTTCTCGTAGCCGACGACGGTGCCGAAGTCCTCCGACTCCAGGGCGATGTTGCCGATGAGCCGCTGCGAGCCGGCGACGGTCTGAGCGTCCAGCACGCCGATTCCCGGCAGCTCGCTGCCCGAGGTGGTGACGAAGTGGTGCCCGAAGAGCTGGTAGAGCCCGCAGATGACGAGCATGGGCGTGCCCGCCTCGGCCATGTCCCGCAGGGCCGCGCCCCGGGAGAGCAGGTCCTCCTTGATGCGCTCCTGCCCCGAGTCCTGACCGCCACCGCCGACGATGAGGTGGACGTCCTGCTCCAGCTCCTGGCCGCGGTCGTAGGAGAGCATCTCGACGTCGTAGCCCTGCCACTGGGCGCGGCGGGCGAGGACGAGGGCGTTGCCCCAGTCCCCGTAGATGTTCATGTCGTGCGGGTAGAGCTGCATGAGGCGGATGCGCCCCCGGGCGGCGCCGTCGGTGGTGTGCTCGTACAGGGTGCTCACTTCATGACCTCCTCGACCTCGGTGAGCTCGGCCAGGCGGGCGCGCAGGGCGAGCATCGCCGTATAGCTGGTGAAGACGCGCATCCGGCGCCCCTCCTCGCGCCCCGGCGCCTCGCGCAGTAGGTCCAGGGCTCGTTCCAGGTCCGGCTCGACGATGCCGACTTCGACGTCGTCGTAGCGCAGGCGCAGTGCCATGTCCCAGGCGCGCACGCCCGTGACGACGGCGACCCCGCTGCCGCGCAGCGCTGAGAAGTCCACGTCCCACAGCCAGGACATGTCGCGCCCGTCGGCGTACTCGTCGTTGATGGCCACCATGACGGTCTCGGGTCCCTGCGTGCGCACCGCCTGCTCGGCGGTGAGCAGGCCCATGCGGAAGCCGGCCGGGTTCTTCACCAGCGACAGCTCGATCTGGCGCTTGTCGAGGGCGAGGACCTCTCCGCGCCCGAAGGCGGCCTCGACACGCGAGAGCGTGCCCAGCAGGGACGCCAGGTCCAGGCGGCGGCCCATGACCTCCACCGCCATGGCGAGGGCAGCGACGGCGTTGAGCTGGTTGTGCACACCCGGGATGGTGAAGGTGATCGGGTGGTCCTCGCCGTCGACGCGGATGACGGCGTCCTGTCCCTCCAGGGACTCCAGGGTCACGCGCGGCCGCGGGCACAGCCCGTCGGCCCGGGGCGTGTGTGCCGCCTCCGGCCGGGGGGCGCTCTCGCCGCCGCGCAGATCGTCGTCGGAGGGGAACAGCGTGCGCAGCGCGGCACCGACGCCGAAGGCGCTGACCCGGGCCTGCAGACCGTCGAGGAAGCTGTCTGCGCCCAGGCGCGGGTCGTCCGCGTTGGTGACGACGACGCCGGTGGTGGCCTGGGCGACCTGGTGCAGCAGGGCGGCCGTGTAGTCGATCTCGCCGAAGCGGTCGAGCTGGTCGCGCATGACGTTGAGCAGCAGGGCGCCGCGCGGGTGCACCTTCTGCACGAAGCGCACCGCGTGGGCCTCGTCCAGCTCAAGGACGGCGACGTCGGCGTCGGTGTGCCCGCTCCAGGAGACCTCAGTGAGCAGGGAGGCGAGCACGCCGCGCACGAAGTTCGAGCCCGTCCGGTTGGTGAGGACCGTGAGGCCCTGCTCCTGGAGGAGCTGAACGAGCATCTTCGTCGTCGTCGTCTTGCCGTTGGTCCCGGAGACGACGACGACCCCCAGGGGGAGCTGGTCGAGGGTCCGGCGCAGGAAGCCGGGGTCCGTCTTCTCCATGACGAGCCCGGGCAGGGCCGTGCCGCCGGTGCCGCCACCGCGCAGCCGGGCCGCGACGCGGGCGGAGCGTCCCAGGGCCACCGTGGCAGTGGAGCGCAGGGAGCCGAAGAGGGTGGGGCGCATGGCCTGCTCCTTGTGGGTGGGCGATCGTGCGGCGCAAGTCTAGGTCGAGATGTCTCTGGGCGGGCCCTGGGGCGGCCCCGGGGAGGTCCCAGGGCGTGGTCGGCGGCGGTGCGCAACCGAGGTCGACACCCCCCTTGTGGTGGCCGCCACGTGGGTGTAATCTCATGTTATACATGTTTTACATGCCATCCCGTCGTCAGAGAGGAAACCACCGTGTCACCTCGTAACCCGTCCTTCATCGGGGCTGACGGCCGCGGGTTCCACGGGACCGTGACCGTCGGAAGCCGCGGGCAGGTCTCACTGCCCGCCCAGGCCCGCCGCAACATCGGCCTGGAGCCCGGTGACCAGCTCATCGTCCTGTCCGACCCCGGCGAGGGCCTCGCCCTCGTCCCGCTGACCAGGCTGCTTGAGCGGGCCCCCGCCGACGACCCCCTGGCGGCGCTCGTGCGCGCCGCGATCGGCCAGGGGTCCCCGCCCTCGCCCCCGCCCGGCGGCCCTCCGGCGGCCGCCTCGGCCCCTCCTCCGCACGGCGAGCCCACCGGGCCCGCATCCACCGACACACCCACGCCACCACCCACGCTCAGGAAGGAATGACCATGGAGCCTGCCGTCTTCGTCAAGAACCTGACAAAGTCCTACGGACAGCTCACCGCCCTCCAGGACGTCTCCTTCGAGGTCGCTACCGGAGAGATCCTCGGGATCATCGGCCCCAACGGAGCGGGCAAGACCACCTGCCTGGAGTGCCTCGAGGGTCTGCGCGAGCCCACCTCGGGCACCCTGCGCGTCCTGGGGGCCGACCCGACCCGCCCGACCCCCGCCTGGCGCGCCCGCATCGGCGTCCAGCTGCAGACCGCCGCCCTGCCGCCGCGGATCAAGGTCGGCGAGGCCATGGAGCTCTTCGCCTCCTTCTACGAGGACCCGGTCGACAGCGACACCCTGCTGACCGAGCTCGGCATCGCCGCCAAGAAGAACGACGAGGTCGAGAAGCTCTCCGGGGGTCAGCGCCAGCGCGTCTTCATCGCCCTGGCACTCATCTCCCGCCCCGAGCTCGTCTTCCTCGACGAGCTCACCACCGCCCTCGACCCGCAGGCCCGCCTGGCGATGTGGGACGTCGTGCGCTCCATCCGCGACGGCGGCACCACCGTCGTCATGACCACCCACGACATGGACGAGGCCGAGGCGCTGTGCGACCGGGTCGGCATCATCGACCACGGACGCCTCATCGCCCTGGACACGATCCCCGCGCTCGTCGCCGGCCTGGGCGACGGCGCCAAGGTCAGCCTGCGCACCTCGCGCCCCGTCGACATCCACGTCCTCGACGGCGTCGAGGGCGTGAGCACCGCCGCCGCACCCGTCGTGCGCGGCAACGAGCTGAGCATCCACGTGCTCGACACCCGCTACCCGCAGCACGTCATCGACGTCATCGAGGCCACGGGCGTCACCGTCAGCGACGTGCGTGTGTCCACGCCGTCGCTGGAGGACGTGTTCCTGTCCCTGACCGGCCGCTCCATGCGAGAGGAGAAGTAGACATGAGGGCCTTCCGTCAGTTGCTCAAGGTCGCCGCTCTGCGGAGCCTGCGCGAACCAGTGTCCGTCGTCTTCACCCTGGCCTTCGCACCCGCTTTCGTCGTGGTCATGGGGATCATCTTCGGCAACGACCCGACGCCGCAGTTCGGCGGACGGGGGTTCCTCGAGACGAACATCGCCGCCTTCCCGGGGATCGCCATCGCCATCACCTCCGTCATCATGGTGCCGGTGGACATGGTCGGCCAGCGCAGTGCGGGGGTGCTGCGGCGCTTCCGTGCCACGCCCCTGTCGCCGGGGGCCTACCTGGCGGCCGACATCATCGTGCGCCTCGTGCTCGCCTTCGCCTCGATCGCCGCCATGTACGCCGTGGTCATCCTCGTCTTCGGGGTGAGGCCGACCTCCGTCCTGGCGCTCGTGTCGACCCTCGCCTCGACCCTGCTCGGGCTGGCGGCCTTCCTCGCCCTGGGCTACCTCCTGGCAGCCCGGGTGCGGGTGGTCGGCGCGGCCCAGGGCATCGGCAACATGCTGCTCTACCCGCTCATCTTCACCTCGGGGGCGGCCGTGCCCATGGCGGTGCTGCCCGAGGGGGTGCGTGCGGTGGCGCGCTTCTCGCCGCTGACGCAGCTGACCTTCCTCGGCCAGGGCCTGTGGAACGGTGAGAGCTGGTCCGCCCACTGGGGCTCGGCGGTAGTCCTGCTCGTCTTCGGGCTCGTGTGCGGCCTGCTCGCCGCGCGCCTCTTCCGCTGGGAGTAGGACCCCGGGCGCGTCAGCGCGGCACGACGACGGTCAACGCCCCCGGC
Organism: uncultured Actinomyces sp.; assembly: GCA_937926195.1. Lineage (GTDB taxonomy): Bacteria > Actinomycetota > Actinomycetes > Actinomycetales > Actinomycetaceae > Actinomyces. The sequence continues at coordinate 15,067 of CALEXZ010000149.1, forward strand.
TCGATGACCGCCTCCACACGGCGGGCCGAGCCGAGGGTGTCACCGTCAACCTCGAAGGGCACGGGCTCATCGGTCTCGATGAGAACCCGTGCCCCCGAGGTTGTGCGGAAGCCCTCGGAGTCCCGACCGGTGAGGATCTGCGTGCCCAGGCGGGCCCAGTCGGTGACACGGCCGGGGGAGGCGATCATGACGTCGAGCAGGCCGTCGTCGGGCCTGGCTTCCGGGAAGATCGTCATCCCAGGGGCGATCGTGCCGACGTTGCCCATGAGGACCATGACGGCCGAGTGCTCCTCGGCCTCGCCGTCATCGAGGGTGACGGCGACCGGGAAGGGGTCGGGCACCGCGTTCTGCACGGCGGCGACCGCGTAGGCGCCCGCCCGGATGACCTTCTTGAGGTCGGCGTTCGTGTCCTCCATGATCTGGGCGTCCAGGCCCAGGCCGGCCATGACGACGAAGCGTCCGCTGTGCTCCGAGCCCTCCTCGTCGAGCCAGGTGATGCTCACCGCGTCCACCTGCCGGCTGTGGCCCCGGAACGCCAGCTCAAGGGCGGCGTCGACGTCCAGGGGAACGCCCAGGTTGCGTGCCAGGAGGTTGCCGGTGCCCGAGGGCAGCAGCGCCATGGGCACGCCCGAGCCCGCGAGCTCGGTGCTGACGGCGCGCACCGTGCCGTCACCCCCGGCCACGAGCACAAGGTCCGCGCCGTCGGCCAGCGCGCGCCGGGCGGCCCCGTGCCCCGGGTCGTCGGTGCTCGTCTCCAGCCACGTCGTCGGGTTCCAGCCGCGCCTGAGCACCGTGGCCTCGACCCGGCGCCGCAGCAGGGACAGGTCGTCGAACTTCGTCGGGTTGAGGATGATGGCGGCGTGCGCGTCCACCGACTCGGCCGGCAGCCCCATACGCGCCCAGTCGACGAGGATGGGACGCACCCCGCCCGCCAGCAGGGCGAGGTTGGCGACGGCGACGCCGAAGAGCCCACCACCGACGATGTCGGAGACGTGGGCCAGGCCCGTGCTCCACTGCGCGACGGCCGTCACCAGGGCGACGCCACTGGCCAGCAGGGCCGAGGCGAGCACCGAGGTGCCCGCGCGGCGGTGGGCGCGTGCCAGGGTGACGGCCCCCCAGGCGCCGATCGTCACCGCGGCGACGTGGCTGGAGGGGTAGGCGCCTCCCAGGTTCGACACGGAGTCGGCGAAGATCGTGTGGGGGCGCTCGACGTGGAGCCAGGCGCTCAGCCCCAGCACGACCGGGATGCCGCAGGCGGCGGCGCCCAGCGCGATCGCCAGGCGCCGCATACGCCTGGAGAAGGAGAAGACGGCCACGAGCCCGAGGGCCGCGAGCACGACGAGCGGGTGTGTGAGCAGGGAGAAGGCCTCGGCGAGCTGGCCGCGCACGGAGCGCAGGGCGATCCTCGGGGCCGCCAGGTGGGCGTCGAGCCACGCGGTCCGGCCGGAGACCACGAGCCAGGTCCAGGCGGCGAAAGCCACCAGGGACAGGGCCGCGGCACAGAGCTCGAGGGTGAGTGCGCGCGAGCGGCGCGGGAGGAAGCGGCGGCGACCGTCAGGTGCGGGGGCCATGGGATCTCCTCGGGCTCGAGCCTGTCACGCCAGGACGCCGGGACGTGGCTGAGGGCTGTGTCGGCGCGAGCCTACGACCGCCGGGCGCCCGGTGCGCTGACGGGACACGGGGAAAGCAAAAAAGGACGTCCGCGAGCGTGCTCGCGGACGTCCTTCACGTCGGGGTGGCGGGATTTGAACCCACGGCCTCTTCGTCCCGAACGAAGCGCGCTACCAAGCTGCGCCACACCCCGTGTGTGTGCACAGGGAACTATAACCACTGGTGGGCGGCCGTGGGAAATCTCAGGCCTGAGTCCTGGGTCACGTGGCCGCCCACGGGCCGGCCCTCAGGTGGCCGGCACCAGCGTCAGGAGCGTCGCCTCGGGGCGGCAGGCGAAGCGGACCGGCGCGTAGGGGCTCGTTCCCAGGCCCGCGGACACGTGCAGGAACATGTGGTCGGCCGCCTGCGGCTCACCGATACGACCCGGGTACTGCGACAGCCGTCGGGTGACGCGCTCGCGGTCCAGGTCACAGTTCGTCACCAGCGCCCCCAGGCCCGGCAGGCACAGCTGGCCGCCGTGGGTGTGGCCCGCCAGGGCCAGGTCGACGTCGTCGGCGCTCATTGCGGACAGCACCCGCCGGTAGGGGGCGTGCAGGAGACCCAGCCGCAGCGGACGGCCCTCCCGCCCCCGCAGCCACATGCCGTCAGGCGCGCAGGCCCCGGCCAACGGGTAGAGGTCCCGGTCGGCGTGAGGGTCGTCCACACCCACGAGCTGCACCCGGCGTCCGCGCACGCTCAGCTCGCCGCGCGCGTTCGTCAGGTCGGCCCAGCCGCCGGAGCGCTGGAGGTCACGCACCTCCTGCCACGGCAGGGCCTCGACCCGCTGATCCGGGTCGTCGGCGTCACGCGGGTCGCGACGCAGGTAGCGCGTCGGCGAGCTGCGGATGGTGCTGCGGTAGTCGTGGTCGCCCATGACGAAGGCGCCGGGAAGGTGCAGGAAGGGCTCCAGCGCCCGCCCCAGCGGCTCCAGGCCGGAGGCGAAGGAGAGGTTGTCCCCGGTGTTGACGACGATGTCCGGCTGGAGCTGCGCCAGCGCGCGCACCCAGGCCACCCGGGCCTCGGTGCGGTCTGTGAGGTGGAGGTCAGCCAGGTGCAGGAGCGTCACCGGCTCCTCACCGGCGGCGAGTACCGGCACCTCCAGGCGACGCAGCGCGGGGGTGCGGGCCTCGATCAGCGCGTAGCCCAGTGCCCCGGCCCCGACGGCGGTCGCCGTGGCGATGACGCGGGCGGTGCGGCGGGCGAGCGCTGCCAGGGTCGTGGTGTCCGTGTGGAGCACGGGTCAGTCCTCGCTCTCGTCCTCGTCCGATCGTGCGGGCGTCTGCTGCGCGGAGCCGGCTGCGGGGGAGTCCTGTTGGCTGCTCTGCCCGGTGGAGGCCGCGGGGGTGGCCCCGGTCGCCGGCGTCGGCTGGGCTCCGAGACTCACCTGGGGGAAGGACTCGAAGGGCGTGCCCGACAGGGCGGCGTCCATGTACATCTTCCACAGGGGCGCGGGTGCGTCGGAGCCGTACATCGTCGAGTACCAGCGTCCGCCGATGACCTGGTTGTTCATCGCGGAGTAGCTCTCGGAGTGGCCGAGCCAGACGGCGGCGGACAGGCTCGGGGTGAAGCCCACGAACCAGGCGTTGTCCATCTTCTCCGTCGTGCCCGTCTTGCCGGCGGAGGGACGCCCGCCCGCCAGGGCGGCGGTGTGGCCGGTGCCGGGACTGGTCATGACGGAGGTGAGGGTGAGGGTCGTCTGGTCCGCGGCCGTGGCCTCCATGACCTGCGTGCACTCGGCCGAGGGCACCGCCATCGAGTTGCCGTCGGTGTCAGTGATCGAGTCGATCGCGATGGGCTTGCAGTACACGCCGTGCGCGGCGAAGGTGGCGTAGGCGTTGGCCATCTGCAGCGGGGTGACCTCCTGCGAGCCCAGGGCGATGGAGGGCTTGGCGCTGAGCGGCTGGCCGTCGTTCGTCGTCACCCCCATCTTGGCCGCCAGGTCCGTGATGGAGCAGATGTCCATCGCCGCGGTCATGCGCGCGTAGCCGACGTTGATCGACAGCTGGGTCGAGCGGATGACGTTGTTGTTGCCGCCCTCGGAGGCGTTGGCGTTACCGACCCTCCAGTCGTCGGCGTTCTCCGGGGCGCAGGAGATCCTCCACGTGGAGGCCGGGATGACCGTGGGCGAGGTGTTGAAGGTCGTGTAGCCCGAGCGTCCCTCCTGGTACCACTGGGCCAGGACGAAGGTCTTGAAGGTGGATCCAGGCTGGAAGCCGGAGGTGCCGTCGGAGTTCTCCAGGCCGCCGTGGGCCGCGTCCACGCCCAGGGAGATCTGGGTCGCCGTCGGGTCCTCCTCGCTCGCGTCCCCGTAGTTCGTGTTCTGGGAGATCGCGAGGATCCGGCCGGTGCCCGGCTCCACCGACACCAGGGCCGCCTTGACGTTGGAGGGGTCGCCCGTGGGCACGTACTCCTGCACCGCGGCGTCAGCGGCCGCCTGGCGTCCCAGGTCGAGCGTCGTCCTGATCGTCAGGCCGCCGCGCAGGAGTAGCTGGCGGCGCTCGGCCTCGGTGGCGCCGAAGAGCTCAGAGGTCTCGATCTCGCCGACGACGTACTCGCAGAAGTAGGCGGCGCTCCCTGCGGCCCCGCAGCCGCCGACGGTGTTCGTCACCGAGAGCATGTCGGCGATCTGGGTGTTGATCGCCTCGTCGTACTGCTCCTGGGTGATGAACTCCTCCTCCAGCATCTTCTGCAGCACCCAGTCCATACGGTCCTTGGCCCGCTCCGGGAACGCGATGGGGTCGTAGGCGCCCGGGGCGTTGGTCAGGCCCGCCAGCAGCGCGGCCTCCGCCACCGTCAGCTCGGCCGCGGAGTGGGAGAAGAAGTGCTGGGCGGAGGCCTCGACCCCGTAGGTCGAGGGGCCGAAGGCGGCGATGTTGAGGTAGCCCTCGAGGATCTGCTGCTTGGAGTACATCCGCTCGACCGTGAGCGCGTACTTGATCTCACGCAGCTTGCGGGCGTAGCTCGTCTCGGTCGCCGCCGTGATCCCGGCCTGGTCCCCCCTCTGCAGCGCGGCCTCGACGAGGACGTTGCGCACGTACTGCTGGGTGAGCGTCGAGGCCCCCTGGGAGCCGCCTGACGCGTTGGACAGGAGCGCACGCACCATGCCCAGCGGGTCGACGCCCTTGTGCCTGTAGAAGCGCTGGTCCTCCACCGCGATGATCGCGTTCTGGATGTTGACGGAGATCTGGTCCAGGGAGACCACGATGCGGTTCTCGGCGTAGAACTGGGCGATCTCCGTGCCGTCCGCGGCCTGGATGACCGAGACCTCGCTGGGCTCCAGGATGTTGAAGTCCGTGGGAAGCTCTTCGAAGAACTGGGCGCCCGCATGGGTCACGGCCGAGGCGGCACCGACCGCGGGCATCGCGAATCCCGCTGCGAGGACGCCGCCCGCCCCGGAGAGCAGCACGAAGGCGAGCAGCATCGCGATGACCTTGGTGGGCGAGAGGGACCCGCCGTGCGTTGAGGAGGACATGGGGTCAGACTACGTGCCCCCGGTGCGGGCACACAGTGGGCCAGGACTCCTCCCCGCCTGGGATCGTGCTGGGACACGGGTGTGGGAGGCAGGGACCCGGCGCACCGGCCGGCTCCCCCGGCCTGGCCGCATGTGGTTCCCCGGGCGCCTGCCCGTCCGTCAGCATGAAGGGATTTGTCTGATTCGCTCACCATGACATACGGTCAGATGTGACGGCAGCGACACCGTGGTCGCGGCCCTGCTGACGTGAGCGGGAGCGTGAGATGACCTTCGACCAGACCTGGGCAGTCCGGGCCGCCTGCGCCAACGTGGAACCGGATCAGCTCTTCGGCAAGGGCGCCGAGCAGCGTGACGCCCGTTCCCTGTGCTTCTCCTGCCCCGTGCGCATGGAGTGCCTGGCCGAGGCCCTCGACTCCGAGTCCTCCTTCGGTGTGTGGGGCGGCCTCACCGAGCGCGAGCGTCGCGCCCTGCTGCGCCGATTCCCCGAGGTCGACGACTGGGGGGCCTGGCTGCGCCGCGAGGACGACGAGCTCGTCGCCGAGATCCACGCCCACCGGGCCCCGCGGATCCTCGCCCGGGTGCGCTGAGCGGTCTGCCCGCGTGGCCTGCGGGCGGAGCGGTTCCCGCGGGCGCGCTGACACGCCCGGCCCCTTCGGTGCCGGGTCGCCGTAGGCTGTCCCCATGACTACATGGGAGTACGCCACCATTCCGCTTCTCACCCACGCCACCAAGCAGATCCTCGACCAGTGGGGCGCTGACGGCTGGGAGCTCGTGCAGGTCGTCCCCGGGCCGACCGGCTCGGAGAACCTGGTCGCCTACCTCAAGCGCCCCCGCGCCTAGCGCCTCGACGTCGTGGTCGTGCACCTGCCCGGTGCGCGACCACGAGGGACGGGCACGCCGGCGATGCGACGACGCGGACCTGGGGCGACGGGCTCGCACCCGACGGGGGAGGGGGCGGGCGGTGCGACCACACGTGTTCTCTGTTAGAGAACCTAGGTCCTAGGACCTAATTTCGGGCCGCCCGTCCCTCGACCTGCTTTCTCTGTCAGAGAACGGCTTATGCGGCTCCGGCCCTCCTGCGGGACGTGCCGCCCCTGGTGAGGGACCCCGCACCGGGAGGCCCTCACCAGGGGCGGGCGGGCCAGGCAGGCCGCAGTCGCCGGGACCCGGTACAGGCCGGGACCCGGCTGACGGTGGCTCGCGCTGGCCCGCCCGCCCCTGGTAAGACTGGAGCCCGGAGCCCCTGTCAGCGAGCGCGGCGGCGCAGGCGGTCGACGTCGAGCAGCGTGACGGCGCGGCCCTCCAGGCGGATCCAGCCGCGCGAGACGAACTCCGCCAGCGACTTGTTGACGGTCTCGCGCGAGGCGCCCACCAGCTGGGCCAGCTCCTCCTGGGTGAGGTCGTGCGGGACGTGCACGCCGTCCTCCGTCGTCGAGCCGAAGCGGTCCGCGAGGTCCAGCAGGGCCTTGGCCACGCGCCCGGGCACGTCGGAGAAGACGAGGTCGGCCAGCGCGGTGTTCGTACGGCGCAGGCGCTGGGCCAGCGCGCGCAGCATGTCCTTGGCGAGCTGGGGGTGCGTCTCGATGAAGGTCATGAGCTGGGCGTGCTCGAGGGTGAGCAGGTCCGTGGGGGCCACGGCGGTCGCCGTCGTCGAGCGCGGACCCGGGTCGAAGAGCGTGAGCTCGCCGACGAGCTCGCCGGGGCCCAGCACGGCCAGCAGGTTCTCGCGGCCGTCGGCGGAGGCGTGCCCGAGCTTGATCTTGCCGGACAGAAGCACGTAGAAACGGTCACCCGGGTCACCCTCGTTGAAAAGCGTCTCGCCGCGACGCAGAGTCGTCTGCGACATCATGGCGCGCAGCTCCTCCTGGTCCTCCGGACTCATCCCCTCGAAGAGAGGGATCCTGGAGATGATGCTGTCGTCCACGAGGGTCCTCCTACTTGTCCTCTGACGGTCCTCTGAGCTCGTGCTGAGCTCATACGTCATATCCTGCCACGGGCTGTGACCTAAGGCACGCCGTCGAGCACTCTAACTCTCTTGTGTCACAGATCAAGTCATGCGGGCACGTTCCTGCCCCCGGCGTGTCTGAGGGGGCGCACCCGCGTCCCGGGGCGGCAGGATAGTGACGATGTCACCCGTTCCTGCCCCGGTTCCCGATCCCGCTCTTGTCGAGCGGGCCGCCGACGTCGACGACGCGCTGCGCCTGCTGTACCCCGACGCCCGCTGCGCCCTGGAGCACGAGGGCCCCTTTCAGCTCCTCGTCGCCACCGTCCTGTCGGCGCAGACCACCGACGCCAGGGTCAACACCGTCACCCCCGAGCTCTTCCGGCGTTGGCCCGACGCCGCCTCGCTCAGCCAGGCGGACGTCATCGCCCTCACCGACCTCCTGCGGCCGCTGGGGATGCAGCGCACCCGCGCTGAGAGGCTCGTGTCCCTGGGGCAGGTGCTCGCCGAGCGCCACGACGGCGAGGTCCCCACCGAGCGCGACGCGCTCGTCGCCCTGCCGGGTGTCGGGCGCAAGACCGCCAACGTCGTGCTCGGCAACGCCTTCGGCGTGCCCGCCCTCACGGTCGACACGCACGTGGGGCGGCTGAGCCGACGCCTGGGCTGGACCCGCCACACCGACCCCCTCAAGGCCGAGCGGGACATCGCCGCTCTGTGGGCGCCCGAGCGTTGGACCGACGGCTGTCACCGTCTCATCGAGCACGGACGCGCCGTCTGCCGGGCCCGCGCACCGCGCTGCGCGCAGTGCGCCCTGCTCGACGCGGGGCTGTGCCCGCAGGCGGGCCTGTGAACGTCACCGCCGCCGTGCCCGGCCCACCCGGTTCCCCCGGTCCTAGGCCTGCGCGCCCAGGAAGGGCAGCACGACCTCCAGCAGCCGCTCCGGTGCCTCCCGGTGGGGGAAGTGGCCGACCCCTCGCACCGTCACCTGCTGCAGCGGCCCCGCGACGTGGTGGGTGTCGCGCGCGTAGGCCTGAGCGGGCTGCACCGGGTCCAGCTGACCCTGCACGCTGAGCACCGGCACCCCCACCGTCCGGCCCAGCGCCATGATCTCGCGTCGGCTGAGCAGCGCACTGCGCACCGTCGCCATGGCCGAGCGCGCGGCACCCGGCCGGGCCAGCAGCGCCGCGTAGTACTCCGCCGGCTCCGCCGCCGCCTCGCGCGTGGCGGGGCCGGCCCACGAGCGCAGCAGCCGCTCCATGCCCGCCGTCGTCGACAGGCTCCGCTCGGGCAGCACCGGCGTCTTGAACATGAGGTACTGCAGGGACGCGCCCGACAGCATCCGGCCGCGCAGCGAGCGCACCGCCACCGGGTGCGGTGCCCCCACCGGCACGATCGCGCGTACCGTCATGGGCTCGCGTGCCGCCAGCTGCCACGCCACCTGCCCGCCGAGCCCCGCGCCGACGACGACGGCCGACTCGTGCCCCAGCGAGCGGATGACCCCCAGCACGTCGTCAGCCAGGGTCGACAGCGAGTAGCCCGACGGCGGCCGGTCCGAGCCGCCGAAGCCCCGCAGGTCCAGGGCGGCGACCCGGTGGCCCGCCTCGGAGATCGCCGGCATCACCTCCGACCACGCCCACCAGCACTCGGGGAAGCCGTGCAGCAGCAGCACCAGCGCAGGCATCGGCCGGGCCCCCGGCAGCGGGTCGGGGCCGGCCAGGGCGACGTGGAAGCGCGTACCTCCGGCGGTGAGGCTGCGGTGGGTCCAGGGTCCGGGGCGGTTGACGGAGACAGGCACGTGGGAAGGCTACCGGCGCGGTCCGGAAGATGAGCCGCGGCGTCCCGAAGGACGGCGGATCAGCCCAGCACGAGCGACAGCGCCACGTAGGTGCCGGTCCCTCCGATGAGCGACAGGCCGATCTGGCGCCGCCACAGGTGCAGGGCCGCCGTCGCCACGATGCCCGCCAGCGCCGGAGCCCAGGTCGACGGCGCCGTGCTCACGCCGTCGAGCGTGTAGGCGATGAGAACGACCATGACGCCCAGGGGCATGGTGCGAGACAGGAACTCGACGAGCGCGCTGCGCCGACCGCGCAGCAGCGCGAAGGGGGCGATCCGGCAGGCGTAGGTGATGGCGGCGACCACGAGCACCGCCACGACCAGCTGCGACGTCGACAGCATCAGGACGTCACCGCCTCGGAGGTCGTCCCCTCGTCACGGGGGCTGCCGCCGTCGGAGAGTCCCCGACGGCGACGCCACAGGAACAGGGCAGTGAGACCGAGGGCCAGCACGCCCAGGGCGCTGAGCAGCGCCGCCGTGCCGCCGACCGTGAGCCCGACCGCCCCGGCGACGACGCCCAGCAGCAGCACCGCGGCGTCCGGGTAGGTGCGCCAGTTCTCGATCGCCAGGATGACGAACAGGGACGTGAGTACGAAGCCCAGCAGCTCGATGTCCTCCCCGACGACGTGGGCGAGCCAGGTGCCGGCGAGCGCTCCCGCCGTCGTACCCAGGATCCAGGCGAGATGGCTGCACACCTGAACGCCCAGCAGGTAGGGGCCGCTCATGCGCGTGCGGTCCTTGGCGGCGAGCAGCGCGTACACCTCGTCCGTGATCGCGTGCACGGAGTACAGGCGACGCAGCGTCCCGCGGCGGATCCGTTCCAGGGGGAAGCCCAGCCCGTAGAAGATGTGCCGGCCGGAGACGAAGACCGTGGACGCGGCGATGGTCGCCAGGGGCTCACCGGCCGCCGCCAGCGGCACGAGCAGCATCTGCATCGTGCCCGAGTAGATGAGCACCGACCACAGCGGCGCCCACCACCAGGACAGCCCGGCAGCGGACAGGAGCATCCCGGCGGCCAGGCCCAGGGTGATGTACCCGATGACGATCGGCACCGCGTCGCGCACGGCGTCTCTGAGCGTCTGGGTCGAGGGGGTGGGCACGCCGTCAGCCTACGGGCGTTGGTGACGCAGACCACTCCCTGATCTCATCATGAGACCTGGCGCGCGAGGATCTGGACCGGTGGCGGGCGCGGGCTCAGTCCAGCGCCGTGCGGACCCGGTCGACGACCGCCTGCTCGCGGCGTCCGGCCCGTCGGGCGGAGTGGGAGACGACACCGACCATGATGAGCAGCAGCCCCAGCCAGAGGAAGCGGCCGGTGACGGCGTCGGACCACACGTAGGAGGCCAGGTCCTCGCCCAGGCTCGACTGGCGGGCCAGGCGGTCCAGCGTCGGCGTCAGCAGCTGGTTCATGAGGCTCGGCACGGTGAGCGCGGGCAGGCCCACGAGGAGGGTGAGCACGCCCACGACGATGGTGCCCAGGGAGGAGCGGCGGGCCGCCCACATGGCCAGGGCGAGGGCGCCTGCCCCGACGGCGAGCTCGATGAGGGCCGTGCCGCTCAGGGCGAAGCGGTGGGTGTCCACCGCGGTCAGCGCCTGCGCGGCCGAGTCGTGCAGGAAGAACCAGGCGAGGGGCAGCAGGACGACGGCGAGCAGGACCCCCGCCCAGTGGGAGGCCGTGCGCGGGGCGAGCCTGCCGACGACGCTCGAGCCCTCCAGGAGGATGTCGTCCTCCGTGCGCGGGGAGGGCTCGCGGACGTGGCGCCCGCGTGGGGGAGCGACGCTGACGGCGCCCTCGGCGCCCGTGCCCGTCACCGGTTCGGTGTCCGCACCGGGCGTGGCGGCGGCCGTCTCGACGACGCCGACGGGCGCGGTGCCGGCAGGCTCGGCGGCTTCAGCGGCTGTGTCGGGCTCAAAGGGCGTGGAGCCTGCGTCCGTCGCGATGTCGGCGAAGATCGAGCGGCGGGTCACGGTCTCGGGCTCGTCCCAGTTGATGATGTCGGTCGGCTCGTAGGAGCCGGGCTCCTGCGGGGTGGCGCTCGCGCTCTCCCGAGCGTGCGCGGGGGCCCGGGTGCTGTCGACAGGCGTCGTCCCCTCACCGAGAACCGGCGCCGGGATCCCGGGCTCGTCGTCGGGGAAGATCGGGTCAGATGCGGCGAGGTCGGGGAAGGCGGGCTCAGCCGCCTCGGGGTCGAGGGAACGGGGATCGGCGGTGGCGGGCTCGTCCGCCGCGACCTCGGGGAAGATGGGGTCAGATGCGGCGAGGTCGGGGAAGGCGGGCTCGGCTGCCAGGGCCCTGGCGGCGAGGGCCTCGGCCGTAAGGACCTCGGCGGCGATGGGCTCAGCTGACAGCGGTTCGGCGGGCTCGGGCTCGTCCGCGTCGGGCTCTACGGCGAGGGGCTCGGTGGGCTCGGGCTCGGCGGCGAGGGGCTCGGCGGGCTCGGGCTCTGCTGCGATGGGCTCGGCAGCCTCAGGCTCGGCGGCCTCGGGTACGGCGGCCTCGGAATCGGCTGCGAGTGGCTCAGCGGCGTCAGGCTCGGCGCCGTCGGATTCCGCAGCGATGGGCTCAGCAGGGACGGCCTCAAGGGTGAGCGTCTCGTCAGGGTCGGATGACACGTCGTCGGAACGGGTGGGGTTGTCAGTACTCACATGCCCTCCTTCGGTGCGCACCCACCGTAACGGCCGCGACCCCCGCCGCCGGGGAGGCGTGCCGCCGCCCCGGCGTGCGCCAGCGCCCTCCAAGGGTTCCCGGGCGTGTCCTCAGAGCGTGGCCGCCGCCTCACCCCGGTGCCGCCGGGCCTGGCTCACGCGCCCCTGACGCCGCGCCATGTGCACGCCCCAGCCGATGGTGGTCAGCACGACCCCCGTCGACACGAGGCTGATGCCCGTCGCGTCGGCCGGGACCCAGGCCGCCACCACACCACGGCCCGGCAGCGAGCCCAGCCCCGACAGCAGCAGCGGCAGTCCCGCCAGGGTCAGCAGGGGCCCGACACCGCGCGCCCCGAGCGTCGAGCGACCTGCCCAGGCCGCCCCCACCACGAGCAGCACGAGGGCGCACACGACGATCCCGTAGCCCTGGACGGTCGGCAGGGAGGAGGAACCGGTGACGATGCGGCTGTACTGCCCACGCAGGAGGTAGAACGCGCCGACGACGCCCACGGCCACCGCCGGCAGGGACAGGACGTGGTCCCGACGCCGAGCCGGAGGTGCGGACGGCGTCACCCCGAGCGTGCGGTCCGCCTGAGCCTGGGACTGGGCGTGACGCGCCTGCGCCCGACCCGCCCGGCGTGCCCGGCGCATCGCCCAGGCGCCTCCCAGCATGAGCCCCGCCAGGAGCAGCACCGTGCCCGTGGGAATGAGCGTGCGCGCCCACGCGAAGGGGGCCTGGTCGGCTCCGTCCGGGCTCATGAGGATGACCACCTGAGCCGTCAGGGCCACCAGGCCGGTGACCAGCCCGCCCAGGGAGGAGCGCGTGGCGAACAGCGTCTGCGCGGCGCCCGAGACCACGAGGAGGACGGCGACGGCGCCCAGCGCCTGCGCCCAGCGCCCCTGCAGGGACCAGGAGGCCGCCATCCCGGACAGCGTGAGCAGCGCGGGGGCGAGGACGGCACCGACGACGGCGACCAGCGCGTGGTCGCGTCTGCGTCCGCGTGGGGCGAGGGGGATCCCGCCGGACGGCGTCGGGACCGCGTCCGCACGGGAACCGGGATCAGAGGGATGGGTGGTGCTCACGCTGTCGAGAATAGCGGCGGGCAGTGGGGCCGGGGCGTGGTCGCGGCGCCGCGGGTGCGTAGGGTGGTCCGGTGAGCACCGACCCGGTCGTCGCGGCGTTGCGCGCCGTCGCCGCCGACCCGCGCGTGCGTGACGCCGAGACCGCCGTGCGCGAGGCCTCCACCGCTCTGAGGTGGAACGAGGCGCTGCGTCGGCGCTGGCGCGAGGCCCGGGCCGAGGCGTCGGTGCGTGGTGCCGTCGCCTCCGCCACGGTCGAGGGCGCCGTCGTCCCCGAGGGCCTGCTGCGCGAGGCCGTCGCCGCCCGCAGCCTCACCGAGGCCCTGACCGGTGACCCCTCCCTCGACGCGGCGGCGGGCCTGTGGCGTGCGGGCGTGCGCCTGAGCGGCTGGTGGCCGGACCTGCGCGGCCCCGTCAGGCCCTCCCAGCCCCCACCCCGTGCGCTGCTGGCCGCCCTGCACCGCGACGTCGTCGGACCCCTCGCCGCCGCCGGGCGGATCCGGCTGGCCGAGGTCGCCGCCCCCCGCCCCGCCGGGACCGTGCCGATCGAGGGCGGGCCCGGGCAGGCGCCGGACGGCCCCGGCCTGGACGCGCGCCTTCAGGGCCTGCTGCACCTCATCGACGTCCCCGCCGCCCCCGCCCTCGTGCGGGCCGCCGTCGTCCACGCGGAGACGGCCTGCGCCAGGCCCTTCACCGCGGGCAACGCCGCCGTCGGACGCCTGCTCGCACGCCACCTCGTCACCCGTGACGCGCTCGAGCCCACGGGGGTGGCGGTGGCCGAGCTGTGGGCGGCGCGCGTGCCCGGCGGCTACGCGCAGGCGCTCGCGGCCTACGCCTCGGGCAGCGCCGAGGGCGTCGTCGACTGGGTCCTGTGGCAGGCGGAGGCGCTGCTGGTGGGCATCGAGGAGGGGGCGCGCGTGTGCCGGGCCGTCCAGGCCGGCACTACCGCCGTCGGCTGAGCGGCCCGTTCGTCACCGCCCAGGCGGCGAGGCCTCCGACGGCGAGCAGCCCGACGGCGGCCGCCCCCATCTTCCACATCTCGGGGAGGGACTCGCGCACGCTGCCGAGGGCCTCGGCCCTGGCCTGGCGGGCCACGCGCACCGGCGGCTCGAAGTCACGCACGGGCCAGCCCGCCTCGGTCGCGTGGCGACGCAGGTCGCGGTCAGGGTTGACGGCCACCGGGTGGCCCACGGCCTGAAGCATCGGCACGTCCGACACGGAGTCCGAGTAGGCCCAGGAGGAGGCGAGGTCGATGCCGTGCTCGGCGGCGTCCGCCTCGATGGCGGGCACCTTGGCACCGTGCATGAGGGAGCGCTCCACCCGGCCGGTGAAACGTCCCTCCTCGTCGACCTCCATCCGTGAGGCCACGGCCCGGTCGGCGCCGACGAGCCGGGCGATCGGCAGGACCGTCTCCTCCGTCGAGGCGGAGACGATGACGACGTCGTGGCCGGCCCGGTGGTGCGCCTCGATGAGGTCGAGGGCCTCGGCGTAGAGCGCGGGCTCGATCGCCGTCGCCATGGCCTGGGCGACCACCTGCTCCAGGTCCGCCCGCTCGATCCCCGCGCACATGGCCGCGATCTGGTTCATCAGCCGGGTGCCCTGCTCGCCGTCGGCCCCGAAGAGCAGGTACGGCAGCTGGACGACGATGCCGCGCGCCAGCGTGGGCGCGGAGATGAGACCGGAGCGGCGCATGGGCACCGAGAGGGCGAAGGTGGTCGAGGTCGCCAGGACCGTCTTGTCGAGGTCGAAGTAGGCGGCGGTGCGGGATGCTGGCATCGTTCCTCCTCGGGCCTGGTGCGCGGCGGTGCCGAGACGGGGCGGCACCGGTGGCTCAGCGTTGAGCCGTGCGCGGGCCCCAGTCTAACGAGGTCTCACGAGGCCGGGCTCCACAGGCCGCCACCGCGACAGGCCCGGTCCGAGTTGTCCACAGCGGCGGGGCGACGGGCTGTGCCCGGCACCGGCAGGGGAACAGGCTGGGGGCGTCCCACCCTCGACCACCCGCAGGAGGCCCCGTGAGCGCCACCAGGACCCAGACCCGCAGCGAGGACGAGCAGCCCGACGAGGCGGAGTCCTCCGGGCGCCTCATCGCCCTGACCTCCACCCTCGGAGGGCTGGGCGCCACCACCCTCACCCTCATGCTGGCCCGCGCGCTGTCCGCCCAGGGGGTGCGGGTCGCCGTCGTCGACGCCGACCCGGCCGGAGGGCTGGGCATGCACCTGGGCGACCGCCTCGCCCGGGGCCTCGTGTGGGCGGACGTGCCCCGCGAGGAGACCTCCTTCCGGGCCGCGCACCTGACCCGCGCACTGCCGGTGTGGTGCGGCTGCCGCGTCCTCACCGGGGACGGGCGCGGCGGGCCCGAGAGCCCTGAACGCCTCCCCGCGGTCCTCGACGCCCTCGCGGCCGAGCAGGACGTCGTCCTTGTCGACCTCCCACGCGCCTGGGAGCCGCCGCCCGGGGCCGACACCCTCCTGCTGACCGGGCGAGACCTGCGCTCCGCCGTCGCCGCGCAGGTCCGGGCCAGCCGCCTGGCCCCGCGGCCCGGGACGCTGTCGCTCGTCGTGCGTCAGCTCGGGCAGGACCTGAGTGACACCGAGCTCGCCACCTTCACCGGCTGCGTCGTGCTCGCGCGCTTCCCCGAGGACCGCAGCGTGCGTCAGCGTGCCGCCCGCGGCGACGACGTCACCTGCGGCCGGGGCGCCACCCGCCGTGCCGCCCGGTTCCTCGCCAGCTGCCTGCGAGGCGGGTCGGGTGTGGAGCCCGGGTGGCTCCTGGACGCCGGCCCGGGCTGGGGCGATGAGGACCCGGAGGACTGGGGCCTGCAGTGGGAGCCGCTGGGCGCACCGGGTCTGCGGGACCTGAGATGAGGGGCGTCGCCACCGCCGGTGCGGGCGGTGCGGGCCGGGCAGGCGGTGCGGGCGGCGCCCTCGACACCGGCAGTGCCCTCGACACCGAGCTTGAGCGCGTGCGCCGCGCCCTGGCGCGCGGCGTCGACCTCGGCACCGCCCTGGACACCGAGGCCGCTCCCGCCCGAGGCGCGGACGGGCTGGCCGTCCTGGGTGAGCGGGTCCGCGCCGACGTCGAGGGCGCCGGGCCTCTTCTTCAGCCCCTGCTGGAGACCGAGTCCGTCACCGACGTCCTCGTGGGCGCCGGACGCACCTGGATCGACCGCGGCCACGGCCTTGAGGAGGTGGCCGCAGCCGCCCTGACCGAGGCGCAGGCACGGACCCTGGCCGTGCGCATGGCCGCCTCCGCCGGGCGGCGCCTGGATGACGCCAGCCCCGTCGTTGACGCCACCCTCGCCGACGGCACCCGCCTCAACGCCGTCCTACCGCCCCTGAGCAGCGACGGCACCCTCATCTGCCTGCGCACCCGACGGCGGCGCGCCTTCACCCTCGACGAGCTGGTCGCCGCCGGCACCGTCGCACCGCCCCTGGCCCCCGTGCTCGCCGGGCTCGTCTCCGCGCGCGCCTCCTGCCTCGTCACCGGAGCCACCGGCACCGGAAAGACGACGCTGCTGGCCGCCCTGCTCGGTCTCGTGGCACACACCGAGCGGATCGTGTGCGTCGAGGAGGCCAGTGAGCTGTGCCCCGACCACCCGCACGTCATCCACCTGCAGGAGCGCGGCGAGAACGTGCAGGGCATCGGCGCCGTCCCCATGACCGCTCTCGTGCGCACGGCGCTGCGGATGCGCCCCGACCGCATCGTCCTGGGGGAGTGTCGCGGAGCCGAGGTGCGCGAGGTCCTCACCGCGCTCAACACCGGCCACGAGGGCGGGTGGGCGACCCTGCACGCCAACTCTCCGGCGGACGTGCCCGCCAGGCTCACCGCCCTGGGGGCGCTCGCGGGCCTGGACGAGGCGGCGGTGGCCGCCCAGTCCGTCAGTGCCCTGCACGCCGTCGTGCACCTGCGCCGTCTGCGCACCCGCCGCGGTGCCCTGCGCGTCGTCGATCGCATCGGGGTGCTCGTCCGCGAGCGCGACGGCGCTCTGCGCTGTGACGACGCCCTCGTGCGCGATCCCGACGCCCGCGTGCAGAGCGGACCGGGGGCTGAGCGGCTGGCGGCCCTGCTGCCGCAGGAGACGAGGGGGTGGCGGCCGTGACCGGATCGGCCCTGCTGGCCGGGCTGCTGCTCGCACTGGCCGTCGCGGTGCTGCTCCTGCCCGCCCGCCGGGAGGTCCCGTCCGCCCGGGTGGACACCGCCGCCCGTCCCGGGGGTCGCCAGCGGGCGCCCGACATCGCGCTGCTGCTCACCGAGGTCGCCACTCTCCTGCGTGCGGGCGCCACCACCCAGCGCGCCTGGCAGCGCAGCCTGGAGCGCGCGGGCCTCACACAGGGCACGGTGCCCGCCGACGACGGCGTGCCCCCGGCCCTGGCCGCCCTCGCCGCCGGGCCCCGACGCCGACCCGGCGACCTGCTGCG
>CALEXZ010000150.1 GCA_937926195.1 uncultured Actinomyces sp.
GGGTCACCAGCCTCCCGCACCGCCGACGCCAGGTTGCCACGAGTGGTCAGGGTGTCGGGGTGGTCCTCCCCCAGCACCCGTTTCCGATCCTCCAGCAGCGCCTCGAACAGGCCCACCGCCCGAGCCGGGTCACCAGCCTCCCGCACCGCCGACGCCAGGTTGCCACGAGTGGTCAGGGTGTCGGGGTGGTCCTCCCCCAGCACCCGTTTCCGATCCTCCAGCAGCGCCTCGAACAGGCCCACCGCCCGAGCCGGGTCACCAGCCTCCCGCACCGCCGACGCCAGGTTGCCACGAGTGGTCAGGGTGTGGGGGTGGTCCGCCCCCGGCACCCGCGTCTGCTCTGCCAGCAGTGTCTCGAACAGCTTCGCCGCCCGAGCCGGGTCACCAGCCTCCCGCACCGCCGACGCCAGGTTGCCTCGAGCGACCAGGGTGTCGGGGTGGTCCTCCCCCAGCACCCGCACCATGTCCTCCAGCAGCATCTCCAACAAGCCCTCGGCCTGGCCAGGTCTCCCGGCATTCAAGGTCCAGTTCGCACGTGCACCCCGGATGATGAGCAGACCATGGGCATCAGCCTCAAGGCCAGCGGCCTCCAGGCAGGTAATCGCCCTCCCTGCGTAGATAACAGCATGAGTATGGCGATACGTCTTCGCGAAGTCATTCGCTACACGCATGAACGCGACCGCCAGCGCCTTGACGTCATCCTCGTCGGCCGGTCGCCATGAGTCTTCGATAGACAGGTCGGGGCTCGCACCAACACGAGAGCCGGTGAGCGTCAGGTACCAAGACGCCACAAGAGGGTTGGCTCGATCGACAGATGAGTCGAGGTTCGAGAAGAGGCCGCCCAGCTCCTCCGGCAACACCGTGCGCACGCACTCACGCAGTTCCTCGATCTCCTCCTCACACATCCGTTCCGTCAGCTGAGCACGCACGTGCTCAGCAAGCAGAGTCTCCGTGAAGAACTCAGACTCGTCCTCCAGCACGCACCACGAGTCCGGGTCGACGGCGTGGGCGAAGGCGCGACGGGTGTCTTCCCCGTCGGTCTGCTTCCACGCCGCCACCGCGCGCGCGACTTCTTCTGCCGGGAAGCGGCAGACGGCGTCGTCTTCGTCGGGGTTCGCCGCCACCGCCCAGGTGAGGGCCTCGCGCACGCTCTTGTTGAGTTCGAGCCAGCGCCGAGCGATGACATCCTCAAGGTCCCTGGGCAGGTCGTCAAGGTCCCCCGCACCGAGCACGAGCGCGCCTTTGCCTCGCTCGATCCGGTTTCGCGTCGCGTCCGTGGTGAGCCACAGCTTAAGCAGGTGCGGGTTCGCCAAACGCCTCACCACGGCGTGAGCGGTCCCGTCATCCGTCCTCGGCGCGTGCTCGCGCAGGATCGTCACAAGGTCCTCCACACCCAGGGGAAGGACCTCCAGACACTCGATCCTCCCCTTAGCGGTCGCGTTCTCGTACCACGTCTCATAGACGGAGCCCGTACGGGTCTCCGGCCAGGTCGTCGCTACCACGAGCACAGGGGCGCTGCGCCGTGCCGCCAGCTGGTTGAGCAGCTCGGCGAGGTCTCCTCCCATGAGGTGGGCGTCCTCGACGACGAGGATGGCCGGCACGTCCTTGG
>CALEXZ010000151.1 GCA_937926195.1 uncultured Actinomyces sp.
GGTCGCTGCGCCGCGGCGACCTGCTGGAGGTGCGGGTCAACCCCGAGGACCTCGGTCGTGTCATCGGCCGCTCCGGGCGCACCGCCCGTGCCCTGCGCACGGTTGTCGGCGCGCTCGCCGACTCACCGGTGCGTGTCGACGTCGTCGACACCGACCGCCGCTGAGCCCGGCAGCCGCGCACTCACGACGGCGCCGCCCACCCAGGTGGGCGGCGCCGTCGCGTACCCGGGTGGGCGGGGGCACGCGCCGGACCGCCGCCCTGGCGGGGTGGCCGCGGTAGGTTGAGGCCGTGCTTCTCACCGTCGCCGTCATCGGCCCCGCCCACGCCCTCAAGGGGGAGGTCCGCCTCGACATCCGCACGGACGACCCCGAGGGCCGTCTGGCGCCGGGCACCGTCCTGCCGACCGACCCTGCCGCGGCGGGTCCGCTGACCGTCGCGCGGCTGCGCTTCGACGGCCAGCGCTGGTTCGCCGCCTTCTGCGAGGTCGGTGACCGCACCGCCGCCGAGGCCCTGCGCGGCGTGCGGCTGCTCGTCGAGACCGACGAGGAGGAGGCCGACGACGAGGCCTGGTACGCCCACGAGCTCATCGGCCTGACCGCGGTGCTCGCCGCCAGCGAGGGCGAGGACGGTGAGCCCCAGGTCCTGGGGGCCGTCGTCGACCTCGAGCCCGGGGTCGCCCAGGACCGTCTCGTCGTGCGCACACCGCAGGGCGAGGACGTGGCCGTGCCCTTCGTCGCCGAGCTCGTCCCCGAGATCGACCCCGAGGCCGGCACAGTCACCCTTGCGCCGCCCGGCGGGCTCTTCCCCGGCCTGGGTGAGGCGGAGGAGGGGCGCTGATGGCCGCGGACGCCACCCCGGCGGGCACGCCGTCGGCCGGCACTGGTAGTGCGGACACGCCGTCGGCCGGCGCCGCGCCGCAGGCCTCCCAGGGCCTGCGCCTGGACGTCGTGACGATCTTCCCCGACTACCTGCGCGTGCTGGACCTGTCCCTCATCGGCAAGGCCGCCGGCACCGGCCTCATCGACCTGGCCGTCCACGACCTGCGTGACTGGGCCCATGACCGTCACCGCAGCGTCGACGACACCCCGCTGGGCGGCGGCGCCGGGATGGTCATGCGCCCCGACGTGTGGGGTGAGGCCCTCGACGCCGTCCTCGACCTGCCCGCCGACCCCGCGGCCGCCCGCGAGGCGGTCGCGGCCCGCCGTCGGGGAGGCGGCCAGGTCCTCGTCGTCCCCACCCCCTCGGGCGAGGTTTTTACCCAGCGCACCGCCGAGGAGCTCGCCCTCGCAGACCAGGTGGTCTTCGCCTGCGGACGCTACGAGGGCATCGACGCCCGGGTCGCCGAGCACTACCGCGACCTCGGCGTGCAGGTGCGTGAGCTGAGCATCGGCGACTACGTCCTCAACGGCGGCGAGGTGGCCGCCCTGGTCATCATCGAGGCGCTCGTCCGCCTGCGCCCCGGGGTGCTGGGCAACCCCGCCTCCGTCGTCGAGGAGTCCCACTCCGAGGCGGGGCTGCTGGAGTACGCCGTCCATACGCGCCCCGTGTCCTGGCGCGGGCACGACGTCGCCGCCACCTGGCCCGCCCTGCTGTCGGGAGACCACGCCCGTATCGGGCGTGAGCGACGTGACCAGGCCATCGCCCGCACCGCCGAGCGCCGTCCCGACATGATCGCGCGCCTGCGGCCCGAGAACCTCGACGGGGCCGACCGTGCCGCCCTGGCGCGCGCGGGGTGGGCGGTGCCGAGCGGCGTCGGCCACCCGGTGCCCCTGGTCCTGCGCCCCGCCCGGCCGCAGGACGTGCCCGCCCTCGTGTCCCTCGCCCGACGCACCTTCCCCGACGCCTGCCCGCCCCACCTGGGTGCGCAGCAGGTCGCCGCCCACATGGACCTCCACCTCGGTGCCGAGCGCATGAGCGCCTGGCTGGCGGACCCGCGCGTCATCCTCACCGTCGCCTGCCTGGGCGAGGACGCCCCCGCCGAGGCGGGGCGGGTGCGGGCGGGTGAGCTCGTCGGCTACAGCGTCGTCATCCTTGAGTCCCGTGACGCCGACGGCGAGCTGCCCGTGGGCCTCGACCCGCGGCCCGCGGCCGTCACCGACCCCCAGCAGCCCGGGGCAGGGCAGGCACTGGCCGCCGAGCTGAGCAAGGTCTATGTCGACGCCCGTCTGCGCGGCTCCGGCCTGGCCGACGCCCTGCTCGAGCGGGTCGTGCGTGACGCCGCCGCGGCAGGCGTGGACGTCCTGTGGCTGGGCACCCACGAGGGCAACCGCCGGGCGCAGAAGACCTACCGCCGTCGCGGCTTCGTCAAGGCCGGCACCCGCAGCTACGACGTCGGCGGCCAGCGGTGCCGCGACGTCGTCATGAGCATCACTCCCGGTCACAGCGCCAACCGTGCGTGAGGTCAGGCACGTCCTCCTCGGCAAGGTCGCGGCCCTGGGGGCGCTGTGGCAGACTGGCCGGGCCCTTGGGCCTCGGACCGTCCCTGCCACTGGGGGGACGGTCCGCTGAGAAGGACCCGGGGTACCAGTACACGGCGCAGCCCAGAGCCACGGCTCGATGCGGCGGCACCGACGAGCACGCGCCTCTGACCAGTGGCAGGAGCGTACGGAGACACTTCCATGAGCAACCTGATCGACGAGATCAACGCCGCGTCGCTGCGCGACGACATCCCCCCCTTCCGCCCGGGCGACACCCTCAAGGTGCACGTCAAGGTCGTCGAGGGCAGCCGCAGCCGTGTCCAGGTCTTCCAGGGCATCGTCATCGCCCGCCACGGCGGGGGCCTGACCGAGACCTTCACCATCCGCAAGGTCTCCTTCGGCGTCGGCGTCGAGCGCACCTTCCCGGTCCACACCCCCTCGATCGACAAGATCGAGGTCGTCTCCCGTGGTGACGTGCGTCGCGCCAAGCTGTACTACCTGCGCAACCTGCGCGGCAAGGCCGCCAAGATCAAGGAGCGTCGCGAGGACTGAGCCCCGGCTCGTTCCTCTGGCTCATCGGCGTCGCCCGGTGTCCCTCCGGGCGCCGGGCGACGCCCGTGCCACCACCCGTGGAGGCACACCCACCCACCACACCCGTAGGCCCGAACCGACGAGAGGTGCCCCGCATGACAGCGTCCCGCGGCCAGTCCCCTGACGAGCCGGGTGAGCACGGGGACGACGACGTCGTCCCGCCCGCTGACGGCGCGGTCGCCAGCGGCCTGCGCAGCGCGGAGACCCCCGACGCCGCCCCCGACGAGCTGCCGGTGGCCTCCCACGACCTTCCCCCCTCCTTCCCACCACCCCGACGCTCCACCTCCCACTCGAGCGGGCGGGCGGCCGCCTCCACCCGCGGCAGGCGCCGCGGCCCCGGGCTGTCGGGGCTCGTCGGCCTCATCGCGGTCCTCGTCGTCACCGCGCTCATCAAGACCTACGTCGTCAACTGGTTCGAGATCCCCTCCTCCTCGATGGAGGACACCCTGGCCGTGGGCGACCACGTCGCCGTGTGGATGACCGGCGCTGAGGGCCTGGAGCGCGGCGACGTCGTCGTCTTCCGGGACCCCGACGGCTGGCTGGACGTCAACGAGCCCACCGGGCTGCGCGGCATCGTCCAGGACCTGCTCATCCTCATCCACCAGCTGCCCGAGGACACGGGACACATCCTCATCAAGCGGGTCATCGGCCTGCCCGGCGACCACGTCGTCGCCGACGGATCGGGGACCCTGAGCGTCAACGGGGTGGTGCTCGACGAGGACTACGTCAAGGACGGGCGCTCACCCTCGGACGTCGCCTTCGACGTCGTCGTGCCCGAGGGTTACGTGTGGGTCATGGGGGACAACCGGTCCAACTCCGCCGACTCGCGCTACCACCAGGACGACGCCCACGGCGGCTTCGTGCCGATGGAGGACGTCATCGGGGAGGGCACCGCCATCATCTGGCCCGTCACGCACTGGTCCGGCCTGTCGGACGGCACCCGCGCCTTCGACCTCGTCCCCGAGCCCGGGTCCGCCCCGGCCCCCTCCCGGCCCGCTCAGGAGGAAGGGGCGTGAGCGCACGCGGTGCGCGCCCGGTGCCCGACCGCCTCGTGGAGACCGAGGCGCTGCGCCACCACACCCTGGTCGGTGGCATGGACGAGGTCGGGCGCGGCAGCCTCGCCGGCCCGGTCACCGTCGGCCTCGCCGTCGTCAGCCGTGACACCTCGCCGTCTGTGCCCGCGGGGCTGGCCGACTCCAAGCAGCTGACGGCGCGCCGCCGCCAGGCCCTCGTCGAGCCCTGCCAGCAGTGGGTCACCGACTGGGCCGTGGCCTCCTCCAGCCCCGCCGAGATCGACGCCCTGGGCATCGTCGGCGCCCTGCGCCTGGCCGGGCAGCGCGCCCTGGCCCAGGTGGCCGCCCGCGCCCACACCCCGGGCCTCGTCATCCTCGACGGCACCAGCGACTGGCTCAGCGTGCCGGCGCAGGACCTGCTCAGCCCGCTCCAGGCCGGTCAGGCGCCGCGGGACGCGGCGCCGACGCCCGCGGTACGCACCCAGGTCAAGGGGGACGCCAGCTGCGCCGTCGTCGCCGCCGCCTCCGTGCTGGCCAAGGTCCACCGCGACGCCCTCATGAGCGAGCTCGAGGACCCCGGCTACGGCTGGGCCGCCAACAAGGGCTACGCCAGCGCCGCGCACGTCGAGGCCCTGAGCCGGCTCGGAGCGAGCGAGCACCACCGGCGCAGCTGGCGGCTTCCGGGCCTGCCCGGGCCCGGCGCGGCCCGCTGAGGCCCGCACGTCGCAGCCCTGGGGCCCACACGGCCTGCGTGGGAGCGGGGCAGCGTGTCCTGGGCCTCCCGACGCGCCCGGCAGACGTCGGACGCTGTGCCACCCGCCGTACGGCATGATGTCCCGGTGAGCGCAGAGGACCTTGAGGCATACGAGAACGACCTGGAGCTGGAGCTGTACCGGGAGTACCGGGACGTCGTGTCGCTCTTCTCCTACGTGGTCGAGACGGACCGACGCTTCTACCTGGCCAACGCCGTGGACGTGCAGGTGCGCACCAACGGCGGCGAGGTCTTCTTCGAGCTCACCCTGGAGGACGCCTGGGTGTGGGACATCTACCGCGCCTCGCGCTTCGTCAAGTCGGTGCACGTCGTCACCTTCAAGGACGTCAACGTCGAGGAGCTGACCAAGCCCGAGATGGAGATCCCCTCCTGACACCGCTGACGCCGCCGTGGCCCTGAGCGGCCGCCGGGCACCGGCCGGGCTCCACATGCCCGCCCCACGACAGGCTCCGCGCTCGGTGTCCACAGGAGGCCGTCCCCGGGCTCGCCCTCGTGCCCGCCCTGCCCCACGCTGGGCACGGAGGTGGTCAACGTGACGCGTACGGCACAGGCCCCCCGCGGCGAGCGCGGGCAACACGGGGCGGGAGGCGTCCGGGCACAGCAACGCAGCCGCACCGGGCGTCTGGGCGAGGAGATCGTCGCCCGCTACCTCGCCGACCAGGGCTGGCAGCTGCTCGACCGCAACTGGCGGCCGGGCCCCGGCTCTGGCCTGCGCGGCGAGCTCGACCTCGTGGCCCTCGACCCCGGTGGGACGCAGCACGGCACCACCCCCGTCCTCGTCGTCCTGGAGGTCAAGACCCGACGGTGCCTGGGGGCCGGGGCCCCGGCCGAGGCCGTCACCACCGCCAAGCTCGCCCGGCTGCGCCACCTGGCCGGACGCTGGGCCGAGGAGCACCGTCCGCCCGGCACCGCCCCGGGGCTGCGGGTCGACGTCGTCAGCGTCCTGCTGCGCGTGGGCGCCCCCGCCCAGCTGCGCCACCACCACGGGGTGACGCTGTGAGCGGCCTCGCCCGGACCCTGGCCGTCACCCTCACCGGCCTGGAGGGACACCTCGTCGACGTCGAGGCCCACGCCGCCGCGGGACTGCCCTCCTTCACCCTCGTGGGGCTGCCCGACACCGCCGTGCGCGAGTCCCGTGAGCGCGTGCGCGCCGCACTGTCCACCTGCGGCGCCTCCTGGGGGGAGAGACGCCTGACCGTCAACCTCTCCCCGGCGGACCTGCCCAAGACCGGTACCGGATTCGACGTCAGCCTGGCCCTCGCCGTCCTGGGCGCACGGGGCGAGCTGCCCGCCCGGTCCCTGCCGGCCCTGGCCCGCACCGTGTTCATCGGCGAGCTGGGGCTGGACGCCTCCATCCGGCCGGTGCGCGGCATCCTCCCGGCCGTGCGGGCAGCCGTGGACGCGGGCGTGGACACCGTCGTCGTACCCGCCGACTGCGTGGCCGAGGCCCGCCTCGTGCCCGGAGCCCGGGTCACCGGTGCCCAGCACCTGGCGACACTCATCACCAGCCTCGGCGGACGCCTCAGCCCGGAGGTCCTCGCCCTGGCCGAGGCCGCCACGCCGCGGCACAGCAGCCTCGTACCGCCCGTGGCGGCACGGCAGGGCGTAACGGACCTCAGCGACGTCGTCGGGCAGGAGGAGGCCCGCCACGCCCTGGAGGTGGCCGCCGCAGGAGGGCACCACCTGCTGCTCGTCGGACCGCCGGGGGCAGGCAAGACGATGCTTGCCGAGCGCCTGCCCTCGATCCTGCCCGAGCTGGAGGACGGGGACGCCGTGACCGTCACCTCCCTGCACTCGGTGGCCGGCGCCTTCGACCCCGAGCACGGGCTCATCCGCACCCCGCCCCTGCGGGCACCCCACCACACGGCCACCCGTGCCGCCGTCATCGGCGGGGGCTCGGGCCTGCCCCGCCCCGGGGACGTCTCCCTCGCGCACCGCGGCGTGCTCCTGCTGGACGAGGCCCCCGAGTTCTCCTCCGGGGTCCTCGACTGCCTGCGCCAGCCCCTGGAGTCCGGCACCGTCACCATCGACCGCGCCGGCGGGCGCGCCACCTACCCGGCGGCCTTCCAGCTCGTCCTGGCCGCCAACCCCTGCCCCTGTGGCAAGGGAGCCGGGCGCGCGCTGGAGTGCACCTGCAGCTCCCTGCAACGACGACGTTACTTCTCGCGCCTGTCCGGGCCGCTGCTGGACCGCGTCGACATCCAGCTCGAGGTCGGTGCCGTCACCGCCGACGAGCTGGGCACGCACGTGCGCGGCGAGTCCAGCGCCGTCGTCGCCGCCCGGGTGAGGCGGGCGCGCCTGCGGGCCGCCCGCCGCCTGGAGGGAACGCCCTGGCGCCTCATGGGCGAGGTGCCCGGGCCCTGGGTGCGTGAGCGCACCGCCCGGGCGGACGCCGCGCTGGTCGCGCCCCTCATGGACGCCCTCGACCGCGGTGACCTCAGCCTGCGGGGCGTCGACCGGGTCCTGCGCCTGGCCTGGACGCTGGCCGACCTCGCCGGGGAGCAGCGCCCCGGCGTCGCCGAGCTCGGCACCGCCCTGTCCCTGCGCACCCGAGGAGCCCTGTCATGAGCGCCCGCCTCCCCTTCGACCCGGGCGACCGCGTGCTCGCCGCAGCCGCCTGGTCGCGGCTGGCCGAGCCCGCCGACCGGGCGGCGAGCACCCTCGTGGGCGCCCTCGGGCCAGGACCCGCGCTCACCTGGCTGCTGGAGGAGGCCCATGACGCGAGCGGGGACCTGCGCCCGGCTCCCCGGCCACCGCTGCGCGCATCGACGGCTGAGGGGAGCGGGAGCACCGCGTCCGGCCGGGCGGCCCGCGGGCCGGGTGCGAGCGCGGCCTGGGCGCGGGCCGCGGCGAGGTGGGCGCCCAGGCTCACCACTGTCGACCCGCACCGCGACCTCGACACGCTGGAGCGCCTGGGCGGCAGCCTCCTGCTGCCGGGCGACCCGCGCTGGCCCGAGGGCCTGGGCGACCTCGACCAGCCGCCCTTCTGCCTGTGGGTGAGGGGCGATCCCATGCTGCTCACCCGGCACCACGTGCCCCAGGGACCCGGGCACGGCCTGGCTCTCGCCCTCGTCGGCTCGCGCTCGGCCACCCGCTACGGCGAGCAGGTCGCCCGCGACATGGGACGGCGCGTCGCGCAGGCCGGGGCTCTCATCGTCTCCGGTGGCGCCTTCGGCATCGACGCCGCCGCCCACACCGGCGCCCTGCGCACGGGACGGACCGTGAGCGTGTGCGCCGGGGGCGTCGACCGCCTCTACCCGGCGGCCAACAGCCGCCTGCTGGAGGAGGTCCTGAGCTGCGGGGCGCTCGTCGCCGAGGTCCCGCCAGGCTGCCAGCCCGCCCGTCACCGCTTCCTGTCGCGCAACCGGCTCATCGCCGCCATGACGGACGGCACCGTCGTCGTCGAGGCCGCCTGGCGCTCGGGCGCCCTGTCCACCGCCCGGCACGCGCGCGACCTGGGCCGTGCGCTCGGCGCGGTGCCCGGGCCGGTGGTCTCACGCGAGTCGGTCGGCTGCCACCGTCTGCTGCGCGAGGGGGCCGTGTGCGTCACCGACGCCGACGACGCCCTTGAGCTCATCACGCCCGTCGGGACCCTCGACCCGGACGCCGAGCGCTCGCGGGCCAGCGACAGGCAGACGGGCGGGCTCCTGGACGGGCTCGAGCCCGTCTCGGCCGCGGTGCTGGACGCCATGCCGGCCCGGGGCGCGGCCGAGGTCGCGGGCCTGGCCCGAGTGGCGGGGCTCAGCGAGCGGGAGGTGCGCGGCGCCCTCGGCCTGCTTGAGCTCGCCGGGCGGGTGCGTCGAGACGGCGAGCGCTGGCGCCGCAGGACGTAACCCGGGCCGCCCACAAGGACCGCCTCACCTGTGAGGCCGTCGCCCGACCGTGCTCGGCGTGCACCGGCCCCCGGTGGTCACCGGCTGGAGAACTCGACGCCCGCGCTGATCAGGGCCCGCATCCACTGGCTCGTCGCCGTCTGCAGCGACCTGACCACGACGTGATGGTTCCAGCGATGGGGGCTGACCTGAGTGATGGAGTGGATGTGCTCGTCGTCCTGCCGGTGGTCCAGGGTCACGTTGAGGTACAGGGTGCCGTCCCCCGTCCTCTCGTAGGCCCACATCCACAGGAACTTCCGGTTGACGGAGTAGCTGACCTGCGAACGGTGCTCTCTCGTCACCGGCCCCAGGCTCATGACGTACTCATCGACCGCCCGATAGAAGGAACCGGTTGCCGGCTTGGCCGAGAAGTCGCTGATCATCTTGTTGCTCGGCACAGCCGTGGCCTTCCGGGGAGAGGTCGCGTCGTCGGCCTGGGGCCTGCACGCAGGACGTAGCCTGGGGCCATGACGCAGGCGGCAGCGGGCACCAGGGGAGAGCTTTGTGAGTCCTGGGAACGTTACCTCACGCTGCGCCGGGGACTGAGCGCGCACACCGTGCGCGCCTATCTGGGCGACCTGGAGGACCTGCTGACCTTTCTCGGCGTCGGTGCGGAGCGGGACGAGCCCGTCACCGGGGCCCTGTCCCTCCTCGACCTGGCGGACCTGCGCGCGTGGCTGGCCGGGCTCGACGCCTCGGGCCGCTCGCGCGCCACCCTCGCGCGCCGTAGCGCCGCCATTCGCAGCTTCTGCGCCTGGGCCGCCCACGAGGGGCGTCTCGCCGAGGACGTCGCCGCCCGATTGCGCTCGCCGCGCACCGACAGCCGTCTTCCCACGGTGCTCACCCCGGCGCAGGCGCAGGCCCTGCTCGCCGCGGCCGCCGAGGCCGTTGAGCGTGCCCGCCAGGCCGCCGACGGCGGTGACGGCCGGGCATCGCGGGCCTGGGCGGCGGCGTGCCGTGACGCGGCCGTCCTGGAGCTGATCTACGCCACCGGGGCGCGGGTCTCCGAGACGTGCGGGCTCGACGTCGACGACGTCGACCGGGGTGAGCGCACGGTGAGGGTGCTGGGCAAGGGGGATAAGGAGCGTGTCGTGCCCTACGGGGTGCCGGCCGCCCGGGCCCTGGAGGACTGGCTGGCCCTCAGGCACGTGCTCGCCTCTCCCTCCTCACCCGCCGCCCTGTTCCTGGGGGCGCGAGGCGGGCGCATCGACCCGCGTGCGGTGCGCGACCTCGTCCACCGCACGGCCGCCGCCGCAGGCGTGCCCGACCTCGGCCCTCACGGCCTGCGCCACAGCGCCGCCACGCACGTGCTCAGCGGCGGTGCGGACCTGCGCAGCGTGCAGGAGCTGCTCGGTCACTCCTCGTTGGCGACGACCCAGCGCTACACGCACGTGTCCGCTGAGCGCCTGCGGGCCGTCTACGAGCAGGCCTTTCCCCGCGCCTGAGGGCGCCTGGCGCCCCACAGCCCGGCCCGCCCCTCGGTACCCCGCGTCCCGCCCACGGCGCCTCGCCCCCGGTCCGGCCGACGGCTCAGCGCGTCCCGAGGAGCCGGGTGAGAGCGGAGACGATGAACACGTGCAGGCGGAAGGAACGAGCCATCTGCCGGGTCGAGTGGAAGTTCATCACGACCTGCGCGCCCAGCTCGGGGTAGTAGAAACAGTGGGTTGCCCAAAGCCCGAGGCCGCCGACGGCCACGGGCAGCCTCCGGCGTCGCAGGGGGACGAGCTCGTCCAGCCTCAGCACGCACATACCTGTGCCGTAGTGGATACCGGGCTGCATGCGGCTGCGCGGACGCGACATGCGGACCAGCAGATCCCGGGAGATGAGGCCCTCCTCGTGCACCGCGGTCTGGAGGCGCTCCAGGTCGCCGAGGGTCGTCACCGCCCCGCCGTCGGCCGTGCCCGCAGTCAGGGAGCGCATGTGGCTGAACTCGCGACCGCGGAGCCAGATCGGCGCGATGCGCAGAGTCCTCAGCTCCTCGTCGGTGCAGGTGCTGTGGGGAAAGCTCGTGTGGCTCATCCCGGCCGGGGCCAGGACGTGCTCGTGCAGGAGCTCGGGGTAGGGGGCGCCCGCGACCTCCTCCAGGACGCGCTGGAGCAGGGCGTAGCCGCCGTCGCTGTAGGCGAAGCGCTCGCCGGGGACTCCCCGGGCGGGAAGACCCGAGGTCTGTGCGAGCACCTGCTCGGTGGTCCAGCGCCTGCCCGGATTGCGAAGAAGGGCGGCCAGGGAGCACTCGGTGCGGTGCCCGCGCGGCGGCATGAGGGGGTCGGGCAGGCCGGAACGGTGGGACAGCAGGTGGTCGACGGTGAGGGTGCGGCGCAGGTCGACGCCGGCGGCGGGCAGCACGGACAGGTCGAGCCCGGGAGCCAGCCGGGAGACGAGGTCGTCCAGGCCCAGCAGGCCCTGCTGGACGAGGCGGGCGGTGAGGACGGCGCTGAAGAGCTTGCCGACACTCGCGGTGTGGAAGGGAAGGTCGACCTCGCCGTAGGCCAGGCGCGCGCCAGGTGCCGTGACGAGGACCTGCGGGGCGGGCAGTCGCGGCGCCCGACGACGGCTCAGGCGCTCCAGCCTCGCGGTGAGGGCGGTGTCGCACCACTGCTGGACCGGGTCGGCGGAGGGGGACATCGGCGTCTCCTTTCAGGATATGTCTATGAGACATGTCTAGTGGGGTGGTCTGCCGCCGTCAACCCGGCTTGTGGCCCTTGCTGCCCGGGTGCGCGCCCTCGGCCATCGTCTAGTCTCAGCGCGTGGCGAACGTCATCCTCGGCCTGCTCCTGCTGAGTCCCATGAGCCTGTATGACCTCCTGCAAGCCTTCGGTGCCGGGGTCTCACTCTTCTACTCCGCCAGCTCGGGGAGCATCAAACGGGCGCTGGACGACCTCGTCGCCCGCGGGCTGGTCGAGGTCGACCAGGTGCGTCCGGGCGCGCGCGGACGCAAGGTGCACCGGGTCAACGACGCCGGACGGCAGGCATTCGAGGCCTGGATGCGCTCCGAGCTCACCGAGCCGGACAGTGAGCGCGCCGTCCTGTCGCGCCTGTACTTCCTGGGCCTGCTCGACGACGCCGGACGCCACCAGGTCGTGGAGAACATCCACCGGCGCACGCGCTCCGACCTCGAGCGCCTGGAGGATCTTCGCCGCCGCCTCGACGCCGTCGAGGTCCCCGAGGACCTCGCCGAGGTGGCCCGCTTCCAGTGCCTGGTCCTGGAGTGGGGGCTCGCCTCGAACCGCAGCGCCCAGCAGTGGCTGGACGAGCACCTCAGTCTGTGAGCGCGGGCGCTCACGGACGGTCTCGCGCGGGCGAGCGCGCCCCGGCAGGTGGGTGGCGGGCGCCGCGGCCGGCCGCGGGCTTGAGACGGATGACCGCGGGCCGCAGCAGCCGCAGCGGGTTGATATAGGTCCGCCGACCGGTCCGCGCACCCCAGTGGAGCGCGTCGACGCCGTCGGCCCGGTGTCCCGGCAGGAGCACCCCGATGACCTGGCCGGCCGTGACCCGATCCCCGGCGGAGACCGTCGGCTCCACGGGCTCGTAGGTCGTGCGGATACCGCCGTCGTGGTCGATGGATACGACCGGGCGCCCTGCCACGAGCCCCGCGAATGCCACCGTTCCCGCCCCGGCCGCCAGGACGGGGGAGCCGGCCGCCAGCGCGAGGTCGACCCCGCGGTGCCCCGCGCCCCAGGGCTGCGACGGCGGGTCGAATCCCTCCAGGACGCTCGCCGGGGCGCCGGTGGGCCACACCCACTCGTTGTCAGGCGCCGGGCGCTCGAAGGCGGGATCGCGTGCGCCGCCGCCGGTGCTGGTTTCGCTGCCTCTGCCGGTGCCGGTGACGTGCGCCCCGGCCTCGTGGGCTGCGGCCAGGGCCGCCGGAGGCGGGACGGGGGTCAGCGTGAGCCCGACGAGAAGCAGGGCGAGCAGGCCGGTGCGCAGCCGGGGCGCCCGCCGCTGCGAGGCCGGAGGAGCGGGGGTGTGCGGACACGAGGGCCGGGTGGGGAAGGAGTGCATGTCCCGAGGCTGCCCGCCGCCGCCCTGTGCGTCAGCCCCGAACGTGCCCACCTGTGGACAACGTCGGTCAGACGCGACGCCGCCCCCGCCTGTGGAGCCCGGCCCCGGCATCCCGCACCCGCCCCTCGCCACCCTGCCGCCTGAGCGGCCGGGGTGATGCGCACAACACTTGTGCCGAGGACTTTTGGGCGTCCCGGCGCGGAAAGGTCGGTGTGGCCGTGATAGTGTCGCCGACGCAGTCGAGTGCGGTCCCCTCCGGCTCCGTACCCGGCTGACTTCGCGTGCCCGCACCCGCGAGCCCTCCCGTCCGTGCCCCTCACGGGTACGGGGGCGGCGAGTGGGACCGTCCTTTCGGACGCCCCGGCCGAGGTCCCGCAGCCCTGCTGCGGGTGGTCGGGCGTCGCGGGCACCAGGCCCCGTCCGCGGCCCCTCGGCCGCGGAGCCCGGACCGTCCGTGCGGTCCGAGGTCATCCGGGGGACAACCACCACGGGACGTCGTCGGACCGCCACAGGGGCGGAGCCCGGCCCGTCCCCCTCACCTCGTGGGCGGGGCAACCTCCTCGTCCGCAGCGAAAGGACCGTCATGGCCATTGTCACCATGCGTCAGCTCCTCGAGTCCGGCGTCCACTTCGGTCACCAGACCCGCCGCTGGAACCCCAAGATGAAGCGCTTCATCCTCACCGAGCGCAACGGCATCTACGTCATCGACCTCACGAAGAGCGTCGAGGGCATCAACACCGCCTACGACTTCGTCAAGGAGACCGTCGCCCGCGGTGGCAACATCCTCTTCGTCGGCACCAAGAAGCAGGCCCAGGCCGCCGTCGCCGAGCAGGCCCAGCGCGTCGGCATGCCCTACGTCAACCAGCGCTGGCTGGGTGGCATGCTCACCAACTTCTCCACCGTGCGCGCCCGTCTGGACCGCATGAAGGAGCTCGAGCAGATCGACTTCGACGACGTGGCCGGCTCCGGCCGCACGAAGAAGGAGCTGCTCATGATGCGCCGCGAGAAGGACAAGCTCACCAAGACCCTCGGTGGCATCCGCGACATGGCCAAGCTGCCCTCGGCCATCTGGGTCGTGGACACCAAGAAGGAGCACCTCGCCATCGCCGAGGCCCAGAAGCTCAACATCCCGGTCATCGCGATCCTCGACACCAACTGCGACCCCGACGAGGTCACCTACGGCATCCCCGGTAACGACGACGCCATCCGCGCCGTCAGCCTGCTCACCCGCGTCGTCGCCGACGGTGTCGCCGACGGCCTCATGGCCCGCTCCGCCGGCCGCGCCCGCACGGGCGAGGAGGCCGAGGTCGCCCCCGCCGACGCCGAGCCGCTGCCCGAGTGGGAGGCCGAGCTCCTCGCCGGCGCCGAGACCGCTGAGGCCCCCCAGGCCGAGGCCGTCGAGCAGGCCTGAGCCCCGATTCGACCACCCCCGTACGTTTCAAGGAGAACATCCATGGCGAACTACACCACCGCCGACATCAAGGCCCTGCGCGAGCAGACCGGTGCCGGCATGATGGACGTCAAGAAGGCGCTCGACGAGGCCGACGGCAATCTCGAGAAGGCCGTCGAGATCATCCGCGTCAAGGGCCTCAAGGGCATTGCCAAGCGTGAGGGCCGCGCGACCAGCGCCGGCCTCATCGCCGCCGAGGTCCTCGACACGGCCGAGGGACAGGTGGGCGTCCTCGTCGAGACCAACGCCGAGACCGACTTCGTCGTCAAGAAC
Source organism: uncultured Actinomyces sp. (assembly GCA_937926195.1). Lineage (GTDB taxonomy): Bacteria > Actinomycetota > Actinomycetes > Actinomycetales > Actinomycetaceae > Actinomyces. Next base: position 14,392 of record CALEXZ010000151.1, read on the forward strand.
GAGAAGTTCATCGACTTCTCCGCCAAGGTCCTCGCGGCCGCCGTCGCCTCGGGCGCCGAGACCGTCGAGGCCCTGGCCCAGGTCGAGGTCGACGGCGAGACCGTCCAGTCCCTCACCGACGGCATGCAGGCCGTCATCGGCGAGAAGATCGTCGTCTCGCGCGTCGCCCGTCTGGCCGCCCCGAAGGTCGACCTCTACCTGCACCGCACCAACCCGGACCTTCCCGCCCAGGTCGCCGTCCTCGTCGGCACCGACGAGAAGGCTGCTGAGGTCGCCCACGACGTCGCCATGCACATCGCCGCGTACTCCCCGCAGTACCTCACCCGCGACGAGGTCCCGGCCGAGGTCGTCGAGAAGGAGCGTGCCATCGCCGAGGAGACCACTCGCGCCGAGGGCAAGCCCGAGCAGGCCATCGCCAGGATCGTCGAGGGCCGCCTGGGCGGCTTCTTCAAGGAGATCTGCCTGACCGAGCAGGCCTACGCCAAGGACCCCAAGACCACGGTCGGCAAGGTCGTGGCCGCCACCGGCGGCGAGGTCACCGGCTTCGTGCGCGTGCGCGTGGGCGCCTGAGTCGAGGCGCGCTCCCGACGGGAACGGGCTACGCTAACATGGGAGGGACCCACGAGCCCCAGCTTGTGGGTCCCTCCCGATTAGTTTCCCTCATGCTATGATGAATAACAGGAATTGGAAGAATGGATGGAAGTAGTGCGAGTCTATGAAGTTCGTGGAGGAGGAAGTAATGAGATTTGACGAAGAGGAAGAAGGGTGAACCTGGGGTGGAAACCTGGTTGAACGCTCTGGTTACTGGGGTCTTGTCTGGGATGGTAGCCTCCCTGCTGTTTTTGCTTGCGCTGCGTCAGTTTCGTCCAAAGGTGTCAATATCTCCGTTCATTGCGAGAGAGGTCGACTCTCTAGGTGAAATTCGATATCGCTTCAAGGTTGTTAACAGGAGTTTTCGCCCTGCGGTTGACGTCGGCGTTTATCTTTACCGAGATCGACCGAGAAAGGTGTTCGGGGGAGTTTCCGCGATTCATTGTCTCAAGCGAATACCGCTTTCGGACATTCATATAAACTTGATCCCCGGGAGGCGGATCAGGGATAAAGACGCCCGCCATGCGCGGCGATACCTGTGCGATGCCGACTTGTTGGCATACTGGCCTAGCGATGAGTTTGAGTCGGTTGTATTGAAGGTAGTGTGCCGCGACGGATTTACCGGTGTCTGTCGTATTGTCGAGCAGCGATTTGAGTTGCATTCAACGATACGCGACGGACATTTTGCTTTCGGCGACAACTTAGAGGTTATTGGGCGGTAACTTAGAGGTTATTGGGCGGTAACTTAGAGGTTATTGGACAGTACGGGAACCCGTGTAGTTCATTGACGTGAAGTGTATTGTTGCGGTATGCAACACTTTGAATGTGCTCTTGCGTGAAGACCTGTATTTTACCTCAATATTGATGTTGAAGTTTACTTGCTGAGGGGCGAGTATTGGAATGGAGTTGCCTTCGCGATTTGCGAAGGCGTAGTTTTTAGGGTTCGTGGGCTCTCTAGGTTTAAGGAGTTCATTTTTGGTGAGGGTTATCGGGGTGGATTCGACTGTGGGTTAAAGGGTTGGCAGTGTGTTGGAGGCGGGCTTGGTGGGGTTGGCCTTTTGGTTGAGGTAATTTGAAGAGGTGTTCAGGTGTTGGCCTGTGGGTTAGCGGGTCGTTGGTGGCATCTTCCTGACGGAGCAAAATGGAACTCTGGTCCAAAGTTGTGATCGGGTGACTTTTGACTGAGAAGTGCCCTTGTGGGTATGTGCGTTTCTTAAACATTGTGGGTTGTTTGGTGGCGGTTATGTGTTAAGAGGAAATAAAGATGTTGCGATCTTGGGGTGTGTCGGTGGTCGACTTGTGTCTGCTGGGTAACGCAGGCTGTTCTCGACTTGTTCTTCGTCTAAAATTGTGCGTGTAACGACGGGCAGTGTCTGCTAGTCGTCCTGGTGATGTCTAAGTGTCCACTGTCCACTTGTTCTCGGATGCTTGTTCTGGCCTGCAACTGATGGTGTAAGTTTGGATAGAGATTGCCACGGCGGGCGCACTGGCAGCCGCAGGCCTCCTGCTGCTGAGCGCGGGCCCCGCACGCACGCCGGGCGCCGTCGTCGGCCGCCGACCCAGGCCGACGACGGCGCCCCTGCGCGTCGCCGAGCCCGTGCGGGCGCCGGGAACGGGTAGGCTCGCCCGAGGGCGCTCAGGCGCGCCCACCAGCCCGGTCCCCGGACGCACGACTGAGGAGAGCTTGATGACCGCAGCGCACACCTCGAGCACGCCCCCACGTCCCCGCCGTGTCCTGCTCAAGGTCTCCGGTGAGGTCTTCGGCGGTGGCAGCGTCGGCCTGGACCCCGACGTCGTCTCCGACGCCGCCCGGCAGATCGCCCAGGCGGTGCGTGAGGGTGTGCAGGTCGCGGTGGTCGTCGGCGGCGGCAACTTCTTCCGCGGTGCTGAGCTCTCCCAGCGGGGCATGGACCGCGCCCGCGCCGACTACATGGGCATGCTCGGAACCGTCATGAACGCTCTGGCCCTGCAGGACTTCATCGAGAAGGCCGGGGTGCCCGCACGCGTCCAGTCGGCCATCGCCATGACCCAGGTCGCCGAGCCCTACGTCCCCCTGCGGGCCATCCGGCACCTGGAGAAGGGCCGCGTCGTCGTCTTCGGTGCCGGTGCCGGGCTTCCCTACTTCTCCACCGACACCGTCTCGGCCCAGCGGGCGCTGGAGTGCCACTGCGAGGAGCTCCTCGTGGGCAAGAACGGGGTCGACGGCGTCTACACGGCCGACCCGCGCAAGGACCCCGAGGCGCGACGGCTCGACTCCCTGACCTACGAGCGGGCGCTCGCCGACGGCCTGCAGGTCGTCGACGCCTCCGCCTTCGCCCTGTGCCGCGACAACCACCTCACCATGAGGGTCTTCGGCATGGGGGAGCCCGGCAACATCACCCGTGCACTGCTCGGAGACTCGATCGGCACCCTCGTCACCAGCGCCTGACCGGCGAACCACCTCACCCCACGAACACCGAAGGAACACCGATGATCGACGACGTCATGCTCGAGGCCGAGGAGAAGATGGAGGCCGCTCTTGAGGCCGCCAAGCGCGAGATGGCCGCCATCCGCACCGGCCGCGCCAACCCCGCCATGTTCAACCCCATCATGGTCGACTACTACGGTGCCCCCACCCCGCTGCAGCAGCTCGCCGGGATCACGATCCCCGAGGCCCGCACCGTCATCGTCAGCCCCTTCGACCGCTCGGCGATGAAGGCCATCACCACCGCCATCCGCGAGTCCGACCTGGGGGTCAACCCCACCGACGACGGCACCGTCATCCGCGTCACCCTGCCCGCCCTCACCGAGGAGCGCCGCAAGGACTACGTCAAGCTCGCCCGCACCCGCGCCGAGGACTCGCGCGTTCAGGTCCGTGGCATCCGCGGCCGCTCGAAGAAGGAGCTGGAGGCCATCAAGAAGGCGGGCGAGGCCGGTGAGGACGACGTCAAGCGCGCCGAGAGCGAGCTCGACGCCCTCACCAAGCGCTTCGTCGAGGCCATCGACGCCGCCCTGGCCGCCAAGGAGGCCGAGCTCCTCGAGGTCTGAGCTCAGCGCGCCCGCCGCCTCCACGCACCGCACGCCACGCCCGTGAGCATGCTGACTACCTTGCTGTCCCCGCCTCCGACGCCCAACCGCGCCCCTCTGCGCGCCACCGGGAGGGCCGGGCGCAACCTGCCCGCCGCAGTCGGGGTCGCGGTGGTCCTCATCGCGATCATCCTCGTCTCACTGCTGGTCAAGAAGGTCGCCTTCGTCGGCCTCGTCGTCGTGGCCGTGTGCGGAGCCCTGTGGGAGCTGGCCGGCGCCTTCGCCCGCAAGGGCATCCGGCTGCCGCTGGCGCCCCTGTGGCTGGGCACCCTGGGGACCTGCGTGTGCGCCTGGACGCTGGGGGCGGAGGGAGCCTTCGGCGCCTACATCGCCACCGCGGGCGCCTGCGTCGTGTGGTGCTTCCTCGACCAGGCGGAGGCGGACTCCGGGACCCTGCTCGCGGCCGCCGGCCACGACGTCGTGCCCCGCACACAGGTCCACGACGCCGTCCGGCGCTCACGGTCGGTGACGGCCGCCGCCTCGGTCCTGGCCGCCACGTACCTGCCCTTCCTGGCGGGATTCGCGGTCCTGCTCGTCGCCCAGGAGCAGGGCGTGGGCAAGATCGTCACGCTCTTTGCCCTGCCGGTGGCCAATGACACCGGCGGCTGGCTCGTGGGCATCACCTTCGGCAAGCACCCCATGGCGCCCAGCGTCTCGCCCAAGAAGTCCTGGGAGGGCTTCGCGGGCTCGGTCGCGGCGGCGCTGCTCGCCGGGGGCCTGTGCGCGTGGGCCCTGGAGTGGCCCCTGTGGGCGGGGGCGGCGCTGGGGCTCGTCGTCGTCATCGTCTCCACGCTGGGCGACCTGGGCGAGTCCCTGCTCAAGCGGGACCTGGGCCTCAAGGACATGGGCACGCTCCTGCCCGGCCACGGCGGACTCATGGACCGCCTCGACTCCATCCTCGTGGCCGCCCCGGTGGTCTACGTCGCCGCCCTCCTGCTGGGCTGAACGGCACGCGCCGGGTCGAGATCCCGGGTGGGGCGCGTGTGACGCCCGGCGCGGCGCGCGCAGCGACCGACGGGTAACCTCGGCAGCCGCAGACCCGCACCGCTGACCCGCACCGCACGCGGGCCCCGTCCCGCCGAGAGGAACCCCAGCTCCGTGAGCCCCGCCAACGACCGCCAGCGCCGTACGGCCCCCGTCTCCGTCGCCCTCAGGCGGCGCCCCGGCGAGGTCCAGGTCATGCCCACGGACCAGGCGCCCGAGGGCGCCACCAGCCCCGACGCCAGACCGCGCCTGTCCTTCGCGGTGCCCGTGGCCCGCGGCAAGGCACCGCGCCACCTGGCCGACCTCGACCTGGCCGGACGCAAGAGTGCCCTGGCCGATGCCGGCCTGCCCGCCTTCCGCGCCGAACAGCTCTCCCGCCACTACTTCACCCGCTTCACCCGCGAAGCCGCGGACATGACCGACCTGCCCGCGGCCCAGCGCGAGGACCTCGCGGCCGAGCTCCTGCCCGAGCTCATCACCGAGGTCCGGGCCCTGCGCGCCGACGGCGGGCGCACCATCAAGCACCTGTGGGAGCTGCACGACGGTGTGCGGGTGGAGTCTGTGCTCATGCGCTACCGCGAGCGCACGACCCTGTGCGTGTCCTCCCAGGCCGGCTGCGGCATGGCCTGCCCCTTCTGCGCCA